>CAYLZW010000727.1:0-1512 GCA_964388085.1 uncultured Myxococcales bacterium | reverse complement strand
CGTAAAGGCGTGCACTCTGTCGAGCGCGCTCGCGGGCTCGACGGGGGCTGACGACTTTCGCGACCGGCGCCAGCCACAGAACAGCGTGCGCAAGAAACACCGACCACGACGAGGTTGCGGCCGTCGTTCGTGGCATTTGCGCTGTGGATAACCCCGCCGTCGGCGCAGGTATGCACTCGAGGTGAGCGGAGGTGGGTGGCACAGGCGTTGCCTATGCCTGCGCGCACGTCGTCGGTGCGACGGACAACAACCTCAATGAAACCGAAAGGATGGGGTGCGCGCGTGGACACAAGTGAGAGGACGCGAGTGGTAATCCTGGCAGGCGGCGACGGACAACGGCTCTGGACGCTGACGACGGATTCGGAGGGAAACCCCGTCCCGAAGCAGTTCTGCAACCTCGGCGGCAGCGAGACTCTCCTCGAGCGCACGCTGCTGCGCGCCGCGCCGCTCGCACCGCCCGAGCGCACCTACGTCTGCGTCGTCGAGAAGCACCGCAAGTACTGGCAGCCGCTCCTCGGCGCGCTGCCCGAGAAGAACGTCATCGTCCAGCCGTCGAACCGCGGCACCGCCGTCGGCGTGCTGGTACCGCTCGTGGCCGTGCAGCGCGACGATCCCGACGCCGTCGTCGCGCTCATGCCCTCGGACCATCACTTCGGCGACGAGGGCGTCTTCCAGAGCGCGCTGCGCGGCATGCTGCGCGCCGCCGACACCGACCAGCAGCACACCGTGCTCCTCGGCGTGGGCGCGGAGGCGCCGAACGCGGACTATGGCTGGATCGTCCCCGGCAAGAGGCAGCCGGACGGCACCTGCGCCGTGGAGAGCTTCGTCGAGAAGCCGCCCACGGACCACGCGCTCGAGCTCTGGCAGCAGGACGCGCTCTGGAGCACCCTCGTCGTCGGCGCGCGCGCGCGTGCGCTGCTGCAGCTCTTCCACCGCTCGGCCAGCAACGAGCTGCGCATGTTCGCGCACCTGCTGCAGCAGAACCCGAAGAAGCGCTCGCTCGAGGAGCTCTTCGAGATGGCGGTGGCCGCTGACTTCTCCCGCGATGTGCTGACCCCGTCTCCCGACGTGCTGCGCGTGATGCCGGCGCCGCCCTGTGGCTGGACGGACCTCGGTACGCCCGAGCGTGTGCTGCGCCTCCGCACCCGCTTCGAGGCGCTCGCGAGGACGGCGCCGCTGGCTCGTCAGCCGGTCGCGCGGGTCTCCGCTTCGCAGGTCGCCTGAACGACGACGACATCCCCTCGCAAGGGTCGGGCGCGATAAGGGTGAGGGCCGGGGGGTCTCGCTTGAGCGTTCGGCCCTTGTTCTTTGGGGCAGGCCCATTCGCGCGGCCGCCCGCCCTGCTCAGCGTGGCGTAACGGGCTCGCGCTCGCCCGGGATGATGTCCGCCGGCGGCTTTGGTTTCAGCTCTTCGCGCCAGGCGAGGATCTGCTCCTCCACCGAGGTGAGCCGATCGAAGGTCGCGATGTGGAAGAGCGCGTCGCCCTCGTTCACGAGCGGCAGGTTCGTGTG
>CAYLZW010000726.1:0-1518 GCA_964388085.1 uncultured Myxococcales bacterium | reverse complement strand
GAGCTTCTACGGCACGAGCGACGTGAACGTCGTCGTGAGCGCGGCGGCGATCGTCGGCTTCCTCGTCGTGTGCCTCGGCGCGATCGGCTGGATCTTCAAGACGGGTTGGAAGCTCAAGCAGTAGAGACAAGAAAATCTCGCGCAAAGCCGCAAGGGTCTTTGGTGTTCCCTTTGCGTCTTTGCGCCTTTGCGCCGCGCCCATAGGGCGCAAATTAGTGCACGCCCGCCGCCGGCTCTTCCTCGTCGTCGCGCGCCCGCTTCGTGCCCGGCGGATCGTCGAACACGTAGCTCGGCGGCCCTTCCTTCAAGCGCTCGAAGAACGCGTCCGGGTCCTCGATGGCGAGCGCGTGCTTCAGCACCTCGTCCATGCTCTCGACGGGGACGAAGGTCAGCTTCTTCCGCACCGCCTCGGGGATGTCCGCGAGGTCCTTCTCGTTGTCGTGCGGGATGATCACCTTCGTGCAGCCCGCGCGATAGGCGGCGAGCGCCTTCTCCTTGAGGCCGCCGATGGCGGTGACGCGCCCGCGCAGCGTGATCTCGCCCGTCATCGCGACGTCGCGGCGCACCGGCAGCTTGGTCAGCGCGGACACGAGGCTCGTCGCCACCGTGACGCCCGCCGACGGGCCGTCCTTCGGGATGGCGCCCTCGGGGAAATGCACGTGCACGTCGATGCGGTCGTAGAAGTCTTGCGCGAGGCCCATGTTGCTCGCGCGGCTGCGCACGTAGGTCATGGCCGCGCGCGCGCTCTCCTGCATGACGTCGCCGAGCTTACCGGTGAGCACGAGCTTGCCGCGCCCGGGGGTGACGGCGACCTCGGTGAGCAGCACGTCGCCGCCCACCGTCGACCACGATAGGCCGTTGGTGACGCCGACGAGGTCGGTGGCGTCGGTGTCGCGCCGGCGGTAGCGCTCGGTGCCGAGGTACTTCTGCACCTTCTTGGCGTTGATCTTGAGCTTCTCGCCCTCGAGCCGGCGGCGCAGCGCCTGCTTCTTCAGGTCCACCTCGGCGGCGGCGCGCTCTTCGGCGGAGGCCTCGGCGTCTGCCTCGTCGTCGGCCTTGGGCTTGTGCGGCAGCGGCGGCGGCTTGCTCTTGTCACCCGTCGCGCTCTCGGTGGCGAGCTGCGGCAGCGCGGGGGGCGCGTCCTTCGCGGGCGCGCTGCCGTCGTCGGTGACCTGCGCGGCCGGAGCGCTGTTGCTCTCGAGCGCGAGCTCGCTCGGGTCGGGCTCGCCCACCTTCTTGAGCAGCTCGATGGCGGCCTTGCGCGAGCAGGTGCCGATCTCGCGCTCGAGGTGGCGGACGCCCGCTTCGCGCGTGTAGTTGTCGACGATCTTGCGCAGCGCGCTGTCGTCGAAGCTGACCTGCGCGCCCTTCGTCTGCTTGCGCGAGCCGTCCTTGTCCCGCTCGTCCACCGGCGCGAACTCCGCCAGCCCGTTGGCCTCGAGCTGCTTCGGCACGAGGTAGGTGCGCGCGATGGCGAGCTTCTCGAGGTCGGTGTAGCCCGAGAGGTGGATGGTCTCG
>CAYLZW010000725.1:0-1523 GCA_964388085.1 uncultured Myxococcales bacterium | reverse complement strand
CACCCCCGTCCTCCGCCGCATTGACGACGAGCGCAACGCCGCCGACCGCATTGCCGCCCCCGTTGGACGTAAGGTTCGGCGTCTCGTCCGGCGAGCTGTCGTCGAACCATATCCGCATCTGGCGGATGTTCGACAGAGCACCTTGACCGGCAACCTCCGAGTAGCCGGTGCAGGCGAAATTGTTCGCGCCGTCCTCGTGACACCCGAAGACGAGAACACCATCACCAGAATCGACCGTCCCAACATCGCCGAGCGTGAGGCTATTGCTCGCGGCGCCCGAGACCGGCGCATCGTCAGGGTCGGCAGTGTCCCAGCCGCTCGGAATCTCGGCCGCGACCGCCCCGAAGTCCTGGAGCCCCGAGAATCCGACCGTGAAGGTGAGCGTGCCCGAGCCCCACGCCGACCCCTTGGTGCCGCGCCATACCGACATGACGCGCCGGCCGCCGTAGGGGACGTTCTCCAGCTCCTCCCACGTCCCGCCGAGACCGGAGACATCGAACGTCGCAAGCGTGCCACTCGACGGCACTGACGCCGCGAGAAACACATAGATGACCGCGCCATCGGTCGGCGAGACCGAGAGAGTGAGCGTCCCGTCGCTCGATGTCTCGTGAGCGGTCCCTAGACTGGCTGGTGTACCGAGCGCCACAAGGTCCTTACCCTATGGCCGCAATGAGCGTGTCCGCCAAACCGTTGAACGTCGAAAGCTGCGCAGGCGTGAATACCGCGTCCGTCGGAACACCTGCCTCGTCGTAGCTATGCACGAGCCAGATCCCGCCTTGCTTCGGGAAGGTGCTGAAGATGTTGTCGCGCAGGGCGGTTGCAGCATTCACCATCGCCGTAAACTCCGCAGCGATGTCGAGCTCCGGGTCGTCCCACTGAGCCTTGGCATAGGCCACGATCCCCGGCAACGCCGCTACCTGCTGCCATGCGACAAGCGCTTGCGTCAGGTCCCGCATGATGTCGATGAGCACCGATCGCTTCACGTCGCCGCTCTGAGCGCGGAGGCTCGAGACCTTCGCCCTGACGTGCAGTGCATGGTTGCACGCGCGGTCTAGGCCCTGTGAGAGCCGGATTTCGGATGCCGGGAAAGCCATTACGCGAACCAGCCGAACAGCCGCTTGATGAACGCCACAATGGCCTCGAGCAGCGTCGGCGGCTTCGGCCTCGGCGCCTGCACGTCGACCGTGACGAGGTTGGAGCAGTCCGACTCCTCCCCCTCGCCGTAACTCTCAGGCGTCGTCACCACCGAGGCGCAAATCTCGTGCTCACCGCTCCGGACATCGACCACGCCCGTCAACTGCACCGGGAAGCTCTGCGGTACACCGTCGACGTAGATCCTGACCTCGGCCAAGTCCGATTGCGCCAAGGCGTGACCGTCGTCGTACTCCGTAGGCAGGACGAGACTCCATTCGACCTCCTTGGCATGAACCGAGGCACAGACCAACAGCGCGAGCACCGCGAGCAAATACCGCATGGCGAATCCTCGAAAGAACACCGGCCCCGTAGGGCCGGCAAATGGCCTC
>CAYLZW010000724.1:0-1542 GCA_964388085.1 uncultured Myxococcales bacterium | reverse complement strand
CCTCGGCGATGTGGTAGCCGCTGATGCTCACCGAATAGAAATTCCGCACGCCCTGCTCGATGAAATACGACTGCACGTCGCCCATCATCCGCAGCGCGAATTCGGTCGAGAAGATGCACGTGTTCTGCGCTTGATCCTCCTTCAGGATGTCGGCCTGCACGGTGCCGCGCACGGTCTTCAGCACCTCGGCCTTCACGGCCTCGTACTCCGCGCGCTCCATCACCCGGTCGGCGGAGATACCGAGGAAGCCGAGGCCCATCTTGTCGTGCGTGTCCGGCAAGGAGCCGCGATAGACCGGCTGCTCCATGCCCCGCTCCGCGAACCACGCTTCGATCTTCTTCTCGATCTCGGCCCAGCGGCCCTCCTTCTTGAGCTTGCGTTCGCAGGCCGCGTCGATGGCCGCGTTGAAATAGAACGCGAGGATGGTCGGCGCCGGCCCGTTGATCGTCATCGACACGCTGGTCGAGGCCGCGCATAGATCGAAACCCGAGTAGAGCCGCTTGGCGTCGTCGAGCGAGCACACGCTGACGCCGGAGTTGCCCACCTTGCCGTAGATGTCCGGGCGCGGATCCGGATCGGCGCCGTAGAGCGTGACCGAGTCGAACGCGGTCGACAGACGCACCGCGGGCTGGCCCTTCGAGACGTAATGGAAGCGGCGGTTGGTGCGCTCCGGGGTGCCCTCGCCGGCGAACATGCGCGTCGGATCCTCGCCCGTGCGCTTGTACGGGAACACGCCCGCGGTGAAGGGGTAGCGGCCCGGCACGTTCTCCTTCATGGAGAAACGCACGCGCTCGCCCCAGTCGCGCGCGGTCGGCACCGACACCTTCGGGATGGGCTGGTGGCTGAGCGACTCGCTGTAGTTGTCGACGGAGAAATCCCGCCCGCGCACCTGGTAGCTGTTCTTCTCGTCCGAATAGCTCGCCATCAGGGCGTCGAAGTCGCGCAGGTGCGCACGCGCCTCGTCGGACAGCCCGCCGAGCAGCTCATTGTAGCGACGGCGCAGCGCGCTCACGGCGGCGTCGTCCGCTCCACCCGCCAGCGGCTCATTCGCATAGGGCTTCAGGTCCGCGGGCACCGTGTCGCCGAGCTCCTTGAGGGCGCGCGCGACGCCGTGGGCGCGCTCGGCCAAGAGCGCCTCCGCCTCGGCGCGCTTTTGTCGACGACGCACCGTGTCCGCGATGTCCGCGAGGTAGCGTGTGCGCGCCTGCGGGATCAGGCTGTCGGTGCGCGGCGGCCCGGCCTCCGGCAACGCGGCCTTCCAGGTGTCGCCTCCCTGCTTCTCGCCCAGGCGCTCGACGAGGGCACCGAACACGGCGTTCGTCCCCGGGTCGTGAAAGCGGTGCGCGCTCGTGCCGAACACCGGCATGCGCGCCGGATCCTCGCTGAAGCGCTGGTGGTTTCGTTGGTAGGTCTTGCGCACGTCGCGCAGCGCGTCCGCGGCCCCGCGCTTGTCGAACTTGTTGATGACGACGACGTCGGCGAAGTCGAGCATGTCGATCTTCTCGAGCTGGCTCGGGGCGCCGAACTCGGGCGTCATGACGT
>CAYLZW010000723.1:0-1549 GCA_964388085.1 uncultured Myxococcales bacterium | reverse complement strand
CTGTCAGAAAGTCGGTGTACGGCCGGGCAGCGGTTGATGGCTGCTCACAGCCCGTAATGACCTTCTAGCAAGCTCACAGCTCCACCGGGAAACGGTCCTCGAAGTGGACGTTCAGTTGCAGTCGGACGGTGGCCCAGTCGCGGCTCCGTCGATTCTTGCGCCAGCCCTTCTCGCAGGTCTTCAGCACGAGGTAGGAGAGCTTCAGCACAGCGGCGTCGTTCGGCAGGTGCCCCTTCGTCTTCAGCACCTTCCTCAGCTGGCGGTTCGTCGCCTCGATGACGTTCGTCGTGTAGATGGCGTGGCGAATCTCGGGCGAGAACCTCAGAAACGGCGTCCACTCGACGGCGCGCGAGCGCCAGGCCTTGGCGACCATCGGGTACTTCGCGCTCCACTTGTCCTCGAACGCTTCGAGGGCCGTCATGGCAGCGTCTTCGCTGGGCGCGGTGTAGATGGGCCGCAGGTCGGAGCAGACCGCACGCTTCTCCTTCCAGGGCACCAGGCGCGTGCTGGCGCGAATCAGGTGCACGATGCAGGTCTGGAACACGGTCTTCGGGAACGCCGCCTCGACGGCTTCTGGGAGCCCCGTGAGGCCGTCGGCGCAGAGGAACAGGATGTCCTCGACGCCGCGGTTCCGCAGCTCGGTCAAGATGGCGAGCCAGAACTTCGCGCCCTCGGTCTTCTGCAACCACATGCCAAGGACCTCGCGCTGTCCCTCGTCGTCGACGCCGATGACGAGGTAGAGGCTCTTATTCTCGACGCCGCCGCCGTCCCGCACCTTCACGACGAGGGCATCGATGTAGACGATAGGGTAGAGCGCCTGCAGCAAGCGGCCCTGCCAAGCCTTCAGCTCGTCGACGACCGCGTCGGTGACACGGCTAACGAGATCAGGGCTGACCTCGACACCGTAGAGCTCCTCGAAGTGGCCCTGGATGTCTCGCGTGCTCAGGCCGCGCGCGTACATCGAGATAATCTTCTCGTCGAAGCCTGGTATCGATCGCTGATACGGCTCCACGAGCTTCGGCTCGAAGGTGCCTTCACGGTCGCGCGGGACCTTGATGTCGACCGCGCCATGCTCGGTGCGGAGCACCTTCTTGCGGTGGCCGTTGCGTCGGTTCGTCTGCGTCTCGGGCGGCGGCTCGCCGTCCTCGTAGTCGAGGTGCTCGGTGAGCTCGGCCTCGAGCGCGCGGTTCACGACGGCGGCCGTGAGCTCTTTGAGGATGGCGGACGTGCCCTCGGCCTTCGCCTCGGGACTCACAGCGCCCAGCAGGGTGTCTAGAACTTCTTTTGGAATCCCGCCCTTAGCGGCGATCCTCGACGAGACCTTTGTGTTCTTCTTCTGCACGGTAGCTCCGGGGGACAGGGCTACCCGACCGAAACACCGAATTCACGACAGTCCCCGAGGAAGACCAGCGACACGCGACTCGCGAGGACGATGAGGAGCGACCGGGCGACCGGCGAAACCGCTGCCCGGCCGTACACCGACTTTCTGACAGTCTCGAGCGGTCATCCTCCGTCGGCTCACCGGCGAATTCTCGTGCGCTCTGCCGCA
>CAYLZW010000722.1:0-1549 GCA_964388085.1 uncultured Myxococcales bacterium | reverse complement strand
TCGAAGAGCACGTCCGGATCGACCGGCTTCAGAAGGTGCAGATCGAAGCCGCTCTCGCGCACCCGGCCGGCGACGTCGTCGTGCCCGAAGCCGGTGACGGCGACCAGCATGCAGCCACGGCAGCGCGCGTCGTCTCGCAGGGCCTGTGCGACCTCGAAGCCGGTCACATCCGGCAGGCCGATGTCGCACAGCACCACGTCGGGCAAGAAGCTCTTCGCCTTCTCGAGCGCGGCGCCGCCCGTGTACACCGTCTCGACGACGCAGCGGCAGGCGCTCAGCAGCATGCCGAGGGCGACGGCCGCGTCGCAGTTATCGTCGACAACGAGCACACGCAGGGCGCAGCCGAAGTCGGGCATCCCCTCCGGCCCGGGCTCCACCCGCTCGCCGCGCACCCCACGCGCGAGCGGTAACGTGACCGTGAAGGTGCTGCCGTGGCCGAGGCCGTCGCTCGCGACCCGGATGGTGCCGCCGTGCAGCTCGACGAGCTGGCGCACGATGGTGAGGCCGATGCCGAGCCCACCGCCGGCGATGCTGCTGCCGCGGATCTGCGCGAAGGGCTCGAAGATGCGCTGCAGGGACTCCGCCTCGAGCCCGACGCCGCTGTCCTTCACGACGACTCGGGCGCTGTCACCGTCCTTGTGGAGCGAGACCTCGATGAGCCCCTCGGGCGGCGTGTACTTCGCCGCGTTGGTGAGCAGGTTCACGATGACCTGCTCGAGCCGGGTCTGATCGGCGTCGAGGAACAGCTCGCTCTCATCGAGGTCGATCTCCACGCGGTGGCGCCGCTCCTCGAGCACCGGGCGCGAGGCCGCGAGCGCGTCCTGCACCATGGCCTTGAGCGAGAGCCGGGTCTTGTGCAGCTGCACCTTGCCGCGCGTGATGCGCGTGACGTCGAGGAGGTCGTCGACGATGCGCGTGAGCTGCCGCACCTGATCGGCCAGCATGGTGCGCGTCCAGCGAAAGCTCTCTTCGTCGCCGGCGCCGCGCTGCAGCAGCCGCACGCCGTTGCCGATGGCCGCGAGCGGGTTTCTCAGCTCGTGGCCGAGGATGGCGAGGAACTCGTCCTTGCGCTGATCGACCTCCTCGAGGCGACGCATCTGCCGCTCGAGCGCCGCGCGGCTGTCGATGAGATCGAGCTCCATGTCCTTGCGCTCGGTGATGTCGAGGTGGATGCCCACCCAACAGCTCACCCGGCCGCGCTCGTCCCTGACGGGCAGGCCACGCGCCAACACCGTGCGCCAGCTGCCGTCACGCGCCGTCACGCGCAGCTCGCGCTCCCATTTGGTGCCGGTGGCGACGCAGCGCTGCCATGCGTCGACGGTGTTCTTGACGTCGTCGGGATCGATCACCTCGGTCCAGCCGAGCCCGCGCATGTCCTCGAGCGGACGCCCGACGAGCTCGAGGAAGGACGCGCTCAGGTATTCGGAGCGCCCCTCCGGATCGGCCAGCCACACGCCGTAGGGCAGCGTCTCGCCCATGATGCGGTAGCGCGCCTCGCTGTCGAGCAGCGCCCGCTCCGCCTTCTTGCGCTCGGTGATGTCGGCGATGA
>CAYLZW010000721.1:0-1560 GCA_964388085.1 uncultured Myxococcales bacterium | reverse complement strand
AGGATGATGCCGAGCCCGAGCACCATGCAGAGCATCGACACGAGGCCCGCTCGCACCATGTTGTGGCCCGAGAACCCGGTCACGGTGATGGTGATGCCGCAGAGACCGAGCAGCATCTGGCCTTGTCCCTTCAACACCTGGAGCTGCTGGGAGAGCAGCGTCAGCAGCTGCGGGGCGTTGCCCGCATACAGCCGCACCAGCTGCTTGACCTCGTCCGTCGTCGTCATGGCGGCTGACACGCTGTCGCATACACACGAGCTCCTCAAGGAATCGACCCCTTTTGTCGGCGAACGGTTCCGCCGCACGAACGTGAAGACATTTGTCTGCTTGAGACGCAAACCCCGAGACGGTGGCGAGGGGCGCTGTTACCTTCGCGACGCCTCGCGCTCTCAGCCCGAGGCCGCCCCGCAGGACGAGCACCATGGCCGATCTCTACCCGCTCCCGTTCTCCGCCCTCGTCGCCCGCCTCGATCGCGAGCAGAAGGACGAGGGCGGACCGCTGTACTCGCTCGCGCGCCGCGACATATGGACGCCGGAGCCGGGCGCCGACGTCTCGCTGCGGCACATGGCCGGCCGGGCGGCGACGCCGTTTGGGCCCGCGTCGGGCCCGCACACGCAGATGGCGCAGAACATCGTGCTGTCGTTCCTCGCGGGCGCGCGCTTCATGGAGCTCAAGACCGTGCAGGTCCTCGACGAGCTCGAGATCCCGCGGCCGTGCATCTTCGCGCCGAACATCGGCTACAACGTCGAGTGGTCCCAGGAGCTGCTCGTGGCGCAATCCGCGCGCGAGTACGTCGCCGCCTGGTACCTCGTGCATGCGCTGAACAGCGACGTCGGCCCGGGGCTTTGGCCGAACGGCGCCGGGGAGACGATCTTCGATCTCAGCCTCGGCTACGACCTGCCCGGCATCCAGACGGAGAAGGTCGCGGGCTTCATCGCGACGCTGAAGGACTGCTCCTCGCTGCTCGCCGAGCTGCGCGCCGAGATCAAGGATCGCTTCCCGAAGTGGGCCGACGTCGAGGTGCCCACGCGCGTGAGCTCTTCGACGACGCTGTCGACCTTCCACGGCTGTCCCGCGGATCAGATCGAGGCCATCGCGAGCCACACCCTCTGTGACCACGGGCTGCACACCGTCATCAAGCTGAACCCGACGCTGCTCGGCTACGACGCCGTGCGCGGCCTGCTCGACGACATGGGCTACCGGCACGTGAAGCTGCACCGCGAGGCCTTCGAGAAGGACCTGCAGTGGGCCCAGCTCATGGACATGCTGCCGCGCCTCGAGGCCCAGGCGAAGGAGCGCGGGCTCGGCCTCGGCGTGAAGTTCTCGAACACCCTCGTGTGCGAGAGCCCCGATCCGCCCTTCGCCGCCGGCGGCGAGATGTACCTCTCGGGTCAGCCGCTGCACGTGCTGGCGCTGACGCTCGCGGATCGCTTCCGCCGCGAGACCGGCGGCCGCTTCGACATCTCGTTCTCCGCCGGCGTCGATCCGATGAACGCCTGGCAGCTCGCGTCCTGTGGCTTGAAGCCCATCACGACGTGCAGCGACCTCTTGAAGGGCCA
>CAYLZW010000720.1:0-1569 GCA_964388085.1 uncultured Myxococcales bacterium | reverse complement strand
GACATCGACCACGTCGTGTTCGGCAACGTCATCCAGACCTCGCCCGACGCCATCTACCTCGCGCGCCACATCGGGCTTCGCTGCGAGCTGCCCGATCGCGTCCCCGCCGTGACGGTCAACCGCCTGTGTGGCTCCGGCTTCGAGGCCATCGTGCAGGGAGCGCAGCAGCTCCTGCTCGGTGACTCGCGCTGTGTCCTCGTCGGTGGCACCGAGTCCATGAGCCAGGCGCCGCACGTCATCCGCGGCGCGCGCTGGGGCCTGCCGCTCGGCAAGGCCGGTGACCTCGAGGACTCGCTGTGGGCGGCGCTCACCGACTCCTTCACCGGCATGCCCATGGCCATGACCGCCGAGAAGCTCGCGGAGCAGTACAAGCTCTCGCAAGAAGAGGTCGACGCGTACTCCGTGCGCAGCCAGAAGCTGCACGCCGAGGCGCAGGCGCGGGGCGCCTACGACGATGAGATCGCGGTGGTCGAGGTCAAGAGCCGGAAGGGCACGCTCGAGTTCAAGGCCGACGAGCACGGCCGCCCCGACACCACCGTCGAGAGCCTGAAGAAGCTGCCGAAGGTGTTCAAGAAGGACGGCGTCATTCACGCCGGCGCCGCCAGCGGCATCTGTGACGGTGCGGCGGCCATGGTGCTGTGCACGCGCGAGTTCGCCGACGAGAAGGGGCTTTCGCCCATCGGCCGCCTCGTGAACTGGGGCGTCTCGGGCTGCGACCCGACGGTGATGGGCATCGGCCCGGTGCCCGCCATCCAGCGCGCGCTGGCGCGCGCCGAGACCACGCTCGACGCCATGGACCTCGTCGAGGTGAATGAGGCGTTCGCGCCGCAGGTGCTCGCCGTGCAGAAGGAGCTCGGCATCAAGGACGAGGTCTTCAACACGGACGGCGGCGCCATCGCGATCGGTCACCCGCTCGCGGCCTCGGGCGCCAAGATCACGACGCACCTGCTCTACGCGCTCAAGCAGCGCGGCAAGAAGGTCGGGCTCGGCTCGGCCTGCATCGGCGGAGGTCAGGGCCTCGCCGTCATCGTGGAGGCGTTGGCATGAGCGTGGCCGACGGCAACGAGAGCATCTCGAAGGACCTCATCTACGACTGGAACGAGTCGAACCGACGCGGGCGCGTGTTCCCAAAGCCCATCGAGCTGTGTGACGAGACGCTGCGCGACGGCATCCAGTCGCCCTCCGTCGTCGATCCGCCCGTCGAGACCAAGCTCGAGATGGTCGAGCTCATGGACAAGCTCGGCATCACCATCGCGGACATCGGCTTGCCCGGCGCCGGCCCACGCGCGGTGGAGGACGTCAAGCGCATCGCCACGTTCATGCGCGACAACAAGCTGAAGATGCAGGCCAACTGCGCGGCGCGTACGGTCGTCAAGGACATCGAGCCCGTGGTGCGCGTCCGCGACGAGGTCGGCATCCCCATCGCGGTCTACACCTTCCTCGGCACGAGCCCCGTGCGGCAGCTCGCCGAGGACTGGGACCTCGATCGCATGCTGAGGAACCTCGAGGAGGCCGTCACCTTCGCGGTGAAGAACGAGCTCGAGGTCGCCTTCGTCACCGAGGACACCA
>CAYLZW010000719.1:0-1579 GCA_964388085.1 uncultured Myxococcales bacterium | reverse complement strand
GAACCTGCGCGAGCTGACCGGCCAGGAGATCCAGCTCATCGCCGACGTGTTCAACCTCTTCAACGCGCGCCCGACGACGGCCGTGGAAGAGCGGCACATCAACGAGGGCGCCGACTTCGGCAAGCCGCTCACGCGGGCGAACCCGCTCTCTGCGCAGCTCGCGCTGCGCTATCGGTTCTGACCCCTACGCGTCGGGCTCCTGCAGCAGTTCGGGCAGCGCCTCCTGCATCGCGGCCAGCACGAGGGCCTCGATCTCCTCGACGGTGCTGACCGAGAGGCACTCCGCGAGGAGGCTCTCGGCCTCGCTCTTGCGCAAGCGACGCACCGCCCAGGCGATGCGCGGGATCGCGGACAGCGGCATCGAGAGCGTGTCGAAGCCGAGCCCCATGCAGATGCTCGTGCACATGGGATCGGCCGCCATCTCGCCGCACAGGCTGACGGGGATGCCCGCGCTCTTGGCCGCCTGGGTGACGTGGCGGATGGCCCGCAGGTTCGACAGGTGCAGCGGGCGGTAGAGGTAGGCGACCTGCTTGTTGCCGCGGTCGATGGCGAGCGAGTACTGGATGAGGTCGTTCGTCCCCACCGAGAAGAAGTCGCACTCCTCGGCCAGCCGGTCGGCGGCCCACACGGCGCTCGGCAGCTCCACCATGATGCCGATGGGGACCTCTCGCCAGACGGGCACACCCTCGCGTCCCAGGCGGTCCATCTCGTCGTAGATGACCTCCTTCACCTGGCGCAGCTCGCTGACGCCGCTGATCATGGGCAGCATGATGGCGCCACGCCCTCTGCCGGTGGCGCGCAGCATGCCGCGGATCTGCACGCGGAAGAGATCGTCCCGCACGAGGCCGAGGCGGCAGGCGCGTAGGCCGAGGGCAGGGTTGTCCTCCTTCGTCATGGGCACGCTCTCTGCGAGCTTGTCGCTGCCGATGTCGAAGGTGCGAAACAGCGCCGGCCGCTTGTCGCCGAGCGAGTCGAGCACGCGCGCGTAGGCGCCCGCGTGGTCCTGCTCGGTCGGCAGGTAGCCGCCGTTCAGGAACAGGAACTCGGTGCGGTACAGGCCGACGCCCTTGGCGCCGTGCGCGAGCGCGCTCTCGACCTCGTCCTCGAGCTCGATGTTGGCGAGCAGCGTCACCTCGGCGCCGTCCGGCGTCACGGTCGGCTCGCTCAGCTCGGCGAGGAGCTCGTCGTCGAGGAGCTGCCGGCGGCGGGCGATGCCGCGGTACTTGGCGCGCAACAGGCGCGAGGGGTGCAGGACCACCTCGCCCATGGTGCCGTCGACGACGATGTCATCGTTGACGCCGGCGACGTCGAGCACGCCCGCGCAGCCGACCACGCTCGGGATCTCGAGCGCGCGCGCGAGGATGGCCGTGTGGCTCGTGGCGCCGCCCACCTCGGTGACGAAGGCGCGGATGTTCTTGCGCGAGAGGGCCAGCGTGTCGGCCGGCGACAGGTCGTGCGCGACCACGATGGCGTCGTCGGGGACCTTGTCGATGAAGCGCTCACCGTCTTTGCTGAGCGCCTCGAGCACGCGCTCGCCGACGAAGTCGATGTCGCTGCGCCGCTCGCGGAAGTACGAGTC
>CAYLZW010000718.1:0-1582 GCA_964388085.1 uncultured Myxococcales bacterium | reverse complement strand
TCCTGCTCGGCGTCCTCGTCTTCGTGCACGAGCTCGGGCACTTCCTCGTCGCCAAGGCGAGCGGCGTGCGCGTGCTCACCTTCTCGCTCGGCTTCGGCCCGCGCCTGTTCGGCTTCCAGAAGGGAGACACCGACTATCGCATCAGCGCCATCCCGCTCGGCGGCTACGTGCGCATGTATGGCGACGACATCAGCGAGGAGGTCCCCGAGGAGGAGCGCGACAAGAGCTTCTTGCACAAGCCGACGCTGCAGAAGTCGGCCATCGCGTTCGCGGGTCCGGCGGCCAACTTCATCTTGCCGGTGTTCTTGTTCTTCTTCCTCTTCGTCGGTAGCGAGACGGTGAACGGCACGCTCGTCGGCACCGTGGTCGAGGGCGACCCCGCGGCCGCAGCCGGCATGCAGGCGGGCGACCGCATCCTCGAGGTGGCCGGCGAGCCGGTCACCGCCTTCAGCGACGTGCAGGAGCTCATCGAGGCGCGCCCGGAGCAGGACGTCGCCGTCGTCGTCGAGCGCGGCGGCGAGCGCGTCGCGCTGACGGTGACGCCGCGCGGCGCGCCGAGCTTGAGCCCGCTCGAGAAGGGCAAGCAGCTCGGTCGCGTCGGCATCATGCCGCACGTGCAGCGGCCGTTCGTGACCGTGGCGCCGGGCAGCCCCGCCGCCGAGGCCGGCATCCAGACGCTCGACCTCGTGGAGCAGGTAGGCGACCTGAAGGTGAGCTCGCGCGAGCAGCTGCTGGCGGCGCTCGACCAGCACAAGAACCAGCCGGTCAGCGTCACCATCGTCGTGCAGCCGCTCGCGGCCAAGGACGGCAAGGCGCCGGAGAAGAAGACCGTCACGCTCGAGCCCGCCTGGGTCGTTACCACGCCGCAAGGACCCGACGGCCCCGCCTTCGACGATCCAGCGCCGCCCCCCTACACGATGCACGACGAGGTCGATCGCTTCGCCGTCACCGCCGACGAGCTGAAGCAAGCGGACATCGCGCGCAACGTCGCCGCCACCGAGCGCCTCTTGCGCGCGAAGGTCGAAGAGAACGCGCGTCGCTTCGGGCTCTCGTCCTATGAGGGCACCTTCAAGCAGGTGAACGAAGACACGCCGGCCGAGAAGCTCGGCGTCGAAGAGGGCGACCTCGCGGCCGTGGTCGACGGTGAGGCCGTCAGCGTGGGCAGCGAGGTCTCGGTGCGCCTGCTCGGCGAGCCCGACGAGGTGCACGTCATCGGCTTGCTCGACGACAGCGGCCAGGCCCGCGTGCTCGCCTTCCGCCTCGAGCCCGAGAAGGAGCGCGGGCGCGAGGACTTCAAGACCTTCGGCGCCTTCCCCGGCGGCGGCACCTGGACCGACGGCGAGCTGCTCACGCGCGACGTCGGCGTCGTCGAGGCCACGAAGCGCGCGCTCAGCGAGACCGGCCGCATGA
Source organism: uncultured Myxococcales bacterium (assembly GCA_964388085.1). GTDB lineage: Bacteria > Myxococcota > UBA727 > UBA727 > CAYLZW01 > CAYLZW01. The sequence continues at coordinate 172 of CAYLZW010000718.1, read as the reverse complement.
TCGCCATGACGGCGAAGTCGCTGTGGATGCTCGCCACCGGGCAGGTCAGCCTCTCTTCGCTCGGCGGCCCCATCACCATCGTCGACCTCGCGGGCCAGGCCGCCGAGCGCGGCGCGTCGAGCTTCGTGACGCTGATGGCGTTCATCAGCGTGAACCTCGGCATCGTGAACCT
>CAYLZW010000717.1:0-1583 GCA_964388085.1 uncultured Myxococcales bacterium | reverse complement strand
GGGTTCGACTCGACGACGACCGCAGGCCTGAGAGGGTGGCGGTACGTCTCCGGGCTCGTCCAGAGATGGGCGAGAAGCCGGAAGGCTGAAGCCGCGAGAGCGGTAACGGAGAGGAGGGCGGCCTGCGAGAGCGCGTCGCCCGGGAGGAGAGGGCATGGCTAAGCCCAGAAGAGACAATGTCGTGGTGGGCCTCGATATCGGTACCACCAAGATCTGCGCGATCGTCGGAGAGGTAACGCCGGAAGGCATCGACGTCATCGGCATCGGCACCGCCCCCTCGAAGGGGCTTCGAAAAGGCGTCGTCATCAACATCGAGTCCACGGTGGCGTCCATCAAGCGCGCCATCGAGGAAGCCGAGCTCATGGCCGGTTGCGAGATCGGCAGCGTGTACGCCGGTATCGCCGGCGGCCACATCCGTGGCTTCAACAGTCACGGAATTGTCGCGGTGAAGCACCGCGAGGTGACCGAGGCCGACATCGAGCGGGTCATCGACGCCGCCAAGGCCGTGGCCATCCCGGTGGACCGCGAGGTCATCCACATCCTGCCGCAAGAATTCGTCATCGACGATCAGGACGGCATCAAGGAGCCCCTCGGTATGAGCGGGGTGCGCCTCGAGGCCAAGATTCACATCGTCACGGGCGCGGTCACGAGCGCGCAGAACATCGTGCGCTGCGCCCAGAAGTGCGCCCTGAACGTCTCCGACATCGTGCTCGAGCAGCTCGCCTCGTCCTTGAGCGTGCTGTCCGAGGACGAGAAGGAGCTCGGCGTGGCGCTCGTCGACATCGGCGGCGGCACGACGGACATCGCCATCTTCTACGGTGGCTCCATCCAGCACACCTCGGTCATCGCCATCGGCGGCCAGCACCTCACGAACGACATCGCCGTGGGCCTGCGCACGCCGCAGGACGAGGCGGAGACCATCAAGCGGCGCTTCGGCTGCGCCACCTCGAAGATGATCGGCAAGGACGAGGTCATCGAGGTGCCGAGCATCGGCGGGCGCAAGACGCGCGTGCTCTCGCGTCAGATCCTCGGCGACATCCTCGAGCCTCGCGTCGAGGAGATCTTCGAGCTCGTGCACCGCGAGATCGAGCGCATGAAGCTGACCGAGCTGCTCGCCTCCGGCGTGGTGCTCACAGGAGGAACGACCCTTCTCCCCGGAATGACGGAGGTCGCCGAGGAGGTGATCGGCCTGCCGGTTCGCCTCGGCATCCCCCAGGGCGTCGGCGGCCTCGTGGATGTCGTCAAGAGCCCGGTCTACGCCACCGGCGTCGGGCTCGTGCAGTACGGCGCCCAGCAGGCGGACACGCGGCACTTCCGCGCGCGCGACGAGAACATCTACTCCAAGGTCAGAAAGCGCATGGGCGCCTGGCTGCAGGATGTCCTCTAGCGCTCCGCACGCGCCCGCGAGCGCGAGCAGCACCTTCTCGGTTTCACGCATCCAAACTCAAAGAATCAAGAAAGTTCCGGGGTAGAGAGATGATCGAGTTCGAGGACAACGACCTGGACGGGCCGAAGATCAAGGTGATCGGCGTCGGCGGCGGCGGCGGCAACGCCGTCAACAACATGATCGACCACGGCATCGC
>CAYLZW010000716.1:0-1586 GCA_964388085.1 uncultured Myxococcales bacterium | reverse complement strand
TGCTTGTGCCGGTAGCAGAAGGCGAACTCGGTCTTGAGCTGGTCGGCGAAGTACTTCTTGTTGAAGGCGCCGGTGAGCGCGTCGCGCGTGGCCGAGTCGTAGAGCTGCTTCTGGAACTTCTCCTCGACCTCGTCCTGGTAGCTGAACTTGAGGATGGTGTTCGAGCCGATCTGGACCTTGTCACCGTCCTGCAGGACGTGGCGGCGCACCTTCTCGCCGTTGACGAAGATGCCGTTGGTCGAGTTGTTGTCTTCGAGGACGTAGCCCTCTTGCGTCAGCTCGATCATGGCGTGACGGCGGCTGACGCCCTCGTCCTCGATCAGCACCTCCACGTCCGGCGCGCGGCCGAGCGCCGTCACACCGCTCGCGAGCTTGTGCATGCGGCCGACCGTGCGGCCGTTGATCATGATGAGGTACGCCGAGCGGCTCGAGGCCTCGAACTTCTGCAACCCGAGATCCTGGACACCCAGGACCGCGGTCTTCTCGTAGTCGTCGTCGAATTCCCGCTTGGCCATTCAGCGCAGCCCTCGGGGCAGGGTCACCCTGGCCGCCCGAGGTGCCCGCAGGTCGAAGCCTGGGTCGGGTCCCCTGACCGCGACGAGGCTCAAATGCCCGACGTGGGCATAGAAGGATGCGGGAAGAATAGAAAGGGCTTTCGCACCCTGTAAAGGCGACCTCGTCGAGACCGCTCTGGGCTGCCCGCATGCTCTGTCCCGAGACACCGGGCCGTTTGCACGGCCCGTGGCCCGCCGGGCGGCAGGCTCGCGGGCAGATTGCGGCATCGCACGACGCACGCTATGGCGGGGCCGCTCGTCGAGGCTGCCGCGCGGCTCCGCCTCCTCGCGGCCTTCGCCCTGCCTCGCTGAGCGTCACCCAACCGAGCCAAGCCACGTCATGCGCCTCTCTACTCCGGTCCTCCTCATCTCTGTCGTCGTGCTCCCGCTCGTCGCCTGCAGCAACGGCAACGGCACCAAGCCTCAGAAGCCGCAGCCCGCGTCCAGCGCGCAGCCGGCGGCGTTCAAGCCCACCGGCGAGCCGCTCACGACGTTCCCCGTCGTGGACCTGCAGGGGCTCGGGCAGAACGAGAAGGCCACCTTCGCGCGCATCGCCAACGAGGAGATCTGCCCCTGTGACTGTCCGCGCAGCTTCGCCGGCTGCCTGCAGCAGGGCACCCGCTGTGAGCCTGCCGTCTTGCTCGGCAACTGGATGGCGGATCAGCTGCGCGAGGGCGTCGCGCCGGACGCGCTCGCGGAGCAAGTCACGCAGGAGATCGCGGGTGGCTTCGCGTCCAAGGCGAGCGCCATCGAGACGAGCGGCTTCGCCACCAAGGGCGCCGCCAACGCGCCCTACACCATCGTCGAGTACGCCGACTTCGAGTGCCCCCACTGCAAGCTGGCCTCCGGGGTCGTCGATCAGCTCGTGAAGGCGAATCCCGGCAAGGTGCGGATCGTCTACAAGCACTTCCCCCTGAGCTTTCACCCCATGGCCAAGCGCGCCGCCGCCGCGGCCGAGGCCGCCGGCAAGCAGGGCCGCTTCTGGGAGATGCACGACGCCATCTTCGCGACCCAGACCATGCTCGACGACGA
>CAYLZW010000715.1:0-1589 GCA_964388085.1 uncultured Myxococcales bacterium | reverse complement strand
ACGGCACCGCGAAGGGCGGCGTGATCATCGGGATCGCGGATGAGCTGAAGGTGCCGGTTCGCTACATCGGTGTCGGCGAGCAGATCGGCGACCTGCGCCGCTTCGACGCCGGCGACTTCACAGACGCCCTGTTTGGCGAGCACGCCGGCGGGAAGGCCGCGGCGGCCTGAGGGAGAGGCTCTGATGCGCGCGAACGTGACGGTCCGGTTGAAGGCAGGGGTGCTCGATCCCCAGGGCGAGGCCGTGCGGCAGGCGCTCGGATCGCTCGGCTTCGAGGGCGTAAAGGGCGTGCGCATCTCGAAGCTCGTGGAGCTCGAGGTCGACGGTGACGACGCCGGCCGCGTGAAGGCCGCGGTCGAGAGGATGGCCGACGAGCTGCTCGCGAACCCGGTCATCGAGAGCTGGTCCGTCGAGGTGCTCGAAGGGACGGCCGCGGAGGGACAGGCGCGATGAGCGTCGCCGTCATCACGTTCCCCGGGAGCAACTGCGATCGCGACTGCGTGCACGCCGTAGAGGCGGCGGTGGGCGCGAACGTCACGCGCGTGTTCCACAAAGACAGCGCGCTGCCGGCCTCCACGAAGGCCGTGATCCTGCCCGGAGGGTTCTCCTACGGCGACTACCTCCGCTGCGGGGCCATGGCCGCGCACAGCCCCATCGTCGCGGCCGTGAAGCGCTTCGCCGACGAGGGCGGCGCGGTGCTCGGCATCTGCAACGGCTTTCAGATCCTCTGCGAGGCCGGCCTCCTGCCGGGCGCGCTGTTGCCGAACCGCGACGGGCTGTTTGTGTGTGACCTCGTCGAGCTCGAGGTCACGGGCGGCGCTCAGGGCATGTTGGGCGCGTACGATCGCGGCGAGCGCATCCACCTGCCGGTGGCGCACGGCGAGGGGAACTACTTCGCCGACGACGCCACCCTCGACCAGCTCGAGCGCGAGGGCCGCGTGGCCTTCCGCTACGTCACGAAGGACGCGCGGGGCAACGGCGCCTTGAACGGCTCCCGTCGCTGCGTCGCCGGCGTCACGGGCGGACCGTCCCAAAACGTCGTCGGCCTCATGCCGCACCCCGAGCGCAGGAGCGAAGCGCGCCTCGGCGGTGACGACGGGCTCCGGCTCCTCGAGGGCCTGTGCCGCGCGGCGCTCGAGAGCACGTCCGCGCGCACACCGTCGCGCCGGGAGGGGCTGTCCCCATGAGCATCGCCAGCTTGCGCGACACGGACCCGACGACGCTGGCGGACGGCCGCGAGCTCGGCCTCTCCGACGACGAATACCAGCGCGCCGTGCGCATCCTCGGGCGCACGCCGAACAAGGTCGAGCTCGGCTGCTTCTCGGCCATGTGGAGCGAGCACTGCTCGTACAAGTCGAGCCGCGTACACCTCGGCCGCTTGCCCACGACCGGGCCGCGCGTGGTGGTCGGCCCGGGCGAGAACGCCGGCGTCGTCGATATCGGCGACGGCTGGGGCGTGTGCTTCAAGGTCGAGAGCCACAACCACCCGAGCTTCATCGAGCCCTACCAGGGCGCGGCGACGGGCATCGGCGGCATCCTGCGCGACGTCTTCACCATGGGCGCGCGGCCCGTGGCGGCCATGAACCTGC
>CAYLZW010000714.1:0-1594 GCA_964388085.1 uncultured Myxococcales bacterium | reverse complement strand
GCCTTCGCCACCGACGTCGCGCTCGAGGTGGAGGACAAGGGCGGCATCGTCGTCATCGGCGCCCCCGTGCGCATCACGGGCCGCGTGAAGGACCTCGGCGAGGACGGCATCGCCCTCGTGTTCGAGGCCACCACCTCGGACGGCCAGCGCCTCGAGCTCCCCGAGGTCCTCGGCGAGCAGGACGCCTATCTGCTCGACGAGCAGCTCAAGCTCTATCGCGTGGCGCCGCCGCTCTTGCCGGGGGAGGCGAAGAGCCTCCTGCACGCCGAGCCGCTGCTGCTCGACGGCCTCGCCACCGAAGAGGGCCAGGCCGGCTTCGCCGCCGTGGTCGGGCTCGGCGTCGATCTCGCGGACCTCGTCGAGGTCGCGCAGCCGAGCGAGCCGAAGCCGCGCCTGATGCTGCGCGCCATGCTGACGGGCGACTCCGGTGAGATCACGCTGCGCGTCCACCTCGTCACCGAGCTCGGCTACGAGGGCATCACGGACGAGGTCGAGGTCACGGCGCGCGGCGCCATCCCGCCGGTGCACGCGCTCGCGGCCGCCAAGAAGGGCGAGGACGATCGCATGCCGCTCGTCGCGCGGCCGCTCACCATGGAGGAGGAGGCGCGCCAGTCGCTGTTCGATCTCGGCCTCACCGCCGCCGGCAACCACCGAGGCTTCGCGGCCGAGGGCGAGCGCGCGCTCGACATGCTGGTGAAGATCGCGGCCAAGGAGGGCATCCCCGCGTTCGTCGAGGTCGATCCGGACACGCTGCCGCAGATCGTCCGCTTGCCGAACCGGCCGGTCTTGAGCGTTCGCCGCATCACCGACGACAAGCGCGGCCTCTTGACCGTGCGCCTCGACATCGGCGACGCCGCGCGCGACTACGCCATCGCCTACGACGACATCGTCAAGGCCGCCGTCGCCGGGCGCACCTCGCTGCTGCTCGACGACGACACCGTGCTCGGCTTCTCGGAGGAGGCCGGCCGCTCGCTCGAGTTCATCTCCGAGTCCCTCGATCTGAAGACCGCCGACAGCGAGCGCGAGATCGGCACGGGCGAGCTCGCGCTGCTCGTGGCGGGCCTCGGCGGCAACGTCGAGCTCGACGCGGACGACGACATCAAGGCGCGCGTGGCCGAATTCCTCGCCGAGCCGAACGAGCAGGATCGCGAGCTGCCGGCGACGCTGACCGCGACGCTGCGGCCCTATCAGCACGACGGCGTCGCCTGGCTCTCGCACCTGCATCGCCTCGGCCTCGGCCGTGTGCTCGCCGACGACATGGGCCTCGGGAAGACGCTGATGGCCATGACGCTGCTCGCGAAGGCCAAGCAGAGCTACGGCCCGAAGCCGAGCCTCGTGGTCGCGCCCACGAGCGTGCTCGACGTGTGGGTCGACGAGGCGCGGCGCCATGTGCCCGACATGAACGTGCTCAAGTGGCACGGCAGAGACCGCTCCGGCCTCAAGGAGGTCGCGCCCGACATCGACATCGTGGTCACGAGCTACGCGCTCTTGCGCCGTGACGTCGAGGACACGCTCGGTCAGGTCGACTTCCGCTACCTGATGCTCGACGAAGCGCAGCACGTGAAGAACCCGAGCACCGAGGCGTGGAAGGCCG
>CAYLZW010000713.1:0-1612 GCA_964388085.1 uncultured Myxococcales bacterium | reverse complement strand
TGAACTTGCAGAACCGCGTCGTGTTCGTGCGTGAAGGCAAGGGCGGAAAGGACCGCATGATCCCCATCGGTCGTCGCGCGCTCTTGTGGGTGGAGAAGTACCTCGACGAGGGACGGCCGCAGCTCGTGGTGGGAGACGACGACGGGGCGCTCTTCGTGTCGTCGTGGGGCGGCGCGCTCGGGAAGAACACCGTCTGGCAGCTCGTGAAGAAGTACATGAGCGCGGCGGGGCTCTCGCACAAGGGCGCCTGCCACGTGTTCCGGCACACCATGGCGACGCTCATGCTCGAGGGCGGCGCCGACGTGCGCTACATCCAGGAGATGCTCGGCCACGCGGCTTTGTCGACGACGGAGATCTACACGAAGGTTTCGATCATGAAGCTGAAGGAGGTGCACGAGCGGACGCATCCTGCGCGGATGACGCGTTCTGCTACGCTTCCTTCTGAGGTGAACGAATGACGACGCACCTGATCGACGAGGTGGAGCTGGCTCCTCGCATCGTGGTCTCGAAGCAGCGGCGATTTGGCCGCCCGACGATCGAGGGGACGCGCGTCCCGGTAGACTTGGTGGTAGCCGAGCTTGCGGGTGGCATGAGCTTCGACGAGCTCATTTCCGAGTATGGCATCCAGCGCGAGGACATTCTTGCCGCGCTCAAGTATGCGGCGGACCGACTCGCGGACGAAGAGGTGCGGGCGAGCTGATGGCCCGCTTTCTCATCGACGAAGACTCCCCGCGCTCCTACGCGGCGGCACTCAACGCGGCAGGACACGACGCTGTGCACGACGCCGGGCTCACGGGCTCGCCTGACGACGTCATCTTCGCGTTCGCGAAGAGTGAGGGGCGCATCCTCGTGACGGCGGACAAGGGCTTCTCGAACATTCTCCACTTCCCGCCGGGGACGCATCCCGGAGTTGTCGTCGCTCGGCTTCCGACCACGCTGTCGCTCAAGGCGCGCGTAGCGATCGTGGTCTCGAGCATCACGGACATCGACGAGGATGAGCTTGCGGGAGCGACCCTGATCGTGAGCCCGACCGGAACTCGCCTGCGCTCCAAGTAATCAGCGAGATGGGCGCAAGCCTTCCGCACGACACGGCCGCCCCACCCACGCGAGGGCTTCGCACCGAGAGAGCTCCGGCGTCGCTCGCGCTCGCAAGCTCGCGCATCGCTCGCCGGCGCACCGGCAGGTCCCGCCCCGCGAGGTGCCGCGCCTCCGGCAGCCCGCGCACGACGACGACGCACGCGCCAGCCGTGGCCGGCTGTCGCGCACGCCGGCGTCTTGCGCCCGAGAGCATCACCGCAAAAGGCAGGCTGCCGGCACCACCCGGCCGGCCCACCCTCGAAGCTGCACGCAAGAGCGAACGTGCGCCTCACACGCGCCGCGCTCCGCGCTGGCGCGAGCGAGTCGCCGCGCGCCCCGCCCGCCCGCCGCCTGCACGACGACGAGAGCGTCTTTCGCGGCCGCTCCGCTTCGGCATCGCGCACACTGCGCGCAGTGTGCACGATGCCCGACGTCACGCCGCTCGCAGCGTCAGAGAAGGCGGCTAAGAGAGAGCGGCGAGCTTCGTGAAGCGCTCGCCGTCGTAATGCAGCACGGTGGGCCCGCTGCCGTCGCG
>CAYLZW010000712.1:0-1614 GCA_964388085.1 uncultured Myxococcales bacterium | reverse complement strand
CGCGATCGACCGCAGACCGAAGGGCTGCCGAGCGTGCGCGCGTGGCAGCGCTCCCTCGACGTGCGCAAGGCCGCGCAGGACAGCGGCGCGACGGCCGCGGAGAGCTTGCAGGCGGCGGCCGACGACGTCGATCCCGAGGCCACGGTGGCTCCGAGCGACGACGAGCCGAGCAAGATGAGGTCGCAGGTACGCCTGCTGCTCCTGCCCGCCGTGTGGATCTGCGGCCTGGCGTCGGCGTGCATGTACGTCACGCGCTACGCCGTGAACTCGTGGGGCGTGCTCTATCTGCAGGAGGAGCACGGCTTCTCCCTCGAGCAGGCCGGCCTGTTGCTCGCCATCAACACGGTCATGGGCATCTTCGGCTCGTTCGCCTACGGCTTCATCTCGGACCGCTTCTTCGGCGCCCGCCGTCCCCCCGTCACGCTCCTCTTCGGCACGCTCGAGACCCTCTCGCTCTTCCTCATCTTCTACGGCCCCACCGGCAACGTCTGGGTGCTTGGCCTCGGGTACGCCCTGTACGGCTTCACGCTGTCGGGCATCCTCGCCGTGCTCGGCGGCTTGTTCGCGGTCGACATGGAGCCGAAGGCGGCCGGCGCGGCGATGGGGATCGTCGGCTGCTTCAGCTACATCGGCGCCGGCGTGCAGGAGATCATCAGCGGCGCCCTCGTGGAGCGAGGGACCACCATCGTGGACGGCGTGCGCCACTACGACTTCTCGGCGCCGGTGCTCGTGTGGATCGGCGCGTCGTTCCTCTCTCTGGCGCTCGCCACCTCCTTGTGGAAGGTGAAGACCCGCGATTGAAATTCGGCGGGAGCGCTGAGCCTCCCGTGGGGTCTTTGCATGACAACCAAGAAGCTCGCCCTCCTCGGCGCCGGACGCATCGGGCGCGTGCACGCCGACAACGTGCTCCGCAATGAGCGCGCCACGCTCGCCTACGTCGTCGACAGGCACCTGCCCTCGGCCGAGTCGCTCGGCGCGCTCGTCGGCGCCGAGGTCCTGGACGATCCCGAGCAGGCGCTCCGCGGCGGCGGGCTCGACGGCGTCCTCATCGCCACCTCGACGGACACGCACGTGGAGCTCATCGAGCTGTGCGTGCGCCACGGCGTGCCGATCTTCTGCGAGAAGCCCGTCGACCTCGACATCGCCAAGGTCGAGCGCTGCCTGCGAGCGGTGCGCGAGCGGGACGTGCCCCTGATGATGGGCTTCAACCGCCGCTTCGATCCGAGCTTTCGCGCGCTCAAGCAGCGGCTCGACGACGGAGAGGTGGGCGCGCTCGAGGTGCTGCGCATCACCAGCCGCGATCCCGCGCCGCCGCCGCTCGCGTACGCGAAGGTCTCCGGCGGGCTGTTCCGCGACATGATGATCCACGACTTCGACACCGCGCGCTGGATCCTCGGCGAGGAGCCCGTCGAGCTCTTCGCCACCGGCAGCTGCCTCGTCGAGCCCGCGCTCGGCGAGCTCGACGACGTCGACACCGCCGTGGTCGTGATGAAGACCGCGAGCGGCCGCGTGTGCACCATCGACAACAGCCGGCGCGCCGTCTACGGCTACGACCAGCGCGTCGAGGTGCTCGGCTCGGGCGGCCTGCTGCTCGCCGACAACCAGCTGCCGACC
>CAYLZW010000711.1:0-1622 GCA_964388085.1 uncultured Myxococcales bacterium | reverse complement strand
GAAAACTCGCGTCTAGGGATTCGACTCCTCGACGAGGAACGCGTCGGGCGCTTCGAGCCTCTACGGCCGCGAACGCGTTAGGGAAGCGCACTCCTCGACGACGAACACGTGTCGGATGCAACGTTGGCCCGGAACCCTTGCACGCCCTCAGCTCGACGAGGTTCGTGGGCCCGCAGGCGTACTCGTACGCCGCGGGGCGTCCGCTGTACTACCAGGATCCTGATGGGCGACTGATCGCAAAGCCGCCTGCACCTCATGCCGGGCCGGTCGCACCGCAAACCCCTGTGCCGCCGTCGCCGGCTCCGCAGTCGCCTTCGCCGGTGCAGCCACATCTGCCTGTGACGCCCGGGGGGCCAAGCCCTGACGCACTTCCTCAGAATCGGTGCATCGCTAAATGTAATGCGATTTTTCTCATCGCGGTCGGAGTGTGCTCGATCACGAAGCCGGTCGATTGGTGCGTTGAGTACCTCTACCCGTCGTGGGAGGATTGCATGAGGAACTGTCCGCGCGATCCGAACGAGGTCTGTCGGTAATGGCGGCGTCGCAGGTGCCATCAAAAGCGGAACTGTTGGCCGCCGCGCGCGACGCTCTCACGCGTGCTGGGCTCTCTGGCGAAATGGCGGATATCGTGGCGGAGCGGTTGTCCACGAGCGACGACCCACGTGCTCGTCTAAAACTGTTCGCTGCGATGTTCGATCGTGCAGCCGGATATCGAACGGCCAAACGTCTTGTGAAAGAGTATCCAGACGACCCTTCGCACTGGATGGTCTTGGCGATCATGGCGGGTCAGATGGGCTACAGCAAGAAGCGACGGGAAGCACTCGACCGTTGCATCGTGCTGGCTCAAGAACTGAGCGATGGTGCTCACGTTGACGCAGCGACGCGACTTCTCAGCGAATCTCCTAGCGGTCCTATGGATTGGGCCCATGAGGAGGTGCTGTCGGTTTGTTCTGTTTGTGGTCGCGGTGCTGATTTCGAGCTTCCGACCACCAGTGGCGCGCTCTGCCGAGCATGTTTGGGAGCGCTGGTTGCCCTAGTAGAAAGTCGATCATGGGACGATCTCTGCAAGCTCTGGAAGCTCTCAGCTGAGGCGGGTTCGCGTCGAGACGAGGTGGCGCAACTGTGGCAGATGGCGGGCTCGATGGGGCTCGGCCCCGCATCTTACGAGGGGTTTGCGAGCGCCTTTCTTGAAATGGGCGACGGCGATGGGGCCTTCCTCTTGCTCATCGAGGTCATCCGACGGCATGTCTCGGGCCCTGCGCGTGAACTTGATCGCATCGTGGAACTGCTTTTCGACGAACGGCTAACGGATGCTGAGCTATTTGATGCCTTGACAGTTCAGCTACGGGAAGTCGCCGGGATGTGACACCGCTGGACCGCGGCATGAGGTCTGATGTGCTTCGGTGCTCGCAGACGCGCCGCTCGTCCTCGTCTGCGGCTGCTTTCACTCGCGGCGCACCATCAGGTCGGTCCCCGAAACCGGCGAACGGCGTCAGCCCTCGACGACGACGCACGCGCCCGCCGTGCCGGCCGTCGCGCACGCCGGCGTCGCGCGCCGGCAGCACAACCGCCAAGCGGCAGCCTCCCGCACCACCCGGCCGGCCCACCCTCGTCACTCCACG
>CAYLZW010000710.1:0-1624 GCA_964388085.1 uncultured Myxococcales bacterium | reverse complement strand
CGCGACCTCCTTGAAGCGCTGCGGCGAGAGGCGGATGGGCTTCGGGAACGCCTCGGGGTCGAGCGCGTTGGCCTTCAAGAACGCGCGATCGGCCTCCGTGGGACGTCCGCGCGCGGCGGCGATGTGCCCCTTCAGGCGGTAGGCCTCGCCGAGGTTGGCGTCGATCTCGAGCGCGCGCGCGATGGCGGCGTCGGCGCCGGTCGTGTCGCCGGTGACAAAGCGCGCCCAGGCGAGCGTCTGGTGCGAGCGCGGATCTTCCCGATCGACCTCGGCGGCGCGCGTCGCCGCGGCCAACCCGCCGGCGAGATCTCCGAGGCCGAGGCGCGTCTCCGAGAGCACCCGATAGCTCTCGCCGAGGAGCGCCTGCGCCTCGACGTCGTCGGCCGGGCGCTTGTGCAGCTCCGCGATGGCCTCGTCGAGCAGGGCCTGCGCCGCGTCGAGATCGTCCCCCTCGTCCACCTCCCAGCTCGCGCGCGAGACGAGCACGAGCGGATCGTTCGGGAAGCGCTCGAGCGCGTCGTCGAGGATGGAGGCGGCCAGCTCGGCGTCGTCCTCGGCGACCACGGCCGCGTGCGCCAGGCGCACGTCACGATCGTCGGGAGCCTCCTCGAGGAGGCGTTCGACGAGGTCCATGGCGTCTTCTACGCGACCCTCGGCGAGGAGGGCATGGACGTGATCGACGCGGGCCTCGATGTCTTGGCCGGCCATGAAGCCTCCATACGACGACCGCGCGCCGAGCGCACCGAAGGTTCTGTTGTCGGGGTAGCAACCCGCCGTCGCCGCGAGGGCGGCGAGCAGGATCTGCGCCGTGCGCGCCGCAGGCCCTTGGCCCTCAGCTCACCTTCTCGAGGGTCTTCTCGAGCGCCTCTTTCACGCGCGGGTGGACCACCTCGCCGCCCTTGGTGACGACGGCGGCCGCGAGGATGTCGTCCTCCCAATCGATCTCGAGCTTGCCCTCGGCCTTCACGAACAGCTCGAGCAGCGCGTACAGGTTGCGCGCGTAGACCTGGCTGGCGTCGCGCGGCATGGCGGCCGGCAGGTTGGTCGGACCGAGCAGGGTGACGCCGTTCAGCTCGACCTGCTGGTCGGGCTTGCTGCCCTCGACGTTGCCGCCCGTGGACGCCGCCATGTCGACGATGACGGAGCCCTGCCGCATGCGCTCGACGGCGGGCCGCTCGATGAGGCGCGGCGCCTGGCGACCGGGGATGGCCGCGGTGGTGATGATGATGTCCATGTCGGAGGCGACCTTGCCGAGCGCGTCGCGCTGCCGCTGCTGCGCGGCCTCGCTCAGCTCCCGCGCGTAGCCGCCCTCGCCCTCGCCGCTCTCGCCGACGTCGATCTCGACGAACTTGGCGCCGAGCGACTGGATCTGCTCCTTGACGACGGAGCGTACGTCGAAGGCGGACACCACGGCGCCGAGGCGCCGCGCGGTGGCGATGGCCTGCAGGCCCGCGACGCCGGCGCCGACGATCAGCACCTTCGCAGGCTGGATCGTGCCGGCCGCCGTCATCAGCATCGGCATCATCTTCGGCAGCCGGTCGGCCGCCATGATGGCCGCCTTGTAGCCCGCGATGTTCGCCTGCGAGCTGAGCGCGTCCATGGACTGCGCCCTCGTCGTGCGCGG
>CAYLZW010000709.1:0-1628 GCA_964388085.1 uncultured Myxococcales bacterium | reverse complement strand
GCCGAGCCCATCGGCGAGTACCCCGTGTGGGGCAAGGGCTTCGGCGAGCAGGCCGCGCAACCGGCCGGGGAGGACTCGCTGTTCGCCGGCGGAGGCGCCAAGGAGGAGGGCCCCGCGCCGAGCGAGGCACCGAACGCGGCGGCCGAGTCGGGCGGCGGCGGCTCGGCGACACCGAACATGCCGAGCCCGTTCGCCAACGAGGACTGGGGCGGAGGCGACGCCGCCTACGGCAAGCAGGTGTTCACGAACCAGTGCGCGCGCTGTCACGGCATGGAGGGCAAAGGCGGCATGATGCCTGGCGTCGGCATGGTCCCGACGCTGCGCGACCCGAATTGGCACGCGCGCATGAGCGACAAACAGCTCGCCTCCACCATCGCGCACGGCAAGGGCGCCATGCCGAGCTTCATGCAGCTCCTCGACGGCAAAGAGCTGCGCGGCGTGATCGCTTACCTGCGGACGCTCAAGGCGAGCGAACAGACCGACGAGTAGACCCGGCGCCTTCGGGCGGCCGGCCATACGCCGCGATCCAGCGTGCGCGGATCTCGCTCGCTCGCGCTTGCATTTTCATTCATAAGATGAATAAAGATGCAGTCCATCGCGTCTTCGGGTCGCGGCGGAGGGAGGCACGCGGCGTGAAGCGCTCGGCGATAATGAACCAGCAGAGCTGCGGCCGCGGCCTGAAGGTCGCCGTCGTGGGGGCGTCCGGCTACGCAGGTGCGCAGCTCGCGGCCCTGCTCGCTCGTCACCCTGCCACGGGTGCGCTGTCGCTGTTCGCCGACAGCGCCGCGGGGGCGCGCCTCGGCGCCCTGCACCCGCGCTACGCGGAGGTCGCGGATCACCGCATCCACGCCTACACGCCGGACGACGTGAGCGGGGCCGACGTGGCCTTCCTCGCGCTGCCGCACGGCGTCTCCGGCGCGGCGGCCGCGGCGCTGCTCGGGCGGGTCGCCCACGTCATCGATCTCTCGGGCGATCTGCGCCTGCCCGACGAGGAGAGCTACCGGCGTTGGTACGGCGCCGCGCACCCCGCGCCGGCGCTGCTCGGGCGCGCCGTGTACGGGCTGCCCGAGCTGTTCGGCGACGCCCTGCCGGGCAAGGAGCTGGTCGCGTGCGCCGGCTGCTACGCCACCTGCGCGCAGCTCGCCGCCGCCCCGGCCCTCGACGTCACCGGCGCCTCCAGCGTCACGGTGTTCGCCGCCTCCGGCACGTCCGGCGCCGGACGCAAGGCCGAGGTGGGGCTCTCCTTCTCGGAGGTGTTCGGTGACGTGCGCGCCTATCGCCTCGGCAAGCACCAGCACGCGCCCGAGATCAAAGCCGGCCTCGCTCGCCTCTCCGGCCGGAACGTCGACGTCACCTTCGCGCCGCACCTGTTGCCCATCGAGCGAGGCATCGCCGCCTGCGTGGTGCTGCACAATGATCGGCGCGCGACGCAGGGTGACGTGCTGGCTGCCTTCCGGCGCTACTACGACGACAAGCCGTTCGTGCGCGTGCTCGACCCGGGCGAGCGCATGCCGAGCGTCAAGGCCGTCAGCGGCACGAACACCTGCGAGCTCGCCGCCGTGGTCGACGAGGAGGGCGGCACCGTCGTCGTGTCCGCCGTGCTCGACAACCTGATGAAGGGCGCGGCC
>CAYLZW010000708.1:0-1642 GCA_964388085.1 uncultured Myxococcales bacterium | reverse complement strand
TCGTCGGCTTATAGTGCTTGATTCCCATTTTTCATCCCTTGGCCATAACGGTGTCGCCGTGCGGTCTGAGACCAGGGCGCCCTTCTCGGCCGGGCTCGATCGCTCTGCGATAAACGCGCGGCGATGTGTGCTTGCGATTGTCTTGTAGTGGGCCAGCAGGACTTGTCGAGCGGGATCTACCACAAAGGCATACATCCCGGTCGATTCTCCTCCGGCTACTCCTCGGCCGGGACCTCCGCGACCTCGTAGGAGCCGAATACGTCGAGGTCGGTGCCCTCCGCGAGGGTCACGACGGCCTTCTTCCAGTTCTGCCGGCGGCCGACGCTCTTGCCGACCCGCTTCGGCTTGCCGCGGTTGACCATGGTGTTGACCTCCTCGACCTTGACGTCGAAGAGCTTCTCCACCGCCGACTTGATGTCGATCTTGTTGGCGTCACGGGCCACGCGGAACACGACCTTGTTGGCCTCGGCCTTGAGGGCCGAGCTCTTCTCGGTCACGAGCGGGCTCTTCAGCACCGAATAGATCTGGGCCATGTCAGCTCTCCTCGCCGTTCTCGCCGAGAATCCGGGCCTCGACCGCCTTGGCGGCCGACTCGGTGATGACGAGGGTGCGGTACTTCAACAGGTCGTAGACGTTGATGCCGTCGCTGTGCAGGTAGCGGCTGTCGGGCAGGTTGCGCGCGCTCTTCTTCAAGATCGCGTTCTCACCGTCGACGATGAGCGCCGCGGTCGTGCCGAGCGCGCCGAGGGCGCCCACCACGTGCTTGGTCTTGAACTCCTCGAGGGCGAAGTCCTTGACGACCTTCACGTTGCCTTCGGCCAGCTTCACGGACAGCGCCGTGGCGAGGGCCGCGCGACGCTTGTGGCGCGGGAGGTTGTAGCAGTAGTCGCGCGGCTTGGGCGCGAACGCGACGCCACCGCCGACCATGTGCGGGTTACGCCACGAGCCCTGACGGGCGTTGCCCGTGCCCTTCTGCTTGAAGGGCTTCTTGGTCGTGCCGTTGACCTCCGCCTTGGTCTTGGCGGCCTGGGTCCCCGCGCGGCGCTTGGCGCGCTGCCAGTGGACGATCTCGGTGAGGAGCCACTTCCTCTCGGGCGCCGCCCAGACGCGGTCGTCGAGAGTGATGGACCCCACCTTCTTGTTCGAGAGATCGACGATGTCGATGTTTGGCATGGTGGGCTCCTTTAGCTCTTGATCTCGACGTCGACGCCAGCCGACAGGTCGAGCTTCATGAGCGCGTCCAGCGTCTGCTGGGTGGGCTCGAGGATGTCGAGGAGCCGCTTGTGCGTGCGGATCTCGAACTGCTCACGGGACTTCTTGTCGATGAACGGACCGCGCAGCACCGTGTAGCGGCTCACCTTCGTGGGCAGCGGGATGGGCCCGGCCACGTTGGCGCCCGTGCGCTTGGCGGTCTCGACGATCTCGTTCGCCGACTGATCGAGCAGCTTGTAGTCGTACGCCTTGAGGCGGATGCGGATCTTGTTTGCAGCCATGATTCAAACCTCGTCCCTACGCAGGCAGTCCGGCCCTTCGGGACACGTGCTCCTCGGCCTCGCCCCCTCGTGAGGGGCGAGAGCGAGAGGCGGAACTACTCGATGATCTCGGTGACGACGCCGGCGCCGACGGTGCGGCCACCCTCGCG
>CAYLZW010000707.1:0-1651 GCA_964388085.1 uncultured Myxococcales bacterium | reverse complement strand
CGCCTCGGCCCAGCGCATGTCGCTCGTCGCGTGGGTCGGCTGCATGGAGGCGATGACGCCGAGCTTCGAGAAGGCGGCGAAGTCATCCGGGTGGATGAGCTGCGCGTGCTCGACGCGGTGGCGCAGGCCTCGCTCCGCGCCCTCCGCGCCGGCAATGGCCTCGAGCGCGACCCGGTTGCCGCGGTCTCCGATGGCGTGGATGGCCGCCTGCTTGCCGGAGAGGTGGATCTGCCGGACCTTCTCCTCGAGCACCTTCGGCTCCGTCAGCAACAGCCCCCTGTGTCCCTTCTCGTCGCTGTAGTCGTCGAGCAGCGCGGCGCCGCGGCTGCCCATGGCGCCGTCGGCGAACAGCTTCACGCCGCGCACCTCGAAGCGCTTGCCGGCAGGGAAGGAGGCGGCGGTCTCGATGGCCTTGTCGTCGCTGCCGTCGAGGTAGACGTACACGCGGATCGGCAGCCGGCCTTCGTCGTCGAGCTTCTGCAAGAGGGGCAGGGCGGCGAGGGAGAGGCCCATGTCGTGCACGGCGACGAGCCCGGCGTCCGCGGCGGCCTCGGTCCCGGCGACGAGCCAGCGCTCGAGGTCTTGCTCGCTCGGCGCCGGCAGCACCTTCTCGACGAGCTCGATGGCGTTGTCGATGAAGACGCCCGTCGGCTGGCCCTTCTTGTCGCGCAGGATGCGGCCCCCGTCGGGGTCCTTGGTGCCCTTGCCGATGCCGGCCTTCTCGAGCACGGCCGCGTTCACGAGCGCCGCGTGTCCGTCGACGCGGCTCAAGAACACCGGCTTGTCGGTGGCGCCCTCGAGATCCTTCGCCGTCGGGAACTGCTTGTTCGCGAACAGCGACTGGTCCCAGCCTCTGCCGCGAATGACAGCGGCGCCGGGGTTCGCCTTCGCGAACGCGCTCACGCGCTCTTTGATCTCGGCAGCCGAGCGCGCGCCGAGCAGGTCCACGCGGTCCTCGCGCTGGCCGATCATCAGCAGGTGCGCGTGCGCGTCGTGCAGGCCAGGCAGCGCGAGCACGCCGGGCACCGTGACGACCTCATAGGCGCTCGTGTCCGCGGGCGCCGCGGCGAGGACCTCACGGATGACGCCGGCCTCGTCGGTGATGACGGCCTTCGCCTCGGGTGCGTTCGCGTCGTTCGTCACGAAGGTCGGCCCGACGTAGAGGCGTAAGCGCTCCTTCGCCTGGGCGCTCTCGGCGGCGGCCTCCACCGGTGTCTGCACCGCGGGCTCCCGCTGCGAGCACGCGGCGACGACGACGAGGACGCCGAGCAGCGTGCTCCACGACGTCAGCTCTCGCTGCGAGCGTTCAAGGCTCATCGCTTCCTCCCGCTGCATCTCTCCCCCTCGCTCGCCAGCCCTCGAGGCGCTCCTTGATCGTGCGCTCGAGGCCGTGCTCGCTGGGCTCGTAATACACGCGTCCCCGCAAGGCGTCGGGCAAATACTGCTGCGGCACGAAGCCGCCTTCGAAGTCGTGCGGATACTGGTAGCCGTCGCCGTAGCCAAGCTTCTTCATGAGCGATGTCGCCGGGTTCACGAGGTGGCCCGGCACCGTCGCGTCCGGGTGGCGCTGCACGTCGGCGAGGGCGGCGTTGTAGGCGCGGTAGACGGCGTTCGACTTCGGGCACGTGGCGAGGAAGGTCGTCGCCTGCGT
>CAYLZW010000706.1:0-1676 GCA_964388085.1 uncultured Myxococcales bacterium | reverse complement strand
GGTCCGCGAGCTGCGTGCCGACGTCGGCATCGCGCTCGACGGTGACGCCGATCGCGTCATCGTCGTCAACGAGAAGGGTGACGTGGTCGACGGTGACGCCGTCATGGCCGTGTGCGCGCGCGAGCTGCAGCGCAAGGGCGAGCTGCAGAAGGACACGCTCGTGACCACGGTCATGAGCAACATCGGCCTCGAGCGCTGCCTGAAGCCGCTCGGCATTCAGGTCGAGCGCACCGCCGTGGGCGACCGCTACGTCGTCGAACGCATGAAGGACGGCGGCTATAACCTCGGCGGCGAGAAGTCCGGTCACCTCATCTTCCTCGACCACGCCACCACGGGCGACGGCGTGGTCGCGGCGCTGGCGCTGCTCGGCGTCATGGTGCGCGAGGAGCGGCGCCTCAGCGAGCTGACCGCCCTGTTCGCGCCCGTGCCGCAAGAGCTCGTGAACGTCCGCGTGGCGCGCAAGGTGCCGCTCGAGCAGCTCCCCGACGTGCAGCAGCTCATCGACGACGTGCAGCAGAAGCTCGGTGACGACGGCCGCGTGCTCGTGCGCTACAGCGGCACCGAGATGAAGGCCCGCGTCATGGTGGAGGGACCGGACGCCGACGCCATCCGCACGGACGCGCAGGCCATCGCCGACGCGCTCGTGCGCTCGGTGGAGAAGGGCGCCGTGCCGGCCTGAGGTGTAATCGTCGCGGTGCTTCAGGGCGTGTCCCCAAGGGGACACGAGCCCGAGCCGAGGCCTGCACGTTTACAGGGTGCCTGTGACCTGCCATCCCGCCGGGCTGCAACGCTTGCTCGGGGAACCCCATGGTCGCTGTCGTTTGTCGTCCAGCCCTCGCGATGCCGGACCACCGCCTGACGGCCGAGGACGTCACGAAGACGGCCGAGCTCTTCCTCGGCAAGGACTTCCCGCGGCTGTCGAAGATCCAGCAGATCATCTCGAACGCCGGCGTCGAGAGCCGTCACCTCGTCCAGCCGCTCGAGAAGACGCTCTCGCGCGAGGGCCTGAAGGCGACGAACGACCTCTACATCGCCGAGTTCAAGCGCCTCGGCACGAACGCTGCCAAGGACGCCATCGAGAACGCGGGCATCACGCCGGAGGACATCGATCTCGTCATCACGACGTCGTGCACCGGCTTCATGATCCCGAGCGTGTGCGCGCACATCATCCCCGAGCTCGGCATGAAGCGCTCCACCAAGCGCATGCCCATCACCGAGCTCGGCTGCGCGGCGGGCGCCGTGTCCCTGAGCCGCGCGCGCGAGTACATCGCCGCTCACCCCGGCGCCAACGTGCTCATCGTCGCCGGCGAGTTCTGTTCGCTTTGCTTTCAGCCCGAAGACCTCTCCATGCAGGCGCTCATCGGCGCCATCCTGTTTGGGGACGGCGTCGCCGCCTGCGTCGTGCGCGACGGCCCGGTCACCGGCTTCTCGCTCGAGCACAACGGCAGCTACCTGTTCGAGGACAGCTGGGACTACATGGGCTTCGACGTGCGCGACGCGGGCTTTCACCTCATCCTCGACAAGGGCGTGCCCGGCGCGGTGGAGCGGCAGATCGCGCCGGTCATGCAGGGCTTCCTCGACGACCACGCCATCACGCGGGAGGGCCTCGACTTCTGGGTGTTGCACCCGGGCGGCCGCAAGCTGATGGACAAGGTGCGCGACTACTTCGAGCTCAG
>CAYLZW010000705.1:0-1676 GCA_964388085.1 uncultured Myxococcales bacterium | reverse complement strand
CCCGACGACGTCGACTATATCGCGTTCGATCACCTGCACCTGCAGGACGTCCGCGGCTGGCTCGGCAGCTACAACGAGGCGGCGTTCTTCCCGCGCGCGAAGCTCCTCGTCATGGCGGCCGAGTGGGCGCTCGCGAAGGAGCCGCACCCCATGCAAGCGCCCTGGTTCGTGGCCGGCGGCTGCGACGGCGTCGACGAGGCCGAGCGCGTGCTGTTTCTGAGCGGTGACACCTCGCTCGGCGAGGGCGTCGCGCTCCTCGACACGCGTGGACACACGCCCGGCAATATGTCGCTGGCCATCCACACCGACGCCGGCGTGTACGTCAGCAGTGAGAACGGCGTGGCCGCCGAGTGCTACACGCCGGAGGCGTCCGGCATCGGCGGCATCGCCCGCTACGCGCGAAACCTCGACCAGGAGGTGATCCTGAACGGCAACACGCGCGACTCGACGCCGGACCAGTACGCGTCCATGGTCGTCGAGAAGATCTTCGCCGGCCCAAACCAGGAGCGGCCCGAGCTCGTGAACTTCTACCCCTCGTCGGAGCTGACCGCCTCGGTGGTCGCGCCGGGCCTCTCGCCGACGTTCACGCATGGTGATCTGAGCTTCGGGCACCTGGCGAGCCGCGTGACGTGAAGAGGCCGACTGGGTCGCCGACTGGTAAACGAGCGGCGAACCGCGAAAGACTCGCGCGAGAGCGCTTCGCTTGGATGAGGTAGGTCGATGTCGGCGACGGACAAGCAGGTCCGCAAGTTCAAAGAGCACGCTTCGCGCCTCATCGCGAAGGGGAAGCACAACGAGGCCCTCGCCGAATACCAGAAGGCGGTGAAGGTCGATCCGCGCGACCTGTCGCTGCGCCAGAAGCTCGCCGAGACCTACTCGCGGCTCGGCCGGCGAGAAGACGCCATTCATGAGTACCAGACCGTGGCGGGCAGCTATGCCGCCGACGGCCTGCTCTTGAAGGCCATCGCCATCTGCAAGGTGATCCTCGCCATCGATCCGACGCACCGCGAGACGCAAGAGACGCTGGCGGACCTGTACACGCAAAAGCGCGGCGACCTCGTGGCGACGCCCGTGACGCTGCCGAAGAGCATGAGCGGCGCCATCTCCGGCAAGAGCGGCCGGCGCTCGGCGAGCGAGATCCGGGGCGTGCCGTCGACGGCGATCCCGGCCACGGCGGCGGTGAGCGCGAGGGCGCTCGAGATCGACGAGAGCGACGTGATCGAGGTCTCCGACACGGGCGGCCTCGAGATCATCAGCGTCGAGGACGCGGACGCGCCGGCCGTGCTCGGCACGCCGCTGCACACGAACCTCGGCCACCTGATGCAGATGGGCGCCTCGCCGCCGCCGCTGCCCCCGCTCATCGACGCGGGAGACCTCCCCGGACCCGACGACGTCATGGAGGCGTCGCAGGACCTCGACATCGTCGTGGACGACGGTGGCGACGACGACGACGTGCCCGAGCTGGTGCTGGGGACGTCCCTGTCCGATCTCGGGCCTCCGGCGTCGCTGCCCGACGATGAGCCGCTGCTCGTCGAGGACGCCGGCGATGACGACGACCTGCTCGACATCGGCGAGCCGGCGCAGGTCGCCGCGGAGGACCTGCCGCCGATCCCGCTCTTCTCGGACCTGCCGCGCGACGCCTTCATCGCCCTCACCGAGCGCATGGAGCTCGTGCA
>CAYLZW010000704.1:0-1684 GCA_964388085.1 uncultured Myxococcales bacterium | reverse complement strand
GCCGACGAGTTCAAGATCGTCGACGCCGCCGGCAAGACGGTGATGAAGAGCGTCGAGCAGCTCCGCGCCGAGCACGAGGCGCAGCAGGCGGCGCAGCAGCAGCAACGGCCACAGTTCCCGCAGCTGCAGGAGCAGCGGCCGACCGACGTGTCGGGACCGTTCGCCGCCGCCCGTCCACCAGCCGCCGGCATCGCGCCGCTCGAGCAGGAGATGGCCAAGCTGCGCGCGGGCCTCGCCGAGCAGACGCTGGTGATCCGCTGCCTCGTCGATGTCTGCATCAAGAAGGGCGTGTTCAGCGGCGAGGAGCTGCAGGCGCTCGTGCAGGAGGCCCGCAGTCGGCGCTGACGACAACCAGCGCACTGTATTCCCAGGAGGGGCTTGCCAGCCCCTCCCCCATCGCTGGCCAAGCCAGCCGACGGGGCCCCCACCCAAGCGCTGCGCGGGCAACCGCGTCCCCCTACTTGAGCGCCTCGGCGCCGCCGATAATCTCCATCAG
The DNA here is from genome assembly GCA_964388085.1 of uncultured Myxococcales bacterium. Taxonomy (GTDB): domain Bacteria; phylum Myxococcota; class UBA727; order UBA727; family CAYLZW01; genus CAYLZW01. The sequence goes on along the minus strand of CAYLZW010000704.1, from coordinate 1,188 downwards.
CTCCGTCGTAATCGCCGCCTGTCGAGCGCGGTTGTATTGCAGCGACAGCTTGCCCACCATCTCCTTGGCGTTGTTGGTGGCGCTCTCCATGGCGTTCATGCGCGCGCCGTGCTCGGACGCGATGGACTCGAACAGCGCGCGGAAGAGCTGAATGGCGACGTGCTGCGGCAGCAGGGCGTCGAGGATCTGCGCGCGCGTCGGCTCGTATTCGTAGTCGACCAGCTCGGCCTCGTCCTCGTGCTCGATCTGGATGGGCAAGAGCTGCTTGAAGGTCAGGATCTGCGTGATGGCGCTCTTGAACTCGTTGTAGACGAGATAGACCTCATCTACCTCGCCGCCCACGTAGGCCGCCGAGAGCTCCTCGGCGATGCTCGCCACGTCCCGGTAGCTGGTGACGTCGAACAGCCCCTCGTAATGGTGCCGGATCTTCACCTTCTCGCGGCGCAGGATCTCCATGCCCTTCTTGCCGATGGTGGACACGCGGATCTCGTCGTATTTGTCGGCGTTCTCGATCAGAAAGCGCAGCGCGCGGCGCGCCGTGTTCGAGTTGAAGGCGCCGCACAGGCCGCGGTCGCTGGTCAGCACGAGCAGCTCGCACACGCGCGGCTTGTCGCGATGCACCAGCAGCGGGTGCGGCGCTTCGCCGAGGCGCTCGGCGCGCGCGGCGAGACCGGACGCCGTCTTCTGCACCTTGTCCGCGTAGGGACGAGCGGCCTCGACGCGCTCCGACGCACGACGCAGCTTGGCAGCGCTCACGAGCTTCATCGCTCGTGTGATCTTCTGCATGTTCTTGACGCTGGTGATGCGCTTTTTGGTGTCGCGGAGCGTAGCCATCTTTAGCTCTCGACCTTCTTGCCGTCGAAGCCGGCGACGAAGTCCTCGAGCGCCTTGTTGAGCCGCTCGCGCATGGCGTCGTCGATCTTCTTGCCCGGGTTCTCGCGGATGTCGCTCAGGATGCCCGCGTGCTTGGCCTTCAGGAAGTCGACGGCCTCGCGCACGAAGCGGAGCGCGTCGCTGGCGGCGTAGGCGCGCAGCCACGAGGGCGCGCCGGTGGAGGGACGCGGCTGCGTCGCGCAGTAGATCTGGACGATCTGCTCCTCGACGGGCAGCGGCGTGTACTGGCCCTGCTTCAAGATCTCGAGCAGGCGCTCACCGGCGGCGAGCTGCTCGAGCGTGGCCTTGTCGAGG
>CAYLZW010000703.1:0-1687 GCA_964388085.1 uncultured Myxococcales bacterium | reverse complement strand
TCGCCTGCGTGTGCCGCCTGGCCGCCGTCTTCGACGAGGCGGGGGTGCGTTGGGCCGTCGGCGGGGGCACCGCGCTCGCGCTGCACGGCGTCGAGCGACAGACCCTGGACGTGGACCTCTTCATCGACAGCGCCGACCGGCAGATCCTCCAGCTCCTGCGCGAGCACGACATCCAGCCGGGCCTCGTGTCGCCGCAGCACGCCATCGCTTACGTCGAGGGCTGCGCTCGCGGCGAGAAGCTCGACCTGTGCTTCGCCGACTTCGAGCCCTTCGTCTCGGCCATCGCGCGCGCGCTCCGCGTCGACGTCGGGGGCGCCAGCGTGCCGGTGCTGCAGCTGGCCGACATCGCGCTCGCCAAGCTGCTCAGCGAGGCGCCCAAGGACGCGCGCGACGTGGAGGCGCTCGTGCAGGGCGGGCACGTCCCCTACGATGACGTCGTCAATGCGCTTCAGGCGCTGCCGGACCGCGGCGTCCAGAACAGCCCCTACCTGCGCCGGCACTACAACCTCGAGCTCGCGCACAAGCGGCTCGACGAGCTCTCTCGATGGACGCGGACCTAACGAAGCTCCTCCGCACGGTGGCCCGCGAGCTCGACGAGCTCGACGCGGATTGGGCCGTGGGCGGCGCGGTGGCCATGGGCACGCACGGCTTCGTTCGCGCGACGCAAGACATCGATCTGTTCATCGCCGACGAGGTCCGTGAAGACCTGCTCGAGCGGCTGAGCGCGCAGGGCATCTACGCCGAGGAGGTGTTCGAGCCCGTGCACTACACCATCGTGCCGCGGCGACAGGCCGCGGACGTCCGCCTCGACCTGCTCTTCCCCGCCTCCGCCCCGGAGACGCTCGCCATGATGCAGGCGCGTCGCGCGAAGGTCGCCGGCGTCGACGTGCCGGTCTGGCCCCTCGAGCACCTGGTGGCCGCCAAGCTCCTGACAGACCCCCTCATCGACCCCGACCGCGCGCGCAAGGACGGGCGAGATCTCGACGACCTGCACCTGCGCGGGCTCGTCGATCGGCAGCGCGTGCTGGGTGTGCTCGACGACGTCGGCGATCGGGGAGCCAGAGAGCGACTGCACGAGCTCGTGCGCGATCGACGACGAAAGTAACGCGGAGGCAGGCGAGCCTCGGGGCCTGCCTCCCCGTTACCGCTCAGAACGGTACCGCTCAGAACGGTGCCGCTCAAAACGGTACCGCTCAGAACGGTGCCGCTCAGAACGGTGCCGCTCAGAACATGCGCACCGAAAACGCTCCGTCGGTGACGGTGATGCCATCGCCGCTCGCCTCGAAGGTGCCGACCACGAGGCCGCCGTGGCCGCCGTGCTCGGTGACGACGATGGTGCAGGTTGCGCTCGCGCTGCCGCTGCCGCTGCCGGTGTCGAAGCCCACCACGGCGCTCAGGTCGCTGGTGTCCGAGTACTGCACGCGCGTCTGGTTGTCGTCGTGACAGGTGAACGTGCCCGTCGACGCGCCCTGGAGGGTAATGGACACCGTCCGGTTCGAGCCCTGCGCGTAGAAGCCCGTGTACTGGTTCTCGACGGGGAGGCCCGCGGGGTCATTGATGACCGGCTGGCTCGCTTCCAGCGTGTACTCGACGCCATCCACCGTGATGACGACGGTGTTCTCCTGCAGCTCACCCTCACCCTCACCCTCACCCTCACCCTCACCCTCGCCCTCGCCCTCGCCCTCGC
>CAYLZW010000702.1:0-1691 GCA_964388085.1 uncultured Myxococcales bacterium | reverse complement strand
CGCAAGAGGTCGCCAGCGTCGGTCCCATGGCCCAGGCGGTGACGTCGGCGAGCGCGCCCGCGAAGCTGCCGGCGGCGATGGCGCGCTGTGCTTCCTCGACGCTGCAGAGGTGTGCGCCGGGATCGGCCGTGTACTGCGCCTGGCAGAGCCCGGTGCCGCCGCGCGCGCCGCCGCTCGTGCCGTCGGTGAGGTACCCGGCGCTCGTCGCCGTCGTGGCGCCGAGGATGTAGGGCTGCGCGCCGAGCGCGACCTGCTGCTGGATGTACGCCGTCAGCGTCGGGTCGACGCCGGCCTGCACATCGCTGACGCGCGCGTAGAGGTCCTCGACCGCGAGCTGCACGGTGGCGTAGCTGCCGTCCTCGGGCAGGTTCGTGGTGTCGAGCTCGGGCGAGAGGTTGCCGGCGATGACGTTGTAGAGATCCTGGTCGAGCACGCGGATGGCCTCCTGCACGTAGCTGCGCACGGTGCCGTCGTAGAGGTCCGTGAGGCGGGTGTCGGTGCTCTCGGCCGTGAACTTCACCTGGTTCGCGAAGCGCAGGGCCATGAGGGCCTCCTGCAGCGTCGCGCTGGCGCTGTACTCGGGGACGGCGTCGAGGTTGTCCGCGCGCGGATCGACGTCGACGGCGGGCGGCGTGAAGGCGACGTCGACGGTGGCGTTGATGTTGCCGTTCGCGATCTCGCTGTTCACGGTCTGCACGACGGTGTCCGCCAGGTTCGTCGTGAAGTCCGTCTCGAGCGTGTCGATGCGGGTGGTCTGGACGGTGAGCTTGCCGTTCAGCGCCGCGAAGCCCTCCTCGACGTTGCTGACGTTATCGGCGGCGACGAAGCCGGCGGCCGTCGGGTCGTCGACGGTGATGCCGCTGGCGACGCCGGCCGGGCCGCCCTGCTCGAGCGTCGTCACGCGCCCGGCGAGCGCCGTCTGCTCGGTCTCGAGCGTCGTGATGGAGGCCTCGGCGCTGTCGAGCCGGGTCTCGTGATCCGCGACGCTGGTCTCCGCCGCGCTGACCCGGCCATCGAGGCCGTCGGCGGTCTCCTTCGCCACCGTCGCCGCGGCGCGCGCCTCTTGGGCGGTGCTGAGGGCCTCCGTGGCCTTGTCGCCCCCTCCACCGCCGCCGGCGGAGCGGGCGCAGCCTGTGACGACGGCGGAGAGCGCCAACGGCAGCGCGAGCGGGCGGGCGAACGAGATCAGGCGAAGCACAGTCATGGGGACTCCGGGCGCTAGGCGGTGAGTCTACCGCGCCGGAGGCCGTCGATGGGTAGGTCTGCCGGACAGGGCTCGCGCCCTTGGCCTGCCCGTCGGCGAGCCGCGGAGGGAAGCGTTGAGCGCGTGCCCTTCGGCTGCTAACCGCCCTTGGGTTCGAGGAGGTCGCATGAGTACCGCGCCCCGGACCGGGCAAGAGCTCCGGTCCACGTTTCTGAGGTTCTTCGAGGAGCGGGGCCACCGCGCGGTGAAGAGCGCGCCGCTGCTCCCCCAGGGCGACGCGACGCTGTTGTTCACCAACGCGGGCATGGTGCAGTTCAAGGACGTGTTCACCGGCAAGGAGCGGCGGGACTACACGCGCGCCACCAGCTCGCAGAAGTGCGTGCGCGCCGGCGGTAAGCACAACGACCTCGAGAACGGCGGCCGCACGGCGCGGCACCACACGTTCTTCGAGATGCTCGGCAACTTCTCCTTCGGCGACTACTTCAAG
>CAYLZW010000701.1:0-1693 GCA_964388085.1 uncultured Myxococcales bacterium | reverse complement strand
TAGGCGAGGTTCAGGATCTGGTAGTAGTCGAGCGTGTCGATGCGGCCGGCGAGCGACTTGAGCTGCGGCCAGTACTCTGGATCCGTGTAGTTCATCAGAGATCCACCGCCTCCTCATGGCGGCTCGTGATGTTCGCCTCGGCGTTGCGCTGCGCGGCGGCCGCGATCTCGGCGTCGTTCATGCCGCCCGAGAGCGTGATCGTCGTCGAGGCCTGCTGGCCCGTCTCGGTGTCGCGCGCGTACACGTTCACGATGCCGTCGGTGTCGATCTCGAAGGTGACCTCCACCTTGACCTCGCCACGCGGCGCCGGGCGCAGGCCGCCGAACTCGAATTCACCCAGCGACTGGCACTCCTCCGCGATGCGCGACTCGCCCTGGTAGATGCGGATCTTGACCTTGTCCTGCCCGTCGCGCGCGGTCACGAACGTGCGCGTGCGATCGATGGGGATGGCGGTGTTCTTGTCGATGATGGGCTCGGTGTAGCCGCCCACGGTGCCGAGCCGCAGCGTCTGCGGCGTGACGTCGAGCAGGAACGTGCTGGTCGCGTTGTCGATGAGCGCGTCGGCCTGAATGGCGGCGCCGAGCGCGACCACCAGATCGGGATCCACGTCGACGTTGGGCTCGCGCTGGAAGTAGTGGCGCACCGAGTTGCGGATGATGGGCAGGCGCGTCGGCCCGCCCACGAGGATGACGCCGTCGATGTCGGACGCGGTCAGCCGCGCGCTCTGCATGGCCTCGTCACAGACCTTGAACGTGCGCTGCACGAGGTCCATGACCATCTGGTTGAAGGTCGGGCGGTTCAGCTCGGCCTCGAGGTCGTAGGTCATGCCCTTGGCGTCGGTGTGGATCATGGGGAGCTGGACGTAGGTGACGTCCTGCTCGGCGAGCTCGATCTTGGCCTGCTCGGAGACCTCTTTGATGCGGGCGAGCGCGTCCTGGTCCTGCGCGAGGTTCACGCCGTAGCGCTGGTGAAACTGCTGGACCAGCCACTGCATGATGCGCGTGTCGAAGTCGTCGCCGCCGAGGTAGGTGTCGCCGGCGGTGGCGAGCACCTCGAAGACGTCCTCGCCGATCTGCAGGATGGAGACGTCGAAGGTGCCGCCGCCGAGATCGTAGATGACGACCTTCTGGTGGATGTTCTGGCCGAAGCCGTAGGCCAGCGCGGCCGCCGTGGGCTCGTTCAAGATGCGCAGCACCTCGAGGCCCGCGATCTTGCCGGCGTTCTTCGTCTCCTGGCGCTGGCTGTCGTTGAAGAAGGCGGGCACCGTGATGACGGCCTTGGTCACCGGCTGGCCCACGTGCGCCTCGACGATGGCGCGCATCTCCTTCAGCACCATGCCGGCGATCTCGGGCACGGTGTAGACCTGATCGCGGATGGCGAGACGCACCGCGTTGTTCGGCCCCTCGACGATGGGATAGCTCATGACCGCCTGCGCCTTCTTCACCTCCTCGGAGAAGTAGAAGCGCCCGATGAGCCGCTTGGCCGAGTACACGGTCGACTGCGGGTGCGTGATGACGTGCTTCTTGGCGTCGTTGCCGACGACGACGGAGCCGTCCTCCAGGAAGCAGACGCAGGAGGCGTGCGTGAGCTCGCCCCACTCGTTCGCGACCACGACCGGCTCGCCTTCTTGCACGATCGCCACACAGCTGTTGCTGGTGCCGAGGTCGATGCCCATCGCGATCTGCTTCGCCAT
>CAYLZW010000700.1:0-1694 GCA_964388085.1 uncultured Myxococcales bacterium | reverse complement strand
ACGACGTGCAGAGCGCGCGCGCCATCGCGCACCGCATCGGCATGCTGCACGAGGGGAAGCTGCACGCCTTCGCCAGCCGAGACGAGATCATCGGCTCGAGCGACCCGGTGCTGCGGGCCTTCCTCGACCGGAAGCCGGCGAGCTAAGCGCACCCCTTGCGAGGGGGACCTGACGAGCGCCCATCGCTGCGCTAAGCTCGACGCCCGCATGGAGACACGGTCCGCGAAGCTGGACGTCTTGCTCGGCGCCATCGTCATCGGCGTCGCGGCGCTCTTCGTGTGGCTGTCGCTCGCCGTCGGCGGCGGCGCTCCCCGCGACTCGCAGCGTTACGTGCTGCTGTTCGACAGCGCCCTCGGCCTGCACGAGGACAACAGCGTCGCCATCGCCGGCGTGCACGTGGGCGTCGTCGACGACATCGGCATCGACGGCCGGCGCGCGCGCGTCACCATCGCCATCGATCCCGGCGTGACCCTGCACGAGGGCGCCCGCGCCGCCGTGCGCGCCAAGACCCTGCTCGGCGAGAAGTACATCGACCTCGATCCCGGCGAAGGGCCCGCGCCCGTGCTCGCGGCCGGCGCCGTCCTCGACGAGAACGTCCCCACGGTCGAGATCGACAGCGTCATCCGCTCGGTCTCGCAGCTGGTCGCGAGCCTCAACGTCATCACGCCGCCCCTCGAGACCGCCGTCATGCGCGTCGACGCCATGCTCAAGGACGCCGACAACGAGCAGCTCTCCGAGGAGCTCACGCGGACGCTGGCCGACGCCGGCACGCTCATCCGCGAGACGAGCAGCCTCGTGAACGAGTCGGCGGACGACGTGAAGGTGCTGCTGCGACTCATGCGCGACAAAGGCCCGAACATCTTCGAGCAGCTCGACAGCGCCAGCGGGCGCCTCGATCGCGTGCTCGCCTCCCTCGATCAGGAGGCCATCGCCAAGGGCACCGAGAAGATCGGCCCCACGCTCGACAACGTCGACGGCGCCATGCGCGACATGCGGCTCGCCATGGCCGACATCAAGAGCGCCTCCGGCCGCATCGAGAGCATCCTCGTGAAGGTCGACCGCAACCTCTCGCGCATGGAGGACGTCAACGAGCGCAGCATCCGCGAGTTCTTCCAGGTCGAGGGCGTGCGCGTGAACCTCATCCCGGACGCCCGCGTCGAGCGACGCGTGAAACACCTGCGCAACGAGGCCACCCCGCTGCCGGGTCCCTGAGCGTTCGTTCCTCGTCGTCAGGCCGCTCGAGGCTCAGGCATCGTGGTCGTCAGCGCCCTTCTTGCGCGCGCGAGGCTTGCGCTTCGGCTTCGGCTCGTCCTCGTCGTCTTCCTCATCGTCCGCCGCGGCCTCTGCCTTGTCGTCGCGCGAGACGTTGGTCTTCTTGTCGAGCACCTCGAGCCCGACGCCGCCCTCCTCCTTCGGGATGACGCGCACGGTGGTCTGGATCTCGATGGTGGTGCCCGCGACGGCCTTCTCGAGCAGGCTCTGCAGATCGAGGGAGTCGAGGAACTGGCGCAGCTCGCGCGCCAGGCTGTTGATGACCTCGCGCTTGGTCTTGTCCGCCTGGTTGATGAGGGAGGAGACGGCCTCCTTCGGCATCTTCATCTCGCCGAGGGTGTTCCGGAGCCCCTCCTCGCCGAGCAGGACGGCGCCGACGCCGGTCATGAGCGCGCGGCGCACGATGTCGGGGATGACCCGCT
>CAYLZW010000699.1:0-1697 GCA_964388085.1 uncultured Myxococcales bacterium | reverse complement strand
TCGAGCGCTTCCTCGGCACGCACTGCGCGTGGGCCAACGGCAACGAGCGGCTGGTGGCGTTCCTGGCGGCCTCGGGTCATATGAGCGAGGAGCAGGCGCGCACGCTCATCGACACGGTGGACTTCCCCATCACCGTCGACGTCGGCCTCGTCTATCCCTGGCGCCGGCGCGTGGCGTCTTTGGCCCTGCTGTCCGTGCTGGTCGGCTCCTTCGCCGCGTGGACGCTGACCGCGGAAGGCGCGTGCACCGGCGGCAGCGCGTTCCTCGATGGCCTGCAGCAAGCGGCGGCGGGGAGCCCGAGCGGCGACGCCGGCGCCGAAGAGGCGCCCGCTGACGCCTTCGAGGCGTCCGGCAGCGGCGCCCCGAAGCGCTAACAGCCGAGGCTTCGCTCAATGCGCGTGCGCGTCGCGCCACGCGTGCCAGAACAGGCGGCGCACGTCGCGCGGGTCGTTGGTCGGCCACAGCCAGCGGGGTGCGCGCTCGATCTGGACGCGCACCGACGGCGGCACGTTCTTCAGCGAAGGCAGCGGCGCGTCCTCGAGCCGGCTCGGCAGCGGCGCCTCTAACCGCCTTCGTCCGGCGATGCGGGCCGGCGCGGACGACGACGCCGTGCGCGCCTGTGGCAACGAGAAGGTCGGCGTCACCTCGCCGTCCCCGTCGGCGTCGAGGAAGATCGGGTTCGTCACCGCGTGCGGCCGCACCGGCACGATGAGCTCGGGATAGAGCGCCTTCGGCGAGCGACCGAGGCCGATGGAGCCGCCCACCGCGCTGATGGCCTCGTCGAGCAGCTGCGGTGGCACCTCGTTCGGGTACAGCGACGGGAACAGGTTCTGCTCGCCGCGCGCCTCGACCACGAGGAAGCTGTCGCCGCTGACCGGCACCGCGATGTCCGTGGCGTACACCGCCTGCGCGCCGCCTGCGCCGCCCTGCCGCTCGACGGCCTTCTCGAGCAGCACCTCGCCGCCCCGGTAGACGATGACGCGATCGAAGTGGATCCACGGCGCCGTGCGCAGCTCGACCTCGAGCGTCACCTCGCTCTTGCCGGACGCGTCGACGACGCCGCCGAGCCCGACGTCCCCCACCTTCGCGGTCAAGAAGCCGCCGATGGAGAGGGTGACGTCGGCGGAGCGCAGGCCGGCGACGATGTCCTGCTCGCTGACGTTGCTGGGGTTGTCGTTCGGCACCGCGACGTAGGTGCGCGGCCAGCCCGGCACACCCGAGTCGTCCGAGTGGCTGTCGGAGTTGCCCGTCGCCGTCACGCGCAGGCCCGCGTTCAGCATGCGGAACCAGTCGTCCATCACGCCGGGATAGGCGAGCCCGAGCCCCTCGCAGGCGCCGGCGGCGACCTGGGCGGCGGTGTCGTCGGGCGTGCAGGTGCAGTCGCGCGCCGCGGCGTCGCACTCGAGGCCGACGTACTGCTGGAAGATCTCGCCCGGCGTGAGCGGACAGCAGCTCACGGGATCGAGCGTGACGCCGTCCGGGACGCGGAAGGGGTGCAGCCACTCGTTGCGCGTGCCGTTCATGATCTCCATGGCGTCGAAGTCCCAGCTGAAGCGATCGGCGCCGAACTCGGGGTGCTGGTCGGCCTGCGCGGCGAACAGGCCGCCCTGCCCCTCGGCGCGGAGCGTCTCGCTGTCGAGGCCGTAGACGTCGAAGTAGCCGCCGATGCCGCCGCGCGGGTGGTTCACCTGCACGAT
>CAYLZW010000698.1:0-1702 GCA_964388085.1 uncultured Myxococcales bacterium | reverse complement strand
TGGTCGCGAACACGATGGCGGCGTCCGCCTCGTAGCCGTTCGTGATCCACGCCTTGGTGCCGTTTAGGAGCCAGTGGTCGCCCTCGTCGGTGGCCGTGGTGCGCGCGGCGCCGGCGTCGGAGCCGTTGCCGGGCTCGCTGAGCGCGAAGCAGCCGAGCTTCTGTCCGCTCGCGAAGGGCTTCAGCCACCTGTCCTTCTGCGCCTCGCTGCCGTAGCGCATGACCGGGTCGCAGTAGAGCGAGTTGTTCACGCTCATGACGACGCCCGTCGACGCGCAGCCGCGCGAGACCTCCTCCATGGCGATGGCGTAGGCGAGGTTGTCGAGGCCGGCCCCGCCGTTCTCCTCGGGGACGGCCACGCCCATGAGCCCGAGCTCGGTGAGCTTGCGCACCTGCTCCTTCGGGTAGCGGTGCTCCCTGTCGAGCTCGCCCGCCGCCGGCGCCAGCTCCTTGTCGGCGAAGTCGCGGCAGGTCTTCCGCAGCATCTCGTGGGTCTCATCGAGCATGAACATATCGGTCTCCGGTCTCACGATCTCGGCGGGCGCCGGCGTCACTTAGACGCTTTAGCGACCTTCGAAGTTGGGCTTGCGCTTGTCGAGGAAGGCGCTGATGCCCTCCGCGTGGTCCTTGGTGCTGAAGATGAGGCCGAAGCCGTGCTGCTCGGAGAGGTTCGCGGTCGCGTGGTTCGCGTCCTGGTTCTCCATCAAGAGCCGCTTGGCGAGCGACACCGCGTAGGGGCCGTTCTTGGCGATGGCCTCGGCCACCTTCACGGCCGCGTCGACGACCTCGTTCTCGGGCGTCACCTGGTTCACGAGGCCCACGCGGAGGGCCTCCTCGGCCTTCAGGCGCTTGCCCGTGAAGATCATCTCGCGCGCGAGCGCCACGCCGACGCGCCGGGCGAGCCGCGTGGTGCCGCCGAAGCCGGGGATGAGCCCGAGGCTCGCCTCCGGCAAGCCGAGCTGCGCGTTGGGGCTCGCGTAGATGAAGTCGCAGGCGAGCGCGATCTCGAGGCCGCCGCCGAGCGCGAAGCCGTTGACCGCCGCGATGACGGGCACGCGGCAGTCTTCGATGCGATCCATCACGCGGTGCCCGATGCGGCTGAACTCTTCCGCCTCGGCGGGCGTCAGGCCTTTCATCTCGCTGATGTCGGCGCCGGCGATGAACGCCTTGTCGCCGCAGCCGGTCAGGACGATGCAGCGCAGCGCCGTCTGGTGCTCGGCCTCGGTGATGGCGCGCTCGAGCTCGAGCAGCGTCTTCTTGTTCAGCGCGTTCAGCGACTCCGCGCGGTTGATGGTGATGATGCGGGCGGGCCCGCGGTCGATGAGGATCAGGTTCTCGAAGGCCATACGGTCTCGGTCTCGTTTCTGGCAGCGAAGCGCCCCTGGGGCCCGCACGTCGGGCGGCGTCGCGTCGCTTAGCTCTGGTAGGTGTACACGCCGCGGCCGGACTTGCGGCCGAGCCAGCCGGCGTCGACGTACTGACGCAGCAACGGACAGGCGCGGTACTTCCCGTCGCCGAGGCCGTCGTGCAACACGTTCATGATGGCGAGGCAGGTGTCGAGGCCGATGAAGTCCGCCAGCGTGAGCGGCCCCATGGGCTGGTTGGTGCCGAGCTTCATCGTGGTGTCGATGTCCTCGGCCGAGCCGACGCCCTCGTAGAGCGCATAGAAGGCCTCGTTGATCATCGGCATCAGGATGCGGTTG
>CAYLZW010000697.1:0-1716 GCA_964388085.1 uncultured Myxococcales bacterium | reverse complement strand
CCGACGGCGACGAGGCTGACGCCCATGCGCGAGAGGATGCGCGCGGTGTGCGAGCCGACGTTGCCGAAGCCTTGAATGGCGAGCGTGAGCCCGTCGAGCTTGAGGCGCCGGTCCTTCGCCCACTCGCTGATGCAGTGCACGACGCCCTGGCCGGTGGCGCCTTGGCGTCCCTGTGAGCCGCCGCAGATGATGGACTTACCGGTCACCACACGACGGAGCGCCTGCCGCTCTCTCGACGCCGAGATGTTCGTGTAGGTGTCCATCATCCAGTCCATGGTCTGCGCGTTGGTGCCCATGTCCGGCGCGGGGATGTCCCACTCGGGGCCGATGTTCTCGCCGAGCGCGTGCGTGAAGCGTCGCGTGATGCGCTCGAGGTCATCGCTCGAATAATCGCTCGGGTTGAACTTGAGGCCGCCCTTGGCGCCGCCGTAGGGGATGCGTTGCAGCGCGCATTTCCACGTCATCCACGCCGCGAGCGCCTTGCACTCGTCGAGGTGAACGCTCTGGTGGTAGCGCATGCCGCCCTTGAACGGGCCGAGCGCGTTGTTGTGTTGGACGCGATAGCCCTTGAAGAGCTTGATCTCCCCCGACGACAGCTTCACGGGGAAGTGAATGATGACCTCGTTCTTCGGCTGCGAGAGAATCGTCGCCACCCAGGGCTCGAGGTTGATCGCCTGCGCGCCACGATCGAGCTGCGCTTGCGCCACCGAGAACAGGTTCACGCCGCGCGCGGAGGTCGCCACGTCGAGGTCGCTGCTGATCTCTTCACCCGGCGCCGTGGTCTCTCCCTCGGGTAGGTCCTGCTTCTTTCCCATCGCGTCTCCTCCGGAGCGTCACCCCGTGCCGCTGCCTCTAGCACGACGGACGGCGGCGTCCATCGCGGCCGTAGCATCCGCTTCTCTTGTCCGCCGCTGGCCTGCCTTCTGCTCAGGGCGCTCCGCCCGCGGCGGGGGTGCAGAGCTTGACAGCGGATCGGCCCACCGATACCGAACCCCCGTTCAGTAGCGCGCCGCTCCCAGCGCGCGGAGGAAGGCCCATGGCGGCAAAGAAGAAGCGAGAAGACGCGGTCTCCATGGGCGCTCGCCAGCGCGAGATCGCCGTCAGCGAGTTCTTCGCGAAGAACCGGCACCTGCTCGGCTTCGACAACCCGACGAAGGCGCTGCTCACGACGGTGCGCGAGGCGGTGGACAACGCGCTCGACGCCTGTGAGGAGGCGCAGATCCTGCCGGACATCGAGGTCGCCATCAAAGACCTCGGCGACAACAAGTACGCGATCACGATCGAGGACAACGGCCCCGGCATCCTGAAGGCGCAGCTCGGCAAGATCTTCGGCCAGCTCCTGTACGGCTCGAAATTTCACCGCCTGAAGCAGAGCCGCGGCCAGCAGGGCATCGGCATCAGCGCCGCCGTCATGTACGGCCAGATGACGACGGGCCAGCCGGCCGTCATCATCTCGAAGACGGGCCCGAAGCAGCCGGCCAACCTCGTCGAGCTGCAGATCGACACCAAGGCGAACAAGCCGAAGGAGGTCGGCAAGGGTGTTGTCGACGACGAGCACTGGGGCCAGAAGGTCTCCGGCACGTCGGCGACCATCACGCTCGAGGGCAACTACAAGGGCGGCCGGCACGGCGTCGCGGCCTATCTCCGGCAGACCGCGCTCGCGAACCCGCACGCGCGCATCCACTACACGAACCCGAAGGGCGAGCGCTTCGAGTA
>CAYLZW010000696.1:0-1716 GCA_964388085.1 uncultured Myxococcales bacterium | reverse complement strand
GCCTCGGTGAGCTGCTGCGCGGCGCCCGCCAGCTCCGAGAGGATGAGCACGCCGTTGCCCTCGCGATGGGCGGCCACGTACTCCTTGGCGACGAGGTTCATGCCGTCGCGCAAGGGCGTGATGAGGGCGACGTCGCTCGCGTGATAGAGCGCCACCAGCTCGTCGAAGGGCACCGAGCGACACATGAACGTCACGGGGGTCCAGCCCGGCGTCGCGTACAGGCCGTTGATGTGCCCGACGGCGCGCTCGATGTCGTCGCGCAGCGCCTGATAGGCCTCGATGCCCTCGCGGCTCGGCACCGCCACCTGGATCATCGACACCTTGCCGCGCCGCGCGGGGTTTCGCTCGAAGAAGGTCTCGAGCGCCTGCAGCCGCTCGAGGATGCCCTTGGTGTAGTCGAGCCGATCGACGCCGACGATGAGCTGCTCACAGCCGGACTCCGCGCGGAGCTTCTTGGCGCGCTCCTGCGTCTCGGGCTTGCGCACCTCGCTGTGGATGGCGACGGCGTCGATGCCGATGGGGATGGAGCGCACGTGCACATAGCGCTCTCCCACCTGCACGCGACCGCGCAGCCGATCGCAGCGCACGTCGAGGATCTGCTCGACGCACTCGTAGAAGTTCGACGCGTACTCCGCCACGTGGAAGCCGATCAGGCTCGAGCCGAGCATGCCGGTGAGGATCTCCTTGGCCCACGGCAGCGTGCGAAAGAGGTCGTAGGGCGGAAACGGGATGTGCAGGAAGAAGCCCACGCGCGCGTCCTCCGGCAGGCCCCGTTGGCGGAGGTAGTGCGGCACCAGGAACAGTTGGTAGTCGTGCACCCAGACGAAGTCGTGCGCCTTCAGCTGCGCGAACGTCACGTCGGCGAAGCGCTGGTTGACCTCCTGATAGGCCGACCAGTGACGACGCTCGAAGCGGGCGAGGCCGAGCATGCTGTGAAAGAGCGGCCAGGCGGCGGTGTTCGAGAAGCCGAGATAGAAGTCCTGGTAGAGCTCGTCGGAGTACGCGGCCGGCTCCCAGGTGTAGGGCAGGTCCCTGACGGCGGCCCGCAGCTGCTCGTCGCTGCCGCCGCGCACGTCCGCGCTCACCCATAGACCGTTCATGGCGCGCATGGCGGGCTCGAGGGCCGCGATGAGGCCGCCCGCGGTGCGCTCGACGACGCGCTCGCCGTCGCGCTCGATGACGTGAAACGGCTCTCGATGCGTCACCGTGACCAGGCGCCCGATGTCGGTGGCGTTCACGTCTGCGTTCAAGGCATGCCCCTCCGCCGCTGAGGCGCGGCCGTCAGCGTGCGTCCAGCTCGAAGTCGGTGAAGTGCCGGCCGCCCACCTCGCCCCAACTGCGCGAGAGCATCATGCCGCTGTTGATGACGGCGACGTGCGTGTAGGCCTGCGGGAAATTTCCCGTCATGTAGTGCTGCTTGGCGTGCACGCCCTCCGAGAACAGCCCCACGTGGTTCGCGCGGGACAGCATGTTCTCGAACACCTCGCGGGCCTTGTCGCGTTGGCCGGTGAGCCGCAGCGCGTCGACGTACCAGAAGGTGCAGATGGAGAAGGTGGCGTCGGGCGTGCCGAAGTCGTCGTCGGCGATGTAGCGGAAGCACAGGCCGCCCTCGGTGACGAGGCGCTTCTCGATGGCGGCCAGCGTCGAGAGGTAGCGCGGATCGTCGGGCTTCACGATGCCGGTGTGCGCGAACAGCAGGTTGGCCGCGTCGAGCGT
>CAYLZW010000695.1:0-1720 GCA_964388085.1 uncultured Myxococcales bacterium | reverse complement strand
GCTCGCGCAGCGCCGTCACCACCTTCGGCAGCTTGTTGCTGCCGATGTGCGGGCGCGCGTCCGTCAGGATGGCGCTCGGGGCGCCGTGCAGCGCGAGGATGCCGAGCACGTCCTTGATGTCGCCGCGCTTGCTCGCGCGCGTGTAGAGCTTCCCGTCGCTGTAGGTGCCGGCGCCGCCCTCGCCGAAGCAGTAGTTGCTGTCCTCGTCGACGCGCCCGCGCTGGTTCAGCCCCTTCAGGTCGTGACGACGCGGCTGCACGGTCTTGCCGCGCTCGAGCACCACGCTCGGGACGCCATGGCGCGCGAGCTCATAGGCGCAGAACAGACCCGCGGGGCCGTCGCCGACGACGAGCACGGGGAGCTCTCGGCGCACCTCGCGCGGCAGCGGCTGACCGAGATCGCGCCGCGGGTCCTCGCCGCCGAGCTGCAGCGACAGGTGCAGGCGCACGCGGCCTCGACGTGCGTCGAGCGAACGGCGCACGAGATAGAGCTCAGGAAGATCGTCGGGCGCCAGGCGAAGCTGCCCGGCGGCGTGCGCGCGTAACGCGGCTTCGCTGTCATCGTCGTCGAGGGAGAGCTCGAGCTCGAGCGTTGGGGGCAGCGGTGGCAATCGTGCGTCCTCGGGAGCGCGAGCGGCGGGAAGGGAAAAACAGAAGCGTCGGGGAGAAGGTCAGCCGGGGACGTCGCCGAAGATGACGTCCGCGACCAGCGCGCGGGCCTGCCGGGGAGAATAGCCGCGCGCGCTGGCTCGCGCCGCTTGCCGGCACAGGTTCTGATCGACGTCGCCGCACAGCTCGGGCACGCGCCGGTAGCTGCGCCGGGCCTCCTGGCGGTGGCCGAGCACGTCGAGGGCGCGGCCGTGCATGAGCGCGGACAGGCCCTTGCGATAGGGTGAGCTCTCCTCGTCACTGCAGCGCTCGAGCAGCTCGACGGCTTCGGCCGCCCGCTGGTCGGCGAGCAAGAGCGTGCCGCGCAACAGGCGGTACATGGGCTCCTCGGGCGTATGCGCTTCGGCGGCGGCGAGGTGCTGGCGCGCGGCCTCGCGATCGTCGTCGTGAAACAGCGCGGCGGCGGCGTCCGAGGCGCTCTCGAGAGACGCGCGCATGGGCCCCGGCCCGAGCGGGCTCTCGAGGTTCGGCAGCGTCTCGACGCGGCCTTCGAGCAGCGCCGAGAGCTTGAGGCCGACGTAGCCGTCCGCGCAGTTGCGCGGCGCCTTACCGACGGCGACGTGCAGCGAGTCGTCCCCCGGGCTCGTGATGACGGCGTCGAGGTTGTGCAGCGCCGACACGACGTTGCCGAAGGGACGCTGCCGCGAGAGGTCGTAGGCGTCGGTGTGATCGCCGAGCGCGCGCGCAAGCGTCTGCGGCTCGTGCGCGCCGGCGTGCTCGCGCGCCAGCTGGTTCAAGCGCGAGAGGCGACACCAGTTGTGCTCGCGCATGGCGCCCGTGAAGGCGTACTCGTGCACGTCCTTGCTCGTGCGGTAGCAGTTGGCGACGGCGAGGAAGCCGCCGGGCGGATAGAGCGCCGCGGCCCCGTCGGCGTCCATCTCGAGCGCGGCCGCGCGTCCGCTCTTGGCGTCGCTGACGACGAAGGTCCAGCCGGCGGCGGTCGGCCTCTGGTGCAAGAGCTCGACGGCGGCGGTCAGCGTCGAGCAGCTCTCGATCAGCTCCTGCGCGACCGAGAGCACCGGTCGCTGCCTCGTCGACACGTTGAGCGTGTA
>CAYLZW010000694.1:0-1732 GCA_964388085.1 uncultured Myxococcales bacterium | reverse complement strand
CTTCGAGTTCGACCACAAGGACATCATCCACTGCCGCATCGATCGTCGTCGCAAGTTCCCCGCGACGGTGCTGCTGAAGGCGCTCGGCTACTCCACCGAGGAGCTGCTCGAGTACTTCTATCGCAAGCAGACCCTGCGCCTCGAGGGCAAGGGCAAGTTCGTCAACGTCATCGACTACGACCTCCTGCTCGGCCAGCGCGCCGTGCGCGAGGTGCGCCACCCGGAGACGAAGGAGGTCCTCGTCCGCAAGAACCGTAAGTTCACGCGCGGCGCCATCAAGAAGATGCAAGAGGCCGGCATGGACACCCTCGCCGTCTCTGACGACGAGGTGAACGGGCTCATCTGCGCCGAGGACATCGTCGACATGGACACCGGCGAGGTGCTCGCCGAGGCCAACGAGGTCTTCACCGTCGACAAGCTCGAGGAGCTGCGCAAGGCCGACTACAGCGAGGTGTCGGTGCTGTTCATCGACGGCCTCAACGTCGGGCCCTTCCTGCGTGACACGCTGGCACTCGACAAGATCAACTCGCGCGAAGAGGCGATCCTCGAGATCTACCGCCGCCTGCGCCCGGGCGATCCGCCGACCCTCGAGACGGCCGAGAACCTGTTCAACAACCTGTTCTTCAACCCCGAGCGCTACGACCTCTCGCAGGTCGGCCGCCTGAAGCTGAACCACAAGTTCGAGCTCGACGAGGACATCGACAACCGCGTGCTCACCAAGCGCGACATCCTCGAGGTGGTCAAGTACCTCATCGAGCTGCGCAACGAGTCGGGCCCGACGGACGACATCGATCACCTCGGCAATCGCCGCGTGCGCGCGGTCGGTGAGCTGCTCGAGAACCAGTACCGCGTCGGCCTCGTTCGCATGGAGCGGGCCATCAAGGAGCGCATGAGCGTCCAGGAGATCGAGACGCTGATGCCGCACGACCTCGTGAACGCGAAGCCGGTGGCGGCCGTCGTGAAGGAGTTCTTCGGCTCCTCGCAGCTCAGCCAGTTCATGGACCAGACGAACCCGCTCTCCGAGGTCACGCACAAGCGTCGCCTGTCGGCGCTCGGGCCCGGCGGTCTGACGCGCGAGCGCGCGGGCTTCGAGGTCCGCGACGTGCACCCGACGCACTACGGGCGCATCTGCCCCGTCGAGACGCCGGAAGGTCCGAACATCGGCCTCATCGCGTCGCTGTCGACGTTCGCGCGCGTGAACGAGTACGGCTTCGTCGAGACGCCGTACCGCAAGTGCGAAGGCGGCGGCGTCGTCGACCAGGTGGACTTCTTCTCGGCCCTGCAAGAGGAGCAGCACACCATCGCGCAGGCCAACGCCAAGGT
This sequence comes from uncultured Myxococcales bacterium, assembly GCA_964388085.1. GTDB lineage: Bacteria > Myxococcota > UBA727 > UBA727 > CAYLZW01 > CAYLZW01. The sequence continues at coordinate 409 of CAYLZW010000694.1, read as the reverse complement.
CGACGTGAAGACCGGCAAGTTCACCGAGAACCTCGTGCAGGCGCGGCGAGCGGGCGAGACCATCATGGCCAAGCCCGAAGAGATCACGCTCATGGACGTGTCGCCGAAGCAGCTCGTCTCGGTGGCCGCCTCGCTGATCCCGTTCCTCGAGAACGACGACGCCAACCGCGCCCTCATGGGATCGAACATGCAGCGGCAGGCCGTGCCGCTGTTGCGCTCGGACGCGCCGCTCGTCGGCACCGGCATCGAGGCCGCGGTCGCGCGTGACTCGGGCGTGTGCGTGACCACCAAGCGCGGCGGCGTGGTCGACTATGTCGACGCCACGCGTGTCGTCGTCAAGGTCGACGTCTCGGACACCGACGACGCCGGCTCGCAGGTCGACATCTACAAGCTGAACAAGTACGTGCGC
>CAYLZW010000693.1:0-1747 GCA_964388085.1 uncultured Myxococcales bacterium | reverse complement strand
GCAGGTTCCCCTCGACACAGACGTCGAAGATGAACTGCGCGGTCTCGAGGATGCGGCGGTACACGTGGCGCGTCATGCCCTGCGTCTGCGTCAACACGAGCGCGCCGTCGGCGGCGCAATAGGCCTGAGGCAGCGACGAGCAGAACAGCGCCGAGGCCATCAGCCAGCCATGCTTGGTGAACAGCCGCTGGCCCTGCAGGATGCGCTCGCGATCCGCCCACGCCGGTAAGGCCGCGGTGTCGTCGAAGAACTGCCGTGCGCGCGATGGCAGCGCGGGTGGGATCGGCTCATCCGCCGTGACCAGCGAGCCCATGACCTGTCGGAGCACGCCCTGCTCGGCGCCATCGAAGACCTCGCGCATGACCGCGTCAGCCTCGCGATCGGCCGCGCCGCGCATCCGCCGAAGCGCGCTGGCGCTCCAGCGGCCCGGCTCGCGCGGCCCGTAGCGCGGCACGGACGCGAACAACGGCGCCAGGCGCTCCTTCGCCTCGTCGTCCTTCAGCGCCGCGCGCGCTCGCCGCACCTTGCCGAGGGCCTCGAGCGGGCGGGTCCAGCCGTCGCCCTCGAAGAAGTAATAGGTCGAGTACGGCTCATAGATCTGCATCCACTCATTCGAGGGCCAATCGCCCTCCGCGCTCTGCGTCGAGAGCAGATAGTCGACCGCGCGACGCACGGCCTCGTGCTCCGCGAGCCCCGCGTCGACGAGCGCGATGACGACGATGCCGGTCAGCGGCGGCATGCTGGGGCTCGCGTGCCCGGCGCGCGGGTCCTCGAACGCCGCCGGCGTCTCCCCCCAGCCACCGTCGGGGTTCTGCTTCGCGAGCAGCCAGTCGAGGGCGCGGCGCACCCAGGGCGTCTCCATGTCGAAGCCGCAGTTGCCGAGGCCGCTGACGACGCTGGCCGTGGCGGCGACGTAACCGACGAGCCAGCGCGCCCAGAAGGATCCGTCGTCGCACTGCCGCTCCTCGAGAAAGCGCGCGGCGCGCACCACCTCCTCGGAGCGAGGTCCGAAGCCGTTGGCGCCGAGCCCCTGCAGCACGCGGCCGGTGAGGCCCTCGACGGGCGGCTCGCCGAGCTCGACGGGCGGGCTCGCGAGCAGGCGGACGATGCCGAGCAGGCTGCGCGGGACGCCGATGGGCTTGTCGAAGATGGGCCCCTTGCCCTTGCTGCCGAGGTTCCACACGAAGCCCGCCCAGCCGCCGTCGTCGCTCTGCATATCGAGCAGGTTGCCGAGGCCCTCGTCGACGGCGCCGCGCACGCGCGCTGCCACGGCAACGGGGAGCGGGCTGATGCCGCCGCGATCGAGGGCGAGGCCGAGCGCGCTCAGCACGATGCCGGTGTCGTCGGTGTCGGGCAGGATGAGGTTGTCCACCTCGAAGCCCCAGCCGCCGGTGCGGTGCGCGGACGGCCGGCGCAGGTTGACCTCGGGCATCGGCAGCTTCGACTGGCTGAAGCAGAGGTAATCGAGCCCGTCGACGACGGCGCGGTCGTCACGGCCCACGCCCGCGCACAAGAGCGCGCGCAACGCGAACGCGGTCATCCAGTTCTCGTTGGTGAACGCGCGCAGGTGAAGGCCGCGCTCGTCCCAGACCTTGAGCTTGTCGAACCACGACAGCGCGGAATAGACGCTCGTGCTCTCGGGCGAGCGGCCGAGCGCGAACAGCGTCGCGATCGCCTGGTCGGTCTGCACCGACGTGCCGTTGTTGTTGCCGTTCGGGTTGAGCCAGCCCTCGACGAACGCGATGGC
>CAYLZW010000692.1:0-1764 GCA_964388085.1 uncultured Myxococcales bacterium | reverse complement strand
GCCATAAGGTCCCGATGCGTAAAGAGATTCATCCGTAGCAGCGCCACCAGGTTGGCGAGGCTCCAGTTGAAGCGCGAGCAAAGCTGGAGATAGCGCAACAGCAGCATCGCGATCAGTGCTGTCCAGATCTGGGTCCTGACGGCGTTGGCCGAAGTGCCAACGAAGGTCTTGATCTTGAGGTTCTGCTTGATCGCTTTGAAGAAGAGCTCGATCTGCCAGCGGTCCTTGTAGATCGCAGCGATGCTGCTGGCGGCGAGCTTGTGGTGGTTGGTGACGAACTCGAGGATCTCGCCCGTCTCGTGATGCATCACCACCACACGCCGCAGCAGATGCGGGCACTTCTTGAGCGCGTGGCTGTCGGTGAGCCGGATGATCTGGTCCTCGAGGATGGCTCCACCCGGCGGGAGCTCGCGCTCCTCTGTGACCTCGAACCTGGCGTTCGCCCGCAGGCGACTGACGAAGTAAACACCGCTGTCGGTCCAGCGCGAGTAAAGCGCATAGTCGGTGTAGCCGCGGTCTTCCACCACTATGGTGCCGGGCTCGAAGTCGAGCCCCCGCGCCACCTCCACGTCGGAGACCTTGCCATCGGTGATGACTGCGAACTTGGGCAGGTAGCCGTCGTGATCGAGCACCAGGTGCAGCTTCACCGCCCCCTTGGTGCGCATGAACCTCGCCCAGTCGTACATCGACAGGCACAGATCGATCGTCGTCGAGTCCAAGCTCACGAGCTTGTTCTTGAAGCGGAACTTGCGCTTGCCCGTGACCTTCGAGGCCACCTTCTCGTACAAGCCGTAGAACACCCTCTCGAAGAGCTCGTAGGGGCGGTGCGCATTGGCGTACGAAAGCGAAGAGCGCTTCGGCGCTTCTATCCCCAGGTGCCCAAGCTTGCCCTCGCAGCTCAGCAGCCCACCGTTGATCTCCCTCAGCGTGTGGGCCTTGCCAAGCTGGCAGAACAGCATCGCCACGAACTGGCTCCAGCTCGATAGCCCCTTCGCCCGGTACTCTGCCCCCGTTTCCCGGACCAGCCGCTCGAACTCGGTACGCGGAATGAGCTTGAGTACTTGGCTGAACATGCTGCAAGATGCCTTCACGTCGGGCCTCCCTTCGGTTCGGTTTATGAGCTTCGACACTCACAACCCTACACGTCCGGATGGCCCGACGCCCTATTCTGTTTTGGACAAGAGTGGGTCTGTCCCCATTTCACGGCTACGCCGACTCGAGCATCTGCGCGACGCGCGCCTGCCAGCCGCGGCCGAAGGCCGCGCGCTCTTCCGGCGTGGCCTGCGGCGAGAGCGCGCGGCGCAGCGCGTCCATCAGCTCCGGCGTCATCGCCGCGGCGCGCGGGAGATCGACTTCCACCGACTCGCCCGTGTCGAGGCGCGTGAAGCGCAGGTCGGCCTCGATGGGCGCGCCGAACACGAGCCGGCCGCGGCGCTCGAAGCGGCCCGCGATGCCCTTGAAGCCGCCCTCGCCCGCCGCGCCGGTGACGAGGCCGGCGACGCTGCCTACCACGCCGGCGACGCCGTCCTCGAGGCGCTCGCGCACCTCTACGCGAATCGCGCCCCGCTCAGGCGTCGCGTCCGGATAGAGGCGCGCAAGCGCAGCCGCAGTGGCGAGATACGCCCCGGCCACGGTCGGACACGAGTGGCCCGTGAGCTTCACGGCATCGGCGAAGGAATACTCGAGCGCCCCGGAGCCGGCGCCCAGGAACTCGGCGAGCGGATCGCGCATCGCGATGGACGGCATGCGGGCGAAGAAGTCGGG
>CAYLZW010000691.1:0-1777 GCA_964388085.1 uncultured Myxococcales bacterium | reverse complement strand
TGACGTTGAAGCTGTCGGTGAAGCCGCTCATGGGCACCCAGAAGCGGACGTCCGCGATCGACTTGGCCGCCTTCGTCAGCCCGTCGCGCTCGCTGCCCATGATGACGGCGAGCGGACGATCCACCGGCACCTCGTCGAGCGGCACCGCGCCAGGGCCGACGTCTGCCGCGCAGAGCCGAAAGCCGGCGGCCATGAGATCCGAGAGGCAGCGGTTCAGCCCGCGGTGGCGCTCGAGGCGCACCCAGCGATCGGCGCCGCGCAGGATGGCCGGGCTGCGCACGTACTTGTTCGGCTGCTCCACGACGTGAACGGCGTCGAGCCCGACGCCCTCCGCCGTACGCACGACGGCGGACACGTTGTGCGCGTCATACAGGTTCTCCATGACGACGGTGACGGAGCGAAGGCGCCGCTCGGCGACCTCCACGATGCGATCCTTGCGCCGCTCGGTGAGCTGCTCCGCGAGCGGGTGCTCCTCGAGCCGCGCGCGCAACGCCTCGTATCGCTCCACCGCTCCCGGCCCCAGGGTCCTCACGTCCGCCATGCGCAACGACTGCCTACCCGTCCGAGGAGCGTCAAGGCACGTCGAAGCCCGTTTCCCGCCATGCCGTATCCGCCGCCCCCGACCCTGACGGATACAGAAGGTTCCGCCACCGTTAAAGCGTCCGTCGCCGTCGCCGTCGCCGCACCTCGTGCAGGGGAGGAGCTCGCCCCGCACGCCTGAACCGCCCCTTCTTCTGTCGGCAAGGCCCCGCCGCGATGCTAGGACGCCTGCTCCCCTCGTCTTTGGAGCATCGCTTTCATGGGCTTCTCCTGCGGCATCGTCGGCTTGCCAAACGTCGGCAAGAGCACGCTGTTCAACTGCCTCTCGTCCGCGCGGGCCGAGAGCGCCAACTATCCCTTCTGCACCATCGAGCCCAACGTAGGCATCGTCGAGGTGCCGGACCCTCGCCAGGACGCGCTCGCCGACGTGGTGCACCCTCAGCAGGTGCTGCCGGCGACCATCCGCTTCGTCGACATCGCCGGCCTCGTGCGCGGCGCGAGCAAGGGCGAGGGGCTCGGCAACAAGTTCCTGAGCCACATCCGTGACGTCGACGCCATCTGCCACGTGGTGCGCTGCTTCACGGACGAGAACGTGACGCACGTGGACGGCACGGTGGATCCCGCGCGCGACGTGAGCACCATCGAGACCGAGCTCATCTTCGCGGACCTCGCCACCGTCGAGAAGCGCCACGATCGCGCGGTCAAGATGGCGAAGGGCCAGGATCCCGTCGAGAAGAAGGCCCTGCCCTTCACCAAGGGGCTGCTCGAGCACCTCGCCTCGGGCGCGGGCAAGCCGGCGCGCAGCTTCCCCGTCCCCGATGACGAGGACGTGCGCAACATCCTGCGCGACATGCACCTGCTCACCATGAAGCCGACGCTCTTCGTCGCCAACGTCGATGAGGACGGCTTCGATCCCGAGCAGAACCCGCGCCTGAAGGCGCTCCTGGAGCTCGCGCGCGAGCGCAGCGACGAGGTCGTGCCCATCTGCGCCAAGATCGAGGAGGAGCTGGTCGAGCTCGACGCCGCGGAGCGCAAGGAGCTGCTCGCGTCCTATGGCCTCGACGAGAGCGGGCTCGATCGCGTGATCCGCGCGGGCTATCGCCTGCTCGGCCTCAAGACGTACTTCACCGCCGGTGAGAAGGAGGTCCGCGCCTGGACCATCCCCGACGGCTGCCTCGCGCCTCAGGCGGCGGGCGTCATTCACAGCGACTTCGAGCGCGGCTTCATCAAGGCCGAG
>CAYLZW010000690.1:0-1779 GCA_964388085.1 uncultured Myxococcales bacterium | reverse complement strand
GCGGCGTCGACGATGTTCTTGAGCAGCGCGTGCGGCGTCAGCGCCTCGAAGGGCAGCGCGCCGGTGACGAGCCAGTAGAGCACCGTGCCGAGGGAGAACAGATCGCTGCGCGCGTCCGCCGGGTAGCCCTCGATGCTCTCCGGCGCCATGTGCGCGGGCGAGCCGAGCAAGGTGCCGGTCACCGTGAGCTGCTTCTGATCGACGACCTGCGCGATGCCGAAGTCCATCAGCTTCAGCACGCCGTCGTCCCGCACCATGATGTTCTCTGGCTTCAGGTCCCGGTGCACGACGCCCTGCTCGTGCGCGTGTTGCAGCGCTCGCGCGACGCGCAGGACCACCAGCGCGCCCGCCTCCGGGACCTTCCAGAGGTTGTGGCGGTCCGCGAAGTGCTTGAGCGTGTCCCCGGGCACGAGCTCGCAGACGAGGAAGCCGTCCTTGTCGCTGTCGTCGCGCACGGCGCTCAGCCGCTCGTTCATGGTCGAGGGATCGCCCGAGTAGTCGAACACCTTCAGGATGTTCGGGTGCTCGAGGCGCGCCACCGCCCGCGCCTCTCTCGCGAGCCGGGCGCGGCACTCCTCCTTCTGCGCCAGGAACGGGTGCAACACCTTGATGGCGACGTCGCGATCGAGGTTCTCGTCGCGCCCGCGGTACACGACGCTCATGCCGCCCTGCCCCACGACCTCGAGCACGCGATAGTGCATGAGGCGGCGCCCGATCATCGGATCGGGCCCGACCTCCCTGCGCCGTGGCGTGTCATCGCCTGTGAGCTCGACGGTGCTGGACACTGGCTACTCATCCCCAAGGCAGATGCCGACGCCTCGCGCGGTCTTGACGAGGCTCGAGTCGAGATCCACCCGCCGATTCTCGCGGATCAGCTCCTGAAGGGGCACCGTCACGATGTCCGGTGTGCGCAGCGTGACGGCGCTGCCCCACTCGCCGCGCATGGCGGCGTCCGCGGCCGCGACGCCGAACATCGTCGACAGCGCGCGATCGAAAGCGCCCGGCGTGCCGCCTCGCTGCAGGTGTCCGAGCACTGTGACCCGCGTCTCACAGCCGGTGCGGGTGGCGATCTGCTCGCCGAGCACGCGGCCGATGCCGCCGAGCTTGGCGAGCCGCCCCTTGGCCTGATCTTCCGGCAGCGCCTCGGTCTCGATGTGCCCTCCCTTCGGGAACGCGCCCTCGGCGACGGCGATGATCGTGAAGGTCTGGCCATAGCTGCGGCGCTCCTCGATCTTGTCGATGACGACGTCGAGCTCGTAGGGGATCTCCGGCAGCAGGATGACATCCGCGCCGCCGGCGACGCCCGCGGTGAGCGCCAGGTGGCCCGCGTGACGCCCCATCAGCTCGACGACCATGACGCGATCGTGCGACTCGGCGGTGCTGTGCAACATGTCGAGCGCCGAGGTCGCCGTCTGCACCGCCGTCCAGAAGCCGAAGGTGTAGTCGGTGCCGGGCACGTCGTTGTCGATGGTCTTCGGCACCCCGATCATGGGGATGCCCACCTCGTCCATGAGGCGCTTGGCCAGCGCGAGGCTGCCGTCGCCGCCGATGCTGATGACGCCGTCGAGACCCTGCGCGTCCACGCTCCGCTTGAGATCCTGCGAGCGATCGACGAGGCGGACGCTGCCGTCTTTGTCTTTCATGGGGTAGGCGAACGGATCGCCGCGGTTGGTGGTGCCGAGGATGGTGCCGCCGCGCGTCAGGATGTCGCGCACGGCGGCGAAGTCGAGCCGGCGCACGCGCGGCGGATCCTCGAGCAGGCCGTTGTAGGCGTCCTCG
>CAYLZW010000689.1:0-1780 GCA_964388085.1 uncultured Myxococcales bacterium | reverse complement strand
CGGCGCCGGCGGCTCCATCGGCTCAGAGCTCGTGCGGCAGGTGGCGCGCTTCGAGCCGAAGCGGATCCTCCTCGTGGAGCGGGCCGAGGGCGCGCTGTTCGAGATCCACCGCGAGATGGTGGGCAAGCACATCGGCGCCGAGCTCGTGGCCGTGGTCGCCGACGTGGGCGATCGCGAGCGCATGCGGCACGTGTTCGCCACGCACCGGCCCGAGGTCGTCTTCCACGCCGCGGCGCACAAGCACGTGCCGCTCATGGAAGAGAACCCCACCGAGGCCATTCAGAACAATGTGCTCGGCACGCGCGTGCTCGGCGAGCTGGCCGGGGAGCACGACGTCGAGGCCATGGTCGCCATCTCGACGGACAAGGCCGTGCGCTCGAGCTCGGTCATGGGGGCCTCGAAGCGCGTGGCCGAGCTCGTCATTCAAGACCTGAACGCCGCCTACGACACGCGCTTCGTCGCGGTGCGCTTCGGCAACGTGCTCGGCTCCGCCGGCTCGGTGATCCCGGTCTTCCGCGATCAGATCCTGAAGGGCGGCCCGGTCACGGTCACGCACCCCGAGATGATCCGTTATTTCATGACCATCCCCGAGGCCTCGCAGCTCGTGCTGCAGGCGGGCTCCATGGGGCAGGGCGGTGAGATCTTCATCCTCGACATGGGCGACCCCGTGCGCATCGTCGACCTCGCCGAGGACATGATCCGCCTGTCGGGCTTTCGGCCCTACGACGACATCGAGATCGAGTTCACCGGCGTGCGGCCGGGCGAGAAGCTGTTCGAGGAGCTCGCCACCGAAGGCGAGCATCTCGCCAAGACGCGGCACCCGAAGATCTACATCGGCCACATCGGCGCCTATCCGCACGAGCAGGTGCGCGGCGCGCTCGATCGCCTGGGCCAGCTCGCCAAGCACGGCGACGGGGACGGCATCCGCCGCTACCTCGGACAGCTCTTGCCCGAGTCGAAGCTCACCATGCCGGCCGGCGACCAGGCGACGAGCAACGACGGCGCCGGCGCCAAGATCGTGCCGCACCCCGCCGTCGTGAGCGGCTGAGCTCCCACCTTCGCGCTCCCACCTTCGCGCTCCCACCTTCGCGCTCCCACCTTCGCGCTCCCAACGATTTCGCTACCGAACAGGTTCTGGAGATGAGCAACGTGTCTCAGGGGATGAATGACAATGCGCTCGCGTCGCAATTGCGCACGCGAATCGACAACCGCGAGGCGAAGGTCGGCATCATCGGCCAGGGCTACGTCGGCCTGCCGCTCGCCATCTGCGCCGCCGAGCGCGGCTTCTCCGTCGTCGGCTTCGACAAGGACCCGAACAAGGTCGACGCCCTCGAGCGCGGCGAGTGCTACATCAAGCACCTCGACGGCGGCCGCCTGAAGGCGGTGCGCGAGGCGCAGCGCTACATCGCCAGCACCGACTTCCGCCGCCTCGGTGAGCCCGACGTGCTCATCATCTGTGTGCCGACGCCGCTCTCGCCCCAGCGCGAGCCGGACATGCGCTTCGTCGAGGCCACCGCGCACGCCATTCGGCAGACCCTGCGGCAGGGGCAGCTCGTCATCCTCGAGTCGACGACGTACCCCGGCACCACCGACGAGCTCTTGCGCGGCATCCTCGAGAAGGACTCGGGCCTCGTCGCGGGCAAGGACTTCTTCCTCGCGTTCTCCCCCGAGCGCGAGGATCCGGGCAACCCTGACTTCTCGACCTCGACCATCCCGAAGGTCGTGGGCGGCGTCGACGAGGTCTCGGGTGACCTCGCGCAGCAGCTCTACGACGCCGTGG
>CAYLZW010000688.1:0-1783 GCA_964388085.1 uncultured Myxococcales bacterium | reverse complement strand
GTCGAAGAGCTCGCGGAGCTTCGCGTCCTTCTTCTCGTTCACGCGCCAGAATGCCCAGCCGAGCACCGCGACGAGGCCGTAGGGGCCAGTCGCCTGAAGCCACGTCGCAACGCTGGTGAAGGTGTCCATCCGTCTCTCCTTTTGGGTCAGGCCACCGCGGGCGTGGGCAGCAGGTCTCGAACGTCGGCACGGCGCACGCCGGTTGCGCGCTTGACCGCCTCGTCGAACGCGACGTCCGGCGCGAGCCCGGACTCGAGGCGCAGCCACGCGTAGAGGACGAGCATCGAGCCGTCGGCGTGCCCGAAGTACTGGTGCGCAAGCACGCCCGGCAGCGGCGCCTTCGCGGCGGCGGCTACGAGCCCGAGCGCGAAGCGCCCGTCCCGGAACCCGGGCCAGGCGCGCGGCACCGCGATGCCCGGTGCGGGCGCGCTCGTCGCCCAGCGTACGAGCGCCGCCACCGCTTCCGCCTGGGCGGGCGTCGGCAATACGTACTCGCCCTTGTGCGCCCACGGCGCCTTGATGACGCGCGACCACGGCAGGCCCGGCTTGAGGTAGCTCGGGTAGTACGGGTTCACGACCTCGACGCCGAACGACGCGCCGTTGTGCTGACTCGCGTGCCAGAGGATGTCCGTCGCGAGGTCGCCGTGCTGCGTGAGCGCGCCGTCCGCGCCCATCACGAGGTGGACGCTGAGCGCGCGCTTCTTCAAGACCGCGATGGTCGAGTCGACGCTGCGCGTGACGGTCTCGTGGATGACGAGCTCGACCGCACGCGCACGCTTGCCCTTCGACGGGAAGCGATGGACGCCGTCGTCGGCGAACGTGCGGATCGAGAGCCCCTCGATCGGCTCCGTTGCCTTGCCGCTCACGATGAAGCCGCCGCTCACTGGCCAGGCTCCTTTCCTTGGAGCTGTTCGATGGCGCGCGCCGGCAGCTTGAGCCCCTTGTCGAAGAGGCGCTGCTTGACCGCGGTGGCGATGGGGCGCGTGAAGACCTCAGCCGTTTTGTCCTTCAGCCTCGCGACGACGCGCCCCTTCTTCACGAGTTCAGCGTGAAGATCGTCGACGAGGAGCCGATGGAGATAGCCAGGGCTGTCTTGCGCAGGATGTTCCTGCTCCTCTGCTGGCGAGCGAAGAAGAAACTCGCGGGAGTGGCAAGTCGGGCACTCGGGGAGCGGCACGACGCTGTCCTCGACCTGGTCGTCGCGTTCGACCCCGACCTCCAGGTCGGCGAGTACGATGCGGTTCTCGCGGTCGCACTTGGCGCAGCGCTGAACGAGCTCGGTGCTGGTGATCTCCTGAATTGCCATATGCTCCTCACGCGATGGCGGTGTACGAGCCGAACCAGTACGCGGTCGCTGCTGCCCCGAGCGACTGGTACGAGAAGAAGCCGAAGCCATCGCGGTCGGCGTAGCCGGTGCTCGGCGTGCCGGAGAAGCCGCCGCTTGCCGAGTTCACGCTCAAGGTGATCGACGACGGCGCCGCCGGGAATCGGTTGCGGAACGTGACGCCGCCACCGCCAGCAACCGTTCGCGTCCCGTTGAAGCTGTTGGTCCACTCCATCCCGAGCCGCCCGACCTCTCGGACCGTGCCGGTCATCTCGAACGCCGAGTTGACGGTGCCGCTCATCGGAATCCGCCACGTTCGCGTCCAGGTCGTGAACGTCGCGGCGAACGAGTCCTCGTGGATGAACTCGACGAAGTATCGCGCGAGACGGAGCCCGCCGCAGTACGTGCGTGTCCGTCCGCTGGACGGCACGGGCCCGTTTCGCGCCGCGCCGACGGCAG
>CAYLZW010000687.1:0-1785 GCA_964388085.1 uncultured Myxococcales bacterium | reverse complement strand
GAGGTGGACGCCGTGCTCTTCACCGGCGGATCCATCTGGGGCCTCGACGCCGCCGCCGGCGTCATGCACCGCTTGAGCGAGGAGCGCGGCGGCTCGGTGGCCTTCGACGACATCCCGGCGGTGCCGACGGCCGCGGTCTACGACTTCACGGGCAGAGAGAGCACGATCTTCCCCGACGCCGAGCTCGGCGTCGCGGCCTACGACGCGCTGCGCACGGGCGAGATCGAGCTCGGACGAAGAGGCGCCGGCGCCAACGTCACCGTCGGCACCTACCTCTCCGATCGGCACGCCGCGTGGTCAGGGCAGGGGGCCGCCTTCGCCCAACACGGCGCCGTGAAGCTGCTCGCCCTCGCCGTCGTGAACGCGTGCGGCAACGTCTACGACCGAGGCGGCAAGCTGCTCGCGGGCGGGCCCGACGTTCACGCTCGCCTCACGGAGAAGCTCGGCGCGAAGAGCTCGGCGCGCGCTGCTGGCAAAGGACGCGCGCGCGGAAGCAACACGCTGCTGGTCGCGGTCGTCACGAACGCGGCCCTCGATCGCCATGAGCTCTACCGCGTGGCGGTCATGGGCAGCGCCGCTTCCGCTCGCCTCATCGATCCCTTCCATACGCCCGACGACGGCGACGTCTGCTTCGCCCTCTCGACGAGCTCCACGCGCCTCCCGAAGGGCATCAGCGCCGGCGACGTCGGCGTGCTCGCCGGCCGCGTGATTCAAGACGCGATCCTGTCCGCGGTGACGGCCGCTCAAGCGTGAAGCCGGCCACGGAGGCTCAGCCGACGACGTCGCCGCTGAGCTCGCTGCGCGGCATCCGGCCGCTGCGCTCCTCGTCGTGCTCGAAGTCTCGCAGCTGCCGCGCGTAGGCGAGGATGGCGTCCTTCGGCGAGCGGTAGCGGTGCGGGTCGTCGACGAGGTTCGAGACGCTGTAGTAGCCGGTCGGGTTCAGCGCGTCCGGCTGTGGCCCGCCTGGCGTCGTCGCCTTGGCGCGCGCGCGGGGGGAGGGCTGCGTGTGCGTGCTCGGGACGTAGCGCTCGGTCTCGGCGGACTGCATGGCGTCGGCGTCGGCCACCGTCTCGCTCTCGTAGTCGAACGCGTCGTAGTGGATCTCCTCGATGATCTCGAACTGGTGCGAGCCGAAGGTCCGCTGCGCGCGGTCGACCAGCACCTCGGTGGAGATGCGGCTCGGATCGCGGCGCTGGCTCGCGCTCTTCGGGATGCGCGGCGCCGACAGGCTCCTCTTCAGCGCGGCGCTGGCCTGCTCTTGAGAGCCCGGGAAGTCCTTCTCGAGCATCGCGAAGATGGCCGCGGCGTCCCGCGCGCGCGTCGGGCGACGCTTCGGATCCTTGTGCAAGAGCGACTCGAGCCCGCGACGCACGTGCGCATCGAGCCGCTCGCCGGGCATGAGCTCGAGCGGCTTGGCGTCGACGATGCGCAGCACGATCTCGGCGTCGTTGCGGCCGAGGAAGCTCGTGCGCCCGAGCGCCGCCTCGAGCAGCACGATGCCGAGGGACCAGAGGTCGGACGCGTGCGAGAAGTCGCCGCCCATGAACAGCTCGGGCGCGATGTAGCGCAGGGTGCCGCGCATGCAGCCGCTCTTGGTGCGCGAGGCCTGCGACTCCGCCGACTTCGCGATGCCGAGATCGATGAGGCGGGCGTCGCCGTCCTCGCCGAGCATCACGTTTCCGGCGGTGACGTCCCGGTGCAGGATGTTCAGGTCCCGCCCGCGCTCGTCCGTGGCGTGGTGGATGGCGTCGAGCGCCTCGCAGATCTGCCGCCCGATGCGCAGCA
>CAYLZW010000686.1:0-1790 GCA_964388085.1 uncultured Myxococcales bacterium | reverse complement strand
AGATCCCCGTCACCATCCTGTCGCGCTGCCAGCGCTACGACTTCAAGCGCATCCCGACCAAGACCATCGTCGAGCGCCTGCGCACGGTGCTCGCCGAAGAGCAGGTCGAGATCGACGACGCCGGCCTCGCCATCATCGCGCGCGCCGCCGAGGGGGGCATGCGCGACGCGCTCAGCCTCACCGACCAGGTGATCTCGTTCGCGGGCGCCAAGAGCGTGAACGCCGAGCAGGTCACCGACGCGCTCGGGCTCATCGACCGCCGCAGCATCGTGCGCGCGACCTGGGCCGTCGTCGAGCGTGACGCGAAGCAGGCCCTCGCCATCATCGAGGACGCCTTCTCGCGCGGGCACGACGTCAAGCAGCTCGCCGAGAGCGTCACCGCCGAGCTGCGTCACCTGACCGTGGCCAAGGCCACCGGCTCCATCACCGGCTTCGCCGACCTCGCGCCCGAGGACGCCGCCGACATCGACGAGAAGGCCAAGGGCCTCGAGTCGCGAGACCTGCAGCGCCTGTTCTTCATGTCCCTCGAGGGCACGGAGCTGTTGACGAAGAGCGACAACCCGCGCCTGGCGCTCGAGCTCATCTTCCTGCGCATGTGCGATCGTCCGCCGCTCGGTGAGGCGGCCGCCATCAGCGACGCCATCACGCGCCTCGACGCCCTCGCCCGTGGCCGCCCGGTGCCGCCCGCGCGAGAGAGCGCCGGGCCCGCCGTGCAGATCGCGCGCGCAGCCGTGCAGACCTCGTCGTCGTCGTCATCGTCATCGTCATCGTCGTCGTCGTCGTCGCCGTCGTCGTCGTCGTCGTCGCCGCCCCCTGCCTCACCTGCGTCGTCGTCTGGATCGTCTTCCTTATCCCCGCCCGCGCCGGCGGCTCCTGCGGCTCCTGCCCCTGAGGCCCCGGCGCCCGTCGTCGCCACGCCTGCCGCCGCCGCTGCCGACGACGACGAGCCGCAGGTGCCCGCGTGGATGGATGACGCGCCGCCCTATGACGACATGCCCTCCGCGCCGCCGAGGCGGGACGCGACCGCTGCCCCCGCGCGGGCGCGGCCGACGAGGCAGGCCGCGAGTGACGCCGCGAGCAACGCCGCGAGCGAGCTCGACGAGCTCGACGAGGAGCCCGAGGAGGCCTTCGATCCCGCCCTCGGCTATCTGCTCGAGGACGTCGACCAGCGCTGGCTCACCGTCGTGCGCGAGGCCGCCGGCAAGAGCCGACCGCTGGCCGCGCACCTGGCGCACGCGCGCTTTTGTGGCGTCGACAACGTCGGCGGGCGCGTGGTCGTGAACGTGCTCTTCGATCGCCGCCCGAACCTCGACACCGTCAGCGAGGCCGCCGCGCGCGGCGAGCTGCTCGAGGCGCTCGCGCCCTTCGGCGAAGGGGCCGTGCTCGAGGCCAAGCTGCGCGAGGGAGAGGCGAGCGCCGCGCCCAGCATCGCCGAGGCCCAACGCGCCGCCGCCGCCAAGGCACAGGCGGACCTCGAGGCGCACGCGAAGGCGCACCCCGTCGTGCAGAAGGCGCTCGAGCTGTTTGGTGGCGAGGTGCGGCAGGTGCGCCGAGAGAGCTGACGGCGGGTGGACAGGGGACCTTTGGCTCCCCCAAAAAACGCATCACCCCCTGTCATCGACGTCAGAGAGCATCTCGTCCCGCGCGCGCTCGACCGCCCGGACGATGCGCGTGTAGCCCGTACAACGACAGAGGCTGCCGCTGATGCCCTCGAGGATCTCCTCGCGGTTCGGGCTCGGGTTCTGCTCGAGCAGGGCCGCGGCGCTCATCACCATGCCCGGCGTACAGAA
>CAYLZW010000685.1:0-1790 GCA_964388085.1 uncultured Myxococcales bacterium | reverse complement strand
TGTCGTCGAGCTTGCCGATGAACTTGGCGCTCGGGTCGATGAAGGTGAGCTTCACGGCGCCGAGCAGGATCTCGTCCGCGTCTCGGAGCGAGGCGTTCTTGTTGATGCGCTTGTCGTTGATGACGACGCCGTTCTTGCTGCCGAGATCCTCGATGGTGATGTCGTTCCAGTCGCGGCGGATGATGGCGTGACGACGAGAGATGTTGGCGTCGTTGATCTGGAAGTCACAGTCGGTGCCGCGGCCGACCACCACCTCCGCGGCGTCCGGCCCGAGCTGGTAGACCTCGCCCTCGTCGGGGCCGTTCATCACGCGCAGGTAGGGGGTCTCGGTGTCCTTGCCGATGGAGGCGAGCACCTCCTGCACCATCTTCTGCGCCAGGGCCTCGGTCTTCTCGGCCGAGTAGTCCGAGGAGAGCAGCTCCGAGCCGCCCGCGGCGAAGCTGATCTTGAAATGCACGACCTCGACGACGTCGCCGTTGCGCAAGAGCTTCTTACCGCCCGCGCCCACCTGCTTGCTGTTGTGGATGGTGCCGTGCGTCGAGCGCAGGTCCTCGATGTACCACTCGCCGCCCTCGAGGTAGATGACGCAGTGGTTGCGGCTCACCGTCGAGAGCGGGATCTGGATGTCGTTATTCTGGTCACGGCCGAGGGTGATGCGCGGCTGCTCGAACTCGTAATCGAACTCGCGCGGCTCATTGCCGGGGATCTCCATGATGACGTGGAGCCGGACGGACATCGTAAAGGAACCCTCTGGCCTCCGCCCCTTCTGACGACGGCGGCGCGGGGAGTAGCTTAGTCACCTGGTGGCCGCTAGCCGAACTTTTCGCCCGAGGGGCCGCGCCCTGCCCCGCGCGGCCGACGGGGGTCTCCCCCATCTGCTCACTCCGTTGCCGCGCTGCGGTGCGACCACACCGGCGCACCCGCTACGACATCTGCCGACGACGGGCCCCTCACTGCACCTCGAGCGCGCGCACGATCTCTTTGCAGGCCTCGACCTCGGCCGGGTACTGCGTCTCGCCCGCGCAGCGGATGAGGCCACGGCAGTGCGAGAGCGCCTGGTCCCGGTCGAGCACGCTCTTGTAGTGCTGCCCGAGCTGGTAGTGCGACAGGCAGAGGTTCTCGTCGAGCTTGAGGGCGTTCTCACACTCGGTGACCGCCATGTCGACGAGGCCCTTGTCGAAGAGCGCGATGCAGAAACCATAGTGCCCGGGCGCGTAGCCCGGGTTCTCGGCGAGCTGGTTCATGTACTTCTGCAGCGACTCGCTCTTGAGCTGAGAGCCCGCGTAGGCCGCCTGCAGCTCGACGGCGCAGGTGGGGTTGTTCTTGTTGGCGGCCAGGCACTGCACGTAGTGGAACAGCGCCTCGTCGTAGCGGCCCACGGCGAGGAACAGGTGCGCGAGGTTGCCGTGGCAGGTCTCGTGCGCCGGCTCGAGGTCGATGCAGCGCACGAAGAACTGTTCGGCGTCCTGGATGAGGGTGCGCCGCTTGTTCTCGATCTTCTCCTTCTCCGCCCGGTAGGTGAGGATCACGCCCATGTCGTGGTAGCTCGGCGTGTGCTCCGGATAGAGCTCGAAGATGCGCCGGTACTGCGTCTCGGCCTTGCCGTAGCTCTCGCTCGGATCCTTCTGCTCGGCCTGCAGGCGCTGACCGAGGCGCAGGTTGCTGAGCGCGAGGTTGTAGCGCCCGTCGAGGTAGCGCGGGTCGATCTCGATGGCCTGCGCGAACATGGTCGCGGCCTCGCCGTAGTTGCCGTTCTCGAACTCGAGCACGCCGAGGTTGTTGCGCGCCTG
>CAYLZW010000684.1:0-1812 GCA_964388085.1 uncultured Myxococcales bacterium | reverse complement strand
GAAGAACTCGCACGCCTCGCTGACCGGCATCTCGAGCACGTCGGCGATGGTCTTGCCGCGGTAGCGCACCGTCAGCGTCTCGGGGTTGTAGCGCTTCCCCTTGCACACCTCGCAGGTCACATACACGTCGGGGAGGAAGTTCATCTCGATCTTGAGCAGGCCGTCGCCCTGGCACGACTCACAGCGGCCGCCCTTCACGTTGAACGAGACGCGGCCGGGGCCGTAGCCGCGCGTCTTCGCGTCCTGTGTCGCGGCGAAGAGCTTGCGGATGTCGTCGAACACGCCCGTGTACGTCGCGGGGTTGCTGCGCGGCGTGCGCCCGATGGGGCTCTGGTCGATGTCGATGCACTTGTCGAGGTGCTCGAGGCCCTTCAGCTTCTTGAACGGCAGGGGTCGATCGCGCGTCTCGAACAGCGCCTGGTCGAGCGCCTTCTGCAGGGTGTCGAGCACGAGCGAGCTCTTGCCCGATCCCGACACGCCCGTGACGCACACGAGCTTGCCGAGCGGGAACTCGACGCTGACGTCCTTCAGGTTGTTGCCGCTGGCGCCTTGCAGCACGAGCGACTTGCCGTTGCCCGCGCGCCGCTCGGCGGGGATCTCGATGACCTTCTTGCGCGCGAGGTATTGCCCGGTGAGCGAGTGTTTGGCGCGCATGACCTCGTGGGGAGTGCCCGCCACGACGACCTCACCGCCGTGCACGCCCGCGCCCGGGCCCATGTCGATGACGTGATCGGCGGCGAGGATGGTGTCTTCGTCGTGCTCGACCACCAGCACGGTGTTGCCGATGTCGCGCAGGCGCTTGAGCGTGGCGAGCAGCTTCTCGTTGTCGCGCTGGTGCAGGCCGATGGAGGGCTCGTCGAGCACGTAGAGCACGCCGACGAGGGCGGAGCCGATCTGAGACGCCAGGCGAATGCGCTGCGCCTCGCCGCCCGAGAGCGTGCCCGCCGAGCGATCGAGCGTGAGGTACTCGAGGCCGACGGCGCGTAAGAACTCGAGGCGCGCGCCGATCTCCTTCAGCACCGCGCGGGCGATCTTCTCGTCGCGCTCGTCGAGCTCGAGCTCGTTCAAGAACGCGATGGTGTCCTTGATGGAGCGGCTCACGAACACGTGCAGCGGGACGTCACCGACGTAGACGCTGCGGGCCTCGCGCCGGAGGCGGGCGCCCGCGCAGGTCTTACAGGGCGCCTTCGACATGTAGCGCTCGAGGTCCCAGCGCGTGTGCTCGCTGCCGTTCTCGCTATAGCGGCGCTCGAGGTTCGGCAGCACGCCCTCGAAGTTGCGCTTGAAGCTGTAGCTCGAGTCGGACCTCTTGCCCTCGAGCTTGAACTTGATCTCCTTGTCGGTGCCGTGCAGCAGCACGTCCCTGGCCTTCTTGGAGAGCTTCTTCCACGGCTGGTTCAGCTTGAAGCCGACGTCCTTGGCCACCGCCTCCATCATCTGGTGGTAGTAGCTGTTCCAGGCGCCGCTCCAGGGCTTGATGGCGCCGTCCTCGATGCTGAGGTCCGGGTCGGGGATGACCAGCTCCTCGTCGAAGTAGGCGATGTTGCCGAGGCCCGAGCAGTCGGGGCAGGCGCCCTGCGGCGCGTTGAAGGAGAACATGCGCGGCTCGAGCTCCGGGTAGCTGATGCCGCAGTCCGTACAGGCGAAATTCTCGCTGAGCAGCTCCTCGCTGTCGCCCTTGTCGCGATCGTGCTTGACGATGGTGACGAGGCCGTTCGCCTTCTTGAGCGCGAGCTCCACGGCGTCGGCGATGCGCAGGCGGGCGTCCTCCTTGACCACCACGCGGTCGACCACGACGTCGATGGAGTGCTT
>CAYLZW010000683.1:0-1813 GCA_964388085.1 uncultured Myxococcales bacterium | reverse complement strand
TCATCTCGCTGCTGCGCAACTTCATCCCGCACCGCATCCGCATCATCGTCGAGCTCAGCGTCGTCGCCAGCCTCGTCATCGTGGTCGATCAGTTCCTGCAGGCCTACATGTACGACATGTCGAAGACGCTCTCCGTCTTCGTCGGCCTCATCATCACCAACTGCATCGTGCTCGGCCGCGCCGAGGCCTTCGCCATGGCGAACCCGCCCTGGCCCTCGTTCTGGGACGGCGTCGGCAACGGCCTCGGCTACGCCTGGGTGCTCGCCGTCGTCGGCACCGTGCGCGAGCTGCTCGGCTCCGGCACCATCCTCGGCTTCCGCATCGTGCCCGAGGCCGCCTACGACTTCGGCTACGTGAACAACGGCCTCATGGTCCTGCCGCCCGCCGCGTTCGTCCTGCTCGGCCTCATCATCTGGGCGTCGAAGCGGCTCGGCGGCGCCAACGGGGAGAGCTAAGTCATGATTCAGGATCTGCTCGCCCTCGCGACGACCTCGATCTTCATCGAGAACATCCTGCTCGCGTACTTCCTCGGTATGTGCTCGTTCCTGGCCGTGTCGAAGCGCGTCGACACCGCCATGGGCCTCGGCATGGCCGTGACGTTCGTGCTCGGCATCACCGCGCCGGCGAACTGGGCCATCAACGAGTACCTGTTGAACCCCGGCGCGCTCGCTTGGGCCGGCCTCGCCGAGGTCGATCTGAGCTTCCTGCGCTTTGTCACCTTCATCGCGGTCATCGCCGCCATGACCCAGCTCGTCGAGATGATCGTCGAGAAGGCGAGCCCTACGCTCTACAACGCGCTCGGCATCTTCCTGCCGCTCATCTCGGTGAACTGCGCGATCATGGGCGTCAGCCTGTTCCTCGTCGAGCGCGACTACGACTTCGCCCAGTCGACCGTGTTCGGCGTCAGCTCCGGCATCGGCTGGTGGCTGGCCATCATCGCCATGGCCGCCATCCGCGAGAAGCTGCGCTACTCGAAGGTGCCGGGCGGGCTCGAGGGCCTCGGCATCACCATGATCACCACCGGCCTCATGGCCATGGGCTTCATGTGCTTCGCCGGCATCAACCTGAAGCGCGACAAGAGCGCCGAACAGGGCAACGCCGCCCTCGTGCTGCCCGCCGAGGAGCGCCTCGCCTTGGTCGTCGAGGGTGACAGCGAGGCCGGTAACCCGACCTACGTCCCGCCCGCGGTAGAGGAGTAAGCGATGGATCCGGTCACCATCGGCGCCAGCGTCGTCGTCTTCTCGGTGGTCATCCTTGGCCTCACGCTCGCCCTCATGTACGCGGCCAAGAAGCTGGTCGCGCAGGGCAACGTCAAGATCGTCATCAACGACGAGAAGACCATCGAGGTGCCGGCGGGATCGACGCTGCTCTCGACGCTCGCCAACGAGAAGATCTTCGTGCCCTCCGCGTGCGGCGGCGGCGGCACCTGCGCCATGTGCAAGTGCCAGGTGTTCGAGGGCGGCGGCTCGATCCTGCCCACCGAGAAGACGCACGTGAGCCGCCGCGAGGAGAAGGACAGCGTGCGCCTCGCCTGTCAGGTGAAGGTCCGCCAGGACATGAAGATCGCGGTGCCCGACGAGATCTTCTCCATCAAGCGCTACACGGCCACGGTGTCCTCGAACGACAACGTCGCCACCTTCATCAAGGCGACCAACGCCACCATCGACGACGGCGAGATCCTCAAGTTCAAGGCCGGCGGCTACGTCCAGATCGAGGTGCCCACGGGCGTCTACCCGGCCAAGAGCTTCGACATCCCCGAGAAGTTCCGCGGCGACTGGGACAAGTTCAAGATGTGGGACCTGTCCTGCACCGT
>CAYLZW010000682.1:0-1828 GCA_964388085.1 uncultured Myxococcales bacterium | reverse complement strand
GCCTCGGACTGCTGCTGCACCTGGGCCTTGAACACCTTCTCGAGCACCTCGTCACGGATGCGCGCCATGAGGGTGACGAAGAGGTTGTAGCCCTCTTTCTTGTACTCCTGCTTCGGGTCGCGCTGCCCGTAGGCGCGCATGTGGATGCCCTCGCGCAGGTGGTCCATGTGCTGGAGGTGCTCTTTCCAGCGGGCGTCGATGGTCTGCAGGTAGAGGTACGACTCGAGCTGCTGCATGACCTCGGCGCTGACGCTCTCTTCCTTCTGGTTGTAGTAGCGCTCCACCTCGGACCAGCACTTGTCCATGAGCGAGTCGCGGTCGCGGGCGGTGCCCGAGAGGTCGACGTGCACGCCGAGCAGCGCGTGGATCTCGTCGCTGATGCCGACGACGTCGAACATGTCCGGCTTCGCCTTCTCCGGGCAGTGGTTCATCACGGAGTTGACGATGGCCTCCTCGGTGATGTCGAGCACGAGCTCGCGCATGGCGGCGCCGAGCTGCTTGCCGCTCGCCTCTTCGCCGAGCTGCTCCTTCTGGTACGCCGGGTCGGCCTCGAGCACGCTCCTGCGCAGGCCGTAGATGGCCTTGCGCTGCTGGTTCATGACGTCGTCGTACTCGAGCACGTTCTTGCGGCTGTCGAAGTGCATGCCCTCGACGCGCTTCTGGGCGTTCTCGATCGACTTGCTCACCATCTTGTGCTCGATGGGCACGCCGTCTTCCATGCCGAGCGCTTCCATGACGCGGATCATCTTGTCCGAGCCGAAGATGCGCATCAGGTCGTCTTGCAGGCACATATAAAAGCGCGAGGAGCCGGGGTCGCCCTGACGACCGGCGCGGCCGCGCAGCTGGTTGTCGATGCGGCGGGACTCGTGGCGCTCGGTGCCGATGATGCGCAGGCCGCCCGCCTCGAGCACCTTCTGCTTGGCCGCCTTGCACTCCTTCTCGAGCTCGGGGAGCACCTCGGCGTAGATGCGCACGGCCTCCTCGTAGAAGCGCTTTCGCTCCTGGAAGATCTGCTCGCGCGCCTCCTCCATGGTGTTCGCGAGGTCGGCCGGCGGCGTGTACTCCTCGCCGCTCGCCGCGGCCTCCTCCTGCTTGGCGCGCTCGTCCTCCTGACGACGCAGCCAGGCCTCGAGGTACTTCGACTCCGTGCGATCGCGCGTGGCGAGCAGCTCGGTGTTGATGATGTCGGGCTTGCCGGAGAGGAACTGGAACTGCGCCACCTGCTCGTCGCTCTCGCCCATGCGCTCGGCCACGCGCGCGCGGGCGAGGTGCTCGGGGTTGCCGCCGAGGAGGATGTCGGTGCCGCGGCCGGCCATGTTGGTGGCGATGGTGACGGAGCCGAGCTGGCCCGCCTGCGCGACGATGGTGGCCTCGTCCTTGTGCCGCTTCGCGTTCAAGACGCTGTGCTTGATGCCGAGCTTGTTGAGCCGGCGCGCGAGCACCTCGCTCTTCTCGACGGACACGGTGCCGACCAGGATGGGCGCGCCCTTCTCGTTGTACTCGCGGATGTCCTCGACGACGGCGTCGACCTTCTCGGGCTCGGTCTTGAAGATCAGGTCCTGCTGGTCGTCGCGCTGCACCGGCCGGTTGGTCGGGATGACCATGACGTCGAGGTTGTAGATCTTCGCGAACTCCTCGGCCTCGGTGTCGGCGGTGCCGGTCATGCCGGACAGCTTCCGGTACATGCGGAAGTAGTTCTGGAAGGTGATGGTCGCGAGCGTCTGGTTCTCGTTCTGGATGCGCACGCCCTCTTTGGCCTCGATGGCGCCGTGCAGGCCGTCCGACCAGCGCCGCCCGTACATGAGGCGGCCGGTGTGGTCGTCGACGA
>CAYLZW010000681.1:0-1828 GCA_964388085.1 uncultured Myxococcales bacterium | reverse complement strand
GCGAGCTCACCCTCGCCGATCTCCTTCTTGTACTCGTCGAGCAGGCGGTTGGCCGACACGATGGCGAGGTCGAGCTGCACGGCCTTCTTGTAGATGAGCTGCGAGTTGTAGAGCGCGATGGGCGCGAACTCGCTCTTCGGGAACTCCGCCACGAAGCCCTCGAAGCGCTTGGCGGCGGTGGCGTACATGCCCCTCGCCTTCTCCTCGTCCTTCTTCTCCATCGCCTTCGCGTTGGCGTTGAAGATCTCGATGGACTTGAAGCTGGCGCCTTCCATGAACTTGGCCACCGCGGCGGCGAACTTGTCGTCCTTCATGAGCGGCTTGTTCTTGGCGAAGGTGCGCGACCAGTGCTCGAGGTTCTCCCACTCCTCGCGCGCGGCGTAGCTGTCGAGGATGAGGTCGGCGCCGCGGCGCGCGTAGTCGGACGTCGGCCAGCGGTCGATGAGCTCGCCGAGGCGCTTGGCGGCCTCGTCGAAGTGGTAGTAGGCTTGGTAGATGTAGCCGGCCTTGAACTTCACGACGATGAGCTCTTCCTTGAGCTTGCTGTCGCGATCGATGTCCTTCTGCGGCACCACCTCGACGTAGCGGTCACAGGCGGCGGCGAGCTTGACCTCGGCCTCGGGGATCTCCTTGGCCTTGTACTCGCGTCCCTTCTCGATCTTCTCGATCTTGCGCACGTCCTCGACGCGGCCGTCCTTCCGCGCGCCTCGCTTGGACTCCTTGATGACGTCGCCCTTCTTGAAGACGCGGGCCTTCTCGCCCTTGACGATCTTCTCCCAGGCGAGGATGGCGTTCCAGGCGGCGTTGCGCGTGTACTCGCCCTTCGGATCGAGCGTGACGACCTGATCGTAGGCGGTGGCCGCCTTGGTCCACTCGTCGAGGTCCCAGAGAATTTCCGCGTAGAAGAAGCTCAGGCGATAGGCGTGCTCGCTGTCGGGGAAGGCCTGCAGGTAGTCGGCGTAGAGGTCGCGCGCGAGCGTGTAGTCGTCGA
The DNA here is from genome assembly GCA_964388085.1 of uncultured Myxococcales bacterium. Lineage (GTDB taxonomy): Bacteria > Myxococcota > UBA727 > UBA727 > CAYLZW01 > CAYLZW01. The sequence goes on along the minus strand of CAYLZW010000681.1, from coordinate 837 downwards.
CCTTTTTGAACTTCTGCGCGAAGCGGTGGTACTCGGTGACCATCTCGCGCATGCGGCTCTCGGCGATGGCGCGGGCGCGCTCGACGGCGCTCTTGTTGCTCTCGTTCTTGCGCCACCAGGGGCTGCCCGGGCGGTAGAGCTCGACGAGGCGACGCACCTCCTTGCGGACGGCGTCGTGCTCACCCAGCTTCGAGTACGCGTTCACGATGGACGACTGGAAGTCGGGCGCGGAGACGTTGTCCGGATCGGTGTTGATGAGGAAGCGGTAGCTCTCGACCTCGAGCTGCTGCTTGCCTTGGTTACCGTAGATGCCCGCGAGCTTCGTCGTCAGGCGGTAGGCCTTCTCCTTGTCGGAGTGCGCCTTGAAGTACTTGTAGGCGGGCTCGACCTGGTTCAGCTGCGAGAAGGTGAGCACCGTGTCGTTCAACGCCTCTTCCTTGAGGCGCACGGCGTCGCCGTCCTTCGAGGAGCGCTCGGACTCCTTGATGACGTTCTTGAACTTGGCGAGGGCCTTGTCGTACTCCTGCCGGTTGTAGTCGCACCAGCCGAGCTTGTACTCGGCGTAGCGGTACGTGCCCGGGCGCTTCGCCTTCTTGCCCTCGTCGTAGGCCCGCTCGTAGGCCTTGGTCGCCTTCACGAGGTTGTTCTCGCCGAAGTAGTGCTCGCCGAGGGCGAGATAGCTGTCGGCGACGTACTCGGACTTCGGGTACTGGCGGATGAGCTTCGAGTAGTTCTTGATGGCCTGCGTCTTCTTGCCGGCCTGGTACTCGTTGTACGCCATGATGTAGAGCACCTCGTCGAGGCGCGGGTACTCCGGGTACTTGTCGAGCACGATGC
>CAYLZW010000680.1:0-1852 GCA_964388085.1 uncultured Myxococcales bacterium | reverse complement strand
GCGCGCGCGTTCACGTCGTCATCGGCGCGAGGATCGCGCGCCAGCGCTTGCAGCCGGAGCGCGACCCGGCGGCGCATCTCGGACGCGGCCTTGTCCGTGAAGGTGATGGCGAGCACCCGCGCGGGAGAGCGCTCTTCGCCGCCGCCGTCCATGCCGAGCAGCGCGAACAGGTACGCGTTCACGAGCGCGTGCGTCTTGCCCGTGCCCGCGCCCGCCACGACGACCTCGCTGCGCGGCGCCGGCCCGCCCGGGGACGCCTGCTCGAAGGCATCGTCCAGCGCCGTCACGGCTCCACCTCGTCCGCCGGCGAGCGCGCTTGCACGTCGCTGTCCGGCTCGAGCTCGACGGTTATGGAATCATCAATTCCACGCTCGGTGGCGAGGGGCACGCGACACACACGCGCGAGCCGACAGCCGTGGCAGTGGCCTCCCTCGTCGGGCGCGACCGCTCCGTCGAAGATGGGATCGAGCACGCGCGCCACCGCTTGCGGGAAGCCGGTGGCGGCGGCGGGATCGAACAGGCGCGCGCGCAGCACGCCTCCCTCGCCGAGCACCGGGCTCGCGACGCCGTCGCGCAGCGACACGAGGTAGCCGAGCAGCTCGGTGCCCTGCTCCGTCTTCTTCGGACCCTGCTCGAGGACGCGCAGGTACAGCGGCAACTGGAAGTGCGTCGTCAGCAGGTTCTCGTAGTGCAGCTTCCGGTAGACGGCGCGGCCGGTGGAGTGCTTGTAGTCGACGACCACCCGCTTACCCGCGCACTCGTCCACGCGATCGATCTCCCCCCCGAGCCAGAGCGTGCGACCGCCGATCTCGAGCGGCAGCGCCGGCAGCCCGCCGTCCGAGTCCTGCCAGCCCTTGGTGCCGACCTTCTGCTCGAAGTACCTCGGCACCGCGCCCGGCACCGGCGGGTTCTGCGCCAGGCCGCTGACCGTGCGCACGAGCGACTGCGCGAGCCAGGCCACGTTCGCGCGCAGCGCACCGAGGTGCCCGGTGGCCTCGCCGCCCTCGAGGTAGGGCGCGGCCTCCTCGTCGACGATGGCGCGCAGTCGGGCCCGATCCTCGGCGTTCATGCGGGCGGGCTCGACGCCTTGATCGCGCCGCTCGCGAAAGAACGCCTCGAGGGCCGCGTGCGCGAGCTTGCCGAGGGTGCGCGCATCGGCGTCCTGGCCCGCCTCCGGGTCGGTGTCCACCCGCAAGAGGTGCTCGACGAAGCCGCGCATACCGCAGGCCGCGAGCGCCTCGAGGCGGGTGGGCCCGAGCGGCTTGTCGGAGGCGAGCCCGAGCTCGCGTCCGAAGCGCCGCGCCACGCGGGCGGGCTCGAGGGCGAACGCATAAGGCGCCACCCAGGCCCGCGGGTCCGCCCCGCTTGGACGCTCAAAGAAGTGTCGCCGCTCGGCCGCCGCCTCGACCAGCAGGCGCGCGCGCTCGACGAGGGGCGACGGCTCCACCGGCTGAGCGTGCGCCACCCGCTGCGCGAGCGCGACCCCGATCTGGCGCGGGTGCGGCTCTTCCTCGAACGGGACGCCGGCCGCGCGCGCGTCCGGCGGAGCGCCCAGCGTCCGCAGCGCCTCGACCAGAAACTCGCTCGGCGCCACGTCGCGCCCACGCGGATCGCGGCCCGGCGCCGTCAGCAGGATCCCGCGCCGCGCCGCCGCCATACCGCCGAGAAACCACAGGGGCTCGAGCGCCTGGCGCGCGGGCACGACGCCGGGCTCGAGGCTGTCAGGCTCCGCGAGCCGCAGCATGCGCTTGCCGAGCGTCCGGTTCACGAGGACCCGATCACCGTCGCCGAGCAGCGGGTCGGCGCGCTCGGCGAGCGGCACGCGGCCGTGCTGCAGGTCGGCGAGCACGAC
>CAYLZW010000679.1:0-1853 GCA_964388085.1 uncultured Myxococcales bacterium | reverse complement strand
TGCTTCTGCAGCGTCAAGGTCTCGACGAGGCGCTTCTTGGCGTTCTTGTGCTCCTCGACCATGTCGAGGATGGTCTGCTCGAGGATCTTGCGGGGGTCCTCCGCCTTATCCAACGCGTCGTTGACGTTCGAACGAATCAGGTTGCTGAGGCGCTTGATGAGGCTCATGGGCCCCTCCCGGGTTGGTCGCTTCCGTGAGGTCTACCCGCTGAGACGTACAACGCACCAGGAATCGCAGCAATGCCGGTGCTCACCGTGGACACCCTCGGCAGCGGACGGTACCACCGTCGAGCAACGAGGCTTGGGGGTTGGAGGAGTTTTCATGGCGACGGCTCGAACCGGCGGTGACGTGGACGCGTGGTGCGGCAAGTGCAATCTGATGCTTGCGCACACGATCGAGGCCATGGTCGACGGCACCATCAAGCGCGTGCACTGCAACACCTGTCGCAGCCAGCACGCGTACAAGGGAAACGCTCCCGGCCAGGGCTCGCCGGCGCCGCGCGCGGCCCGCACCCCGAAGGCGTCGAGCTCGGCCAAGAAGGCGGGCACCGGGCTGCTGCGCGCGAGTGACTACGAGAACTTCATGAAGGGCCGGAGCGCCGGCGACGCCCGTCGCTACTCGCCGAAGGTGCGCTTCAACGCCGGCGAGGTCATCGACCACCCGAAGTTCGGCACCGGCGTGGCCACGGCCATCAAGGACGGCGGCAAGGTCGAGATCCTGTTCCCCGACGGTCCGCGCGTCCTCATCCACGGGAGGTAGCGCTAAGAAGGCTGCTCCCCTCGCCCACGGGCATGGCCCGCCGACGCGCTCCTCCGGTCACAAGCGATCGAGCACGGCGCGGGCGGCGGACTCCACGTCGTCGCGCCGGCAGCGCACGGGCTCTCCGCGCGCGAGCACCTGCTCGCCGCCGACGAACACGTCGGTCACGTCCCGTCCGCTGCCCCCGACGAGCCAAGCGTCGACGGCCGCGCCCGCGCTCGCGCTGTGCTCGACCGGGGTGCGCACGGCGACGAGGTCCGCGGGCAGGGCTCCCGGAGCGTCGAGCCCGAGCGCGCGCAGGCCCGACGACGAGCCGATGGGCAGCAGCGCGTGCCGCAGAGAGCGCCCGGGCGGCGTCAGCACGTTGCGCCGCAACAGCCGCAGGCGCTCGTGATCCTCCAGCGAGCGCAGCTCATCCACGACGTCGATGCGCGCGTGCGAGTCGCTGCCGATGGCGAGCGGCACGCCGGCGCGCGCGAGCTCCAGCGTCGGGCAGAGGCCGCCGCCGAGGTTTCGCTCCGTCGACGGGCAGACACAGACCGTGGCGCCACGGCTCGCCAGGCGCGCAGGGTCACCGCCTTCGAGGTGCGTCGCGTGCACGACGGTGGTGCCCGCGTGTAGCGCGCCGGCGTCGTCGAGGAGGGCCAGCGGCGCGAGCCCATGCTCCTCTCGGCAGGCGGCGATCTCCGCCGGCTGCTCACAGGCGTGCACGTGCAGCGGCAGGGCCTCGGAGAGGCTCTCGCGCGCGACCGCCTCGATCCAGTCCCGCGGGCACGCGCGCACCGAGTGGATCGCGAGGCCGTGCGTGACGTGCCCCTCGAGCGATGACGCGCGCACCGCGCGGGCGTGCGCCAGGAAGCTCTCCACGTCGGGGAACACGAAGCGCCGCTGCTCGGGGAGGGCTGGCCTTCGGTGCCCGGCGCGCGCGTACGCCGTCTGCAGCAGCACGAGGCGGACGCCCACGCGGGCCGCGGCGCGGGCGAGCGCCTTCGAGAGCGTGGCGCCGTCGTCGTAGCGCGCGCCGTCCGGCCGGTGGTGCACGTAGTGGAACTCAGCGACGGCGGAGAAGCCGCTCGCGAGCATGTCGAGGAAGC
>CAYLZW010000678.1:0-1853 GCA_964388085.1 uncultured Myxococcales bacterium | reverse complement strand
GGCGCGCTGCTTCACCTCGGCGTCCCCGAGCGCGTCGTGCGCGAGGCCTTCGACGCGGCCGGGCTCTCCCTCGTCGGCCTGCGCGCCACGGAGGTGACGCGCGCCGGCGTCCACGGCGTCCACGTCGAGCTCACCGACGAAGAGGGGCGCCCGCTGCTCGAGACCGAGTCGCCAAGGATCGTCCGCCGGGCGGGCCGGCGCGTGCCGCTGCGCCGCCGCCAACAAGCCCCTCACAGCGACGTGCGCACGCCGGACGAGCGCAAGGTCATGGGCATCGCGCAAGCGGACGAGAGCGGCGCGCCGGAAGAGGAGATCTCCGACCTGCACGTGACGTTCGAGGAGCCGCGCGCGGCGGTGCTGCCGCTCGGCGGCGAGGTCGGCCCGGGGCCTGAGCCCCACGAGGAGCCCCCGGCGCGCCAGGGCGCGGTGTACGGCTGGCTGCAAGGCGAGCCGGCGAGCGCGTCGGCCCTCTTGTCCTTCGTCAGCACCGGTGAGCTGGCGCCGGTGCCGAAGGCGATCGCGGGCAAAGCCCTGCGCAGGGTGCTCGAGGCCCGCGCCGCGGCGTTTGGTGACGAGCGGCTCGACGAGCCGACGCTGCCCGGCCAGGTCGCCGTCGCGCTCGTCGCGGAGGCGATCGCGTGCGCGGCCCTGTTGGCGGCGTTGTCCCCCGCGCGCGTGAGCGCCAGCGCCCTCAGCCTCGACACGGCGCCGGACCCGTGGCTCGACGCCGTGCTCGTCGGCATGCGCGCGCGCGAGCAGGACATCGGCTTCTCGCCGACGACGCCGCTCGGGGCCGCGCTCGTCTGGGCGGTGGCGCACAGGAGCGGGCCGCGTGGTGACCTCGTCCTGCGCCGCGCCGGCAGCGGCGTCGGACGCGCGCTCGTGCGCGCTCGGCCGGAGCTGAGCCGCGCGCTCTACGGCGACGACGTCGTCATCGACACGCGCGCTGGCGGCGCCGTGCTGCGCCGGCTCGAGGCGGTGCTCGATCGCGGCGAGACCACCTCGCTGCTGGCGGCCCTGTCGCGCGCGGGGGCGTTCGGCATCCTGCGCGGCGCCGTGGAGGACGGCGACGGGCGCCCGGCCGAGCGCCTCCTGTGCTCGGCGCCCGAGGGCGCGCTCGATGACGTGACACAATTGCTATTGAACGCCGGGGCGCCGGAGGTGCTGGTCTCGACGGTAGAGCGCCGGCGGGCGGAGCGCCGGGAGTGACCGCCGTGGTCCGGCGCGGTACAGAGGATCGATGAGCGAGTCGGACGACAACGCCTTCGAGATCGCCGCCGCCGGCTTTGACGGCGAGGACGAGGACACCTCGCCCGAGGTGGTCCGACACGGGCGCGCGGCGGCGGGCATCGATCCGCAGGGCAACCCGATCCTCGTCGTCGCGTGTCAGGACCCGGCGCTGCGCCGTGAGCTCATCGAGCTCTTGTGGAGCGACGGCTGGCACGCCGTCGAGGCGCGCAGCATGGACGAGCTCATGGACACCGTGCGCGCCATGAGCCCGAACGTCGCGCTGGTGGACGCGAACCTCGTGACGAGCGGCATCTCGCCGCCCGAGCAGCTGCGCAACTATCGGCCCGAGTCGGCCATCCGCATCGTGGCGCTCTTGCACAGCGCCGACACCGGAGAGGTCGCCACCGCCGTCGTCGACGGCTTCGACGACTTCATCATGAACCCGAACAACCAGGTCGAGGTGCTCGCGCGCTGCACCGCGAACCTGCGCGCGAGCCGCGCCGTCGCCGAGGTGCATCGGCAGCGGCGCGACCTCGCCTCGCTGCTCGAGCTCGGCCAGACCTTGGCCAGCTCCCTCGACCTGAACCTCATCCTGCACACGGTCAGCCGCCTCATCGCGGGCG
>CAYLZW010000677.1:0-1860 GCA_964388085.1 uncultured Myxococcales bacterium | reverse complement strand
GCGCTCATCGACACCGGCAGCCGCATGGACGAGGTCATCTTCGAGGAGTTCAAGGGCACCGGTAACGCCGAGATCGTCCTCGACCGGAAGCTGATGGAGAAGCGCATCTTCCCCTGCCTCGACATCAACAAGTCGGGCACGCGCAAGGAAGAGATCCTGCTCGGTCAGGACATCGTCAACCGCGTGTGGATCTTGCGGCAGCTCTTGCACCCGCTGAACGTCATCGACTCCATGGAGTTCCTGCTGTCCCGCATGAAGGGGACGAAGTCGAACCAGGAGTTCCTCGACTCCATGAGCGCCTGACGCTTCAGGCGCTCTGACGACGATGACGGCGGCCTTCGGGTCGCCGTTTTCGTTTTCGGGCACGAACACAAAGTTTTTGCGCAAAGGCGCAAAGCCGCAACGGAGAACACGACTGTGGTTTTTTGCGGCTTTGCGCCTTTGCGCGAGAGCTCTCCGGTGTTTGCTGCGTCTTCTCGCTTCTCAGGTCTCGGCGGCTGCCTCGTCGAGGTGCAGCTCCAGGATCTCGACATCGAGGATGCGGCCGTGCTTCTCGCCCACGCGCCGCAGCGTGCCCACCGACGCGAAGCCGTGCTCCCGGTGCAGCCGTAGGCTCACCTCGCTCTCCGACGTGACGCGCGCGAGCAGCACGCCGAGCCCTCCGCTGCGTCCAGCCGCGATGACCGCCTCGAGCAGCGCCTTGCCGACGCCGCGGCCGCGCTGGTCCGGATGGACGTAGACGGACACCTCGGCGCTGCGGGCGTAAGCGCGGCGTTCGGACCAGGGGGACAGCGAAGCCCAGCCGAGCACGACGTCGGCAGAGGTCGCTACCAGGGCGGGATGACGGTCACTGTCGTGGCGGGAGAGCCACGCGCGGCGCTCCTCGAGGCTGACGGGCTCGGTGTCGAAGGTCGCCGTGCCGTGCAGCACCTCGTGGTTGTAGATGTCGCGGATGGCCTCGAGGTGCTCCTCGCGGGCCCGCTGGATCCGCATCGACGTGGACGTGTCGCGAAGCAAACCCGACGTTCTCCGGAGGGGCTCGACGAGGAGCGGAGAGACCATGGCAAAGCAGCGGAAGGCCGTCGAGGGCGCCCGCGCGCGGGAAGGCTCGAACCCCGCGCGCTCGGACGCGGGCGCCGCCGCGCTCGACGAAGGAAGGCACGCGCGGGAGGCGTCGAACCCAGCGCGAGCGGACGCCGGCGCGGGCGCGGACAGGGACATCCTGGAGGACCCGCCGCACCGAATCCACCCGCACGACGACGAGGACGTCAGCCAGGCGTTCGGCAGCGGGGACTCCGAGTGGCAGATCGCCGCGGGCGACGGCGCCGACCGGGACCCCGCGGAGGGGCTCGTCGAGGACTACGAGCGCGAGTGGCTTCCAGACCATCGCGAAGATCTTGTCGCGCGCGAAGAAGCAATCGCAGCCGAACATCTTCTTCACGCTGACGGCCGGCAGGTCGGCGGTGGCGTCGTCGAGGAGCTCACGGAGGTGGGGCAAGAGGGATGACGTCATCCGCGCTGTCTCTCAGCCAGAAGCGGCGCCCGCAAGCGAGCAGATGCAGCGAGCCGATGCGAAGAGGCCTCGTGAGCTGTCCCACGAGGCCTCTCCGGAGCTCAGAAACGCGGAGCCTGGCTCAGTCGCGCTTCATCGCGAGCGCGCCGAGCACCGTCGCCACGGCGCCGTTCAGCGTCAGCCAGGCAGCGTCGAGGAAGCCATGCCCGGGGACGAACGCGACGTCGTGGGCGCCGAGCGCCGCGCGCGCCAGCAGATAACCCGCCACGCCGAGCGCGAAGCCCGCCAGCGCTCCCCTCGCCTTCTTCACGCCGAGGAACAGCGCCATGGGCGCGAGCGCGAGCAGG
>CAYLZW010000676.1:0-1867 GCA_964388085.1 uncultured Myxococcales bacterium | reverse complement strand
GCGATCCCGTCAGCCACGAGATCCGCATCGACATCGAGAACTGCACCGGCTGCTCCGTGTGCGCTCGCGCGTGCCCGAACGACTCGATCTTCATCCACGAGATCACGCCGGACATGGATCAGTCCCTCTGGGAGGACCTCGGCAAGAAGGCGCCGAAGAAGGTGGCGCAGAAGTGCGACCGCTGCGCCGGTTACGACGACATGGCGTGCGTGTCGGCCTGTCCGACCGGGTCCATGATCGACGCCGTGCCGGAGCTGATCTTCGGCCTCGACGCGCAGAAGGGCATCGACGAGAGCTGCTCGACGCGCCCGTTCGAGGAGGGCTGGAGCGAGCGAGCCACGCCGCGCGCGCTGCCGAAGGTGCTGTACGGCCTGTCCGCCCTGCTCATCCTCGCCTGCAGCGTGGAGTGGATCTTCCGTCGCTGGATGCCGGAGCTCTCGTTCCTGCCCGTGTACGCGAGCGAGGTCGCCAAGGGTGAGGCCTTCGACTCCGGCCGCGGCCTCGGCCTCTTGTTCGGCATCGTCGGCGCCGTCTCGATGCTGGGGACGCTCATCTACGTCATCCGGAACCGCTTCGAGACCACCTTCGCGTCGTTCGGCGGCAAGTACCTCTGGTTCTCGGTCCACAACGCGCTCGGCGTGCTCGGCCCCGCCCTCGTGTTCCTGCACGGCAACCTGCTGTTCAACAAGTGGCCGAGCGTCGGCGTCTGGGCCATGCTCTTCGTCGTCGCGTCGGGCTTCCTCGGGCAGTACCTCGCGAACCAGCTCCCCGGGAAGCAGTACCGCAACACGCGCGAGCGGCAGGACCTCGACAAGGGGCTGATCGCGCTCTCGCAGCAGTGGGGCGAGCACACGCGCGCCATCAACGTCGCCGAGCTGATGATGCAGGCCCGCGCCTCCCGTGGGCCGAAGGACACGGAGCAGCTCGGCACCCTGCGCTTCTTGATCTATCTGGTCACCGATGACGTGCGCCGCTTCTTCGCGCTGCAGCAGCTCCGCTTCGGGCCGCTCCGGAAGGTGAAAAACCGCGCCCTGCGCCGGCAGCTGCTCTCCATCCGCGGCCAGCAGCTGATCCTGGAGCGCCAGGACCGCTTCTACAAGACGGCCGGGCGGCTCGTCTCGCAGTGGAAGCTGTTCCACATCTTCTTCAGCATCGGGCTGTTCCTGCTCATGATGCTGCACGTCTTCGTCGTGACGGTGTTCTAGTCAGCGATGCCTCCGATGGCGGCGCCGTCGCGCGGCGCGCTATAACCGGCGACGACGACAAAGGTCCTTGCTCTTGAGACGCTCGACCCTCCTACAGGCTTGCCTAACGGCGCTCTTTCTGGCGTCGCTCTGGCCGACCTTCGCGCGCGCGGACCTGCTCGCGCTAGAGCCCGGAAAGCGCATCAAGGGCCACCAGGGGATCGACTGCGACAAGTGCCACACCTCCGGCGACGGCGTTGGCCGCGAGAAGTGCCTCGGCTGTCACGAGCACAAGCCGCTGGCGCGACGCATCCGTGCGAACGAGGGGCTGCACAGCCGGCCCGACTTCGGCAAGGGCTGCGAGTCCTGTCACCTCGAGCACAAGGGCGCGAGCTTCAACCCCATCGACTGGCGACCCTTCGGCGGCACCAAGCGCTTCGATCACGCGCTCACCGGCTACAAGCTCGAGGGTGCTCACAAGAGGCAGAGCTGCACGGCCTGTCACGAGGCGAAGCACAAGGAGTCCGGACGCACCAAGTACCTCGGGCTCGACGCCAACTGCTTGAGCTGCCACGAGGACATCCACCGCTTCCAGAGCTCCCACAAGGAGCTGACGAACTGCCGGACGTGCCACAGCTTCGACGCGCGCGCGGTGACGATGGCCAAGGGCCTCGACTTCAACC
>CAYLZW010000675.1:0-1875 GCA_964388085.1 uncultured Myxococcales bacterium | reverse complement strand
TCGGCGGCGTCGTGCGCGAGCAGCGCGGAGCCGTCCTCGTGCGAGAAGAACACGACCTGATCCTCGACGGCCTTGCGGACGAGCGCCCAGCGCAGCGGCGGCTCACCGTCGGCGTCCTGGGCCTCGCGCAGGATGACGGAGGTCTCGAGCTCGTCGCCCTGCCGCTTCACGAGCACCGCGAGCTTCGCCTGCACGAGCGCGCGACAGAGCTCGAGCACCTCGCCGAAGAACGCCTCGTCTCCGGCGCCGAGCAGGAGATCGGTCGCCTGGATGAGCGTCGCCAGGCTGCGCACGGCCGGGTCGTCGGTCTGGCTCAGCGACGAGGCCTCGCTCAAGAGGCTCGACTGATCGATGTCCGCGTCGAACACGGAGCCGGCGCCGGCGCCCCCCTCGTCGGGCTCGAGCGCGCAGCAGACGTCACCGAAGTAGACGAGATCGCCGGGCCCGAGCGGCGTCGAGCGGACCTTCTTGCCGTTCAAAAAGACGCCGTTGTGGCTGTCCAGGTCGTGAACGGTGACGCCCATATCGGTCAGGATGATCTTGGCGTGCCGGCGGGAGACGAGCTCGCTCTCGAGCACCACGTCGTTGTCTTTGACGCGACCCACGTAGGTGATGCCGGGGACGAGCGGCAGCGGCGAGAAGCGAGGCGCCCCGAGCGTCTTGTTGACGAGCCGGTAGCGCGGCACCCCGAGGTCGGGTTGCGAGGCGTTGGTCTCGGTCTTCTCGGTGTTGTCGGCGGACAAGGCGTGCGGGTCCCTTCGGGACCTCGATTCAAGCACATCCCGCTTGTGAAGCGCCAATCGGGGCTTCTCAAGCGAGCAGGTCGAGCGCCCCAGGCAGCACCTCGAACGTCGCTGGCAGCTTGCCGCACTGCTCGCCGTCGAGCTCGATGAGCACGTCTTCCTCGCCCACGGGCTCGGCGCGCACGCTGCGGCAGGCCCGGCACATGACCTCGCCGAGGCCCTTGTGGGCGCCGCTGTAGACCTTGAGGCCGTGCTTGAGCCAGAAGCCGGCCCCGACCCCACGGATCACGACCAGCTCGAGCTGGCCGTCGTCGCAGCGCGCGTCGGGCGCGATCCACATGCCGCCGCCGAAGTACTGGCCGTTGGCGAGCGCGACGGTGGTCACGTTCAAGCGCTGCTCGGCCTCGCCGTCGGTCACGAGGCGGACGTCCGGCGGCTTGTAGCCGAGGATGCTGCGCACGGTCGCGGTCATGAACGAGCCCTTCGCACCGAGCGCCTTGCTGCCGGCGTTCACCCGGTCGACCACGGCGCCGCTCATGCCGAAGGAGCCGATGTTCACGAAGAAGCGCAGGCCGGGGCTGCCGTCGGGCTTCGTGTAGCGCACGCGCCCGAGATCGATGCGGCGCCGCTCGCCCCGCTCGATGCGCGCGAGGTCCTGTTCGGGAGAGGCCGCCCAACCGAAGGTGCGGCGGAAGTCGCCGCCGGTGCCGCTCGTGACGACGCCGAAGGCGGTGTCGCTCGCGATGCGCTCGCCGTCCTCGTCGAAGAAGCCGTTGATGACCTCGTTGTTGGTGCCGTCACCGCCGACGGCGATCACGGCCGCGGCGAGGGAGCGCACGGCCGCGCGCGCGAGCTCGGTGGCGTGACCGGGGCCCTCGGTGAGCCGCACCTCCATGCCGGGCAGCACGCTCTGGAAGCGGCCGCGCACGCGCTCGAAGCGACGCCGGGTGGCGCCCGCGGCGGAGGAGGGGTTCAGCACGAAGACGTGCGCGCCCTCGAGGGTGCGCTGCTCGGGCGCGCGCTGCCGGACCGGGGTTGTCTCACTCATCTTCGATCCTCCCGAGGGCGACGTCGACGACGTCGAGCACGCGCGCGCCGGTGCGGCGGAAGTTTCGCTCCGCCGAGGGGCACG
>CAYLZW010000674.1:0-1878 GCA_964388085.1 uncultured Myxococcales bacterium | reverse complement strand
CAGTGCGTGAACGACAAGATCACGGCGATGAAGGGCATCCTGCGCATCTCCGAGGACGCCAACATCTCGCTGCAGGAAGCGCTCGCCACCCGCGCCACCGAGCGCGCGCGCTACGAGTTCAACAAGATCAGCACCTCGCGCAACAAGATGGCGGAGATGCTCTCGGCCGCGCAGAACTGCGTCGGCGCCGAGGCCACCTACACGGGCGGCTCGGACCTCACCGTCGAGGTCGATCCGTCGGTCATCGCGCAGGACCCGTACTACGGCGACGACGGCTTCTTCTTTACGCCCGAAGACTCGCTCGCGAGCCCGCCCGGCGACAGCATCGGCGAGGAGGAGCCCGTCGACGCGCGTCCTCCCGTACTCAGCATCTACCAGGGCTGAGCCTCACGGCTCCAGCAGCTCGAGCTCGACGAGGGACGCCCGCAGCGTCTCGGCGTCCGTGAACTTGTGCGCGTGCAGCCCCGCCTCCCGCGCGGCCTCGCAGTTCTGCTCGCGGTCGTCGACGAACAAGAGCTCGCCCGGCGCCCGCTCGAGGCGCTCCACGGGCATCTGATAGGCCCGCGGGTGCGGCTTGCGGACGCCCGTCTTGCACGACACGAAGGTCCACTGCAGGAACGCGGACACGCCGAGCTTCTCGTCGAGCAGCTCATACCAGCAGGGATAGTTCGAGAGCGCGTGCATCTCGACGCCACGCTCGCGCAGCTCCGCGAGCAGCTCCTTCATCCCCGGCAGCCAGGCGTAGCCCTCCACCATGCGGCGCCGGAACGCCTCCCCGTCGTAGCGCCGGCCGTCGTGAAAGGCCGTGCGGTGATACTCGTCCTCGTCGATGAGGCCCTTCTCGAAGGCGGTCCACGCGGTGCGCGACTTGTGCCGGATGAGCTCTGGCAGCTCACAGCCGAAGAACGCGGGCACGCAGGCGAAGAAGGGATCCTTCACGAGGGTGTCCATGACGTCGAGGAGGAGGACGCGCGGGTTCATGGTGGCTCGCGTGGCGCTCAGTTGACGTCGTACTTCCCCGGCCCCTTCGGCACGACGTAGAGCTTGGGCGCCTTTCGCAGCCGAAGCGCCACCAGCAGCTTGTCCCACCACAGCTTCATCTTGTTGGTTCGCCACAGCCCGCTGACGAGGAGCCACGCCATCGCCATGGCGCCGAAGTCCGCCGCGACGCCGGAGGGCGCGATGGCGATGGCGCGCAGGACGCCGAAGCCGACGGCGACCCAGATCATGTGGATGCCCTTCAGGGGCAGCACGAAGAACAGCAGGATCTCTCGGTACGGGAACGTCAGCGCCCACGCGACCAGGAGGGCGAGGCCGACGCTCTGGGCGCCGACGATCCCCACCGCGGGCAGCCCGATGGCCCAGGTCAGCATGGTGAGGGCCCCGCCGCCGAGCGCGGCCAGGAAGTAGAACACGATCAGCCGCTTGGCCCCCCAGCGGCGCTCGAGCTCGGGGCCGAAGAAGTAGAAGAGGATGAACGTGAACAGCAGCGTCATCGGGCTGCGCAGATCCTCGATCAGCCAGTAGGTGACGAGGGACCAGACGCGCCCCTCGGCGACCGCCGCCGGATCGAGCGCGAGGGCGCGATACAGCTCTGGGCCAAAGGCGGTGAATTGGACGAGGATGGCCATCACAACCCAGATCGCGAGCAGCGCGATCATCGTGATGAGGACCACCCGGGTGGGCTTCGGGAAGGCCATTCGGGGCCGAACGTCCGGCATGTCGACAACATAAGACGGTCACCGCCGGAGCGCACGCACCGGAGGGCTTGACCGAACGCCAGCGGATCGGGAGGATCCGCGGTTTGCCCGCGTGGGCGTTAGAAGGAGCCGAGATGGACACCGTGCCGATGACGGTCGCGGGACACGCCGCTTTGAA
>CAYLZW010000673.1:0-1885 GCA_964388085.1 uncultured Myxococcales bacterium | reverse complement strand
GGAAGGCGCCCTCCGTGAACTTCATGATGTTGCCCTTGTGCACGAGCGTCAGCGAGCGGCGCTTCTCGTTGAGCGCGTACTCGATGGCCGCGCGCACGAGGCGCTCGGTGCCTTCGCTCGACGTGGGCTTGATGCCGAAGCCGCTCGTCTCGGGGAAGCGCACCTTCTTGACGCCCATCTCCTTCGAGAGGAACGCGTAGAACTTCTTGGCCTCCTCGGAGCCGGCCTTGAACTCGATGCCGGCGTAGATGTCCTCCGAGTTCTCTCGGAAGATGACCATGTTGACGGCCTCTGGCTTCTTCACCGGCGAGGGCACGCCGTCGAAGTAGCGCACGGGGCGGAGGCAGACGTAGAGGTCGAGCATCTGGCGCAGCGCGACGTTGAGCGAGCGGATGCCGCCGCCGACGGGCGTCGTGAGCGGGCCCTTGATGCCGACGAGGTACTCGCGGAACGCCGTCAGCGTGTCCTCGGGCAGCCACTCGCCGGTCTTCCGGAAGGCCTTCTCGCCCGCGAGCACCTCGAACCAGGTGATCTTGCGCTTGCCGCCGTAGGCCTTCTCGACCGCGGCGTCGAAGACCATCTGGCTCGCGTGCCAGATGTCCGGGCCCGTGCCGTCACCCTCGATGAAGGGCAGGATCGGGTGATCGGGGACCTGCAGCTTGTCGCCCTTCAGGGTGACGGGCTCGCCGCTCGTCGGGGGGGTGAGGTCTTTGAACTGAGGGGCCATCGACGTGCTCCTTTTGCGCGCGGGCGAACAGAGTGCACGCTCGGGTTAGCGAATGTTGCTGCCCGTGACGAGGGGTTTCGTGACGTGGAGGCCGCCGGCTCAGGGGCCGAAGCGCTGCCAGACGCCGGCGTGCGGGGCCCGGTTCGGCGGCGTCACGTCGTAGTCACAGACACCGTCCGGGAAGATGGCCTCGAGGCGCGCCAGCTCGTCGTCGCTGACCGCCACGGCGTAGTCGTCGCGCGCGACCGGCTTCCGAGCGCATTGCAGGACGTCGTTCGCGATCGGCGCACCGGCCACCCGGCGCGGGCTCTCATAGCGGGGGAACGTGCCCTCACAGGCGCCGTCGTCGGGAGACGCGGTCACGTAACAGCGGTCGCCGAGCGCGGCGGGCTTCGCGCGGCGCACGGCTGCGCGCCGGTCCGGATCGTCATCGGCGGCGAGCGTGACGAGCCACTCGTCGAGGAGCACGAAGGCGTCGAGGCTGGCCTGCGCATAGGGCGCGCCGGGCAGGGCGATGAACGCCACGTGGTTGTCGGCGTCGCCGTTCGCCGCCGCGAGGCGGGCGCGCGTAGAGCCCGTGCGGAAGGAGTCGTGAATGTCGCCGCTCTCGTCGACCCACTGGCGGACGTCGACGATGGGCACCGCCGCGAGCCCGTTGCCGCCGTCGAGCACGCGGCCGGTCGCGTAGACGGCGCGGATGGCCTCGTCGCTGGCGGCGCTGCGCGTGGGGATGACGGCGCCATCGACACCGAAGCCGCCGATGTGCTCGTTCAGATCGAGGAACTGCTCGACGCTGATGACGCCGGCCGTGAGCGCGTCGAGGCCGTACTGCACGCCGACGTTGTCGTACGGCCGGTATGCGAAGCTCGTCTCAGGGTCTGTGCCGAGCAGGTTCACGTTGTGGTCCTGTAGCGTGCAGCGCGCGCCGCCGGGGTTGGTGCTGGCGTCATAGACGTCGTCGGGCGGGACGCCGGCGAGGCAGCCCTGGTCGGGGACGATGAGGCTGCCGAACGCCGCGACCCACGCCTGGCAGGTGGCCAGCGACCCGTAGCCGGTGACGGCCCTCTGCGGCTCTACGTCGGGCCAGAGCTCGGGGCGCGCCGCGAAGTAGTCGAGCAGCAGCCGGCAGTCGACGATGTCGGGCAGCACGCTCCAGAT
>CAYLZW010000672.1:0-1887 GCA_964388085.1 uncultured Myxococcales bacterium | reverse complement strand
GGGGTGGCTCTACTACCTCGACAAGAACTGCAACATCGCGCGTTCCCGCATGGTTCGTGGTGGTCAGCGCAAGAAGGCCGGCGACAAGCCGGAGGTCGTCGTCAAGACGGACATCAAGCGCGAAGAGGGCTACCTCTACTTCATCGACAAGCAGGGCGACGTGTCCCGCACGAAGATGAGCCGCGGCGGTACCGCGCGGAAGAAGAAGCGCAGGAAGAAGGCTGGCACCAAGAAGGCCACGAAGAAGAAGGCCAAGAAGAAGGTCGCCAAGAAGAAGAAGGTCGCCAAGAAGAAGACGGCCAAGAAGAAGGTCGCCAAGAAGAAGGTGGCCAAGAAGAAGGTCGCGAAGAAGAAGACCGCCAAGAAGAAGACGGCCAAGAAGGCCGCCAAGAAGAAGACCGCCAAGAAGAAGCGCTGAGCTTCTCCGCAAGAGACCTCGTCTTTGCGTGATGCCCCCCGCCTCGGCGGGGGGCTTCTTTGTATGCCCGGCCGTGGAAGCGCGCGTTGCTTGCGCGTCGTCGGCGAATCACCCTAACGTCGCGCCCTGCGATGGCCCGCAAGCGACTCTCCCAGGCGGCGAAGGCGGCGATGAAGGCCGCCGGGGTGGAGCCGCAGGCGCGCGACGGCCAGGTGAATGTGCTCTCGCGCTTGCAAGAGATCGATCCGGGCCTGTCGCGCTCGAACGAGAACCGCTTCGGCGCCGAGATCGCGCGCGGGGCCGCCTCCTTCGACGCGCTGCTGCGCCACGCCGCGGACGACGACGGCGAGGTGCGCGCCGACGCCGCCGAGGCGCTCGGCCTGCTCGGGGACGCCCGCGCGCTCGAGCCCGTGCGCGCGCTGCTCGGCGATCCCGATGGCGAGGTCCGCACCAACGCGGCGGTGGCGCTCATCCGCATCGGCGACGAGAAGCTCTTCCCCGAGGTCGTGAAATCCCTGCGCCATCCGGACCCGCGGGTCGTCATCGGCGCCGCGGTCGCGCTCGGCCGCCTCGCCGACCGCCGGGTGGTGCCGAACCTCGTCGAGGCCTTCAAGACCGAGGATCCCGAGGTCGGCGCCGCGGTGGCCTGGTCCCTCGGACAGTGCGGCGACGCGGCCGCGCTGCCGTGGTTGATCACGGCGGTCGAGCAGGGCTTCGCCGTCGCCAACGCTTGCGAGGCCCTCGGGCGCATCGGGGACGCGCGCGCGCAACCTGCGCTGCTGGGCGCGCTCGATCACGCGGCTGACGACGTCCGCGCCTACGCCGCGCGGGCGCTCGGGCTGCTCAAGTACGACGTCGAGGGCGCGCTGGCCGCGCGCGCGGGTCAGCTCAGCGGACAGCGCGCCGTGCCGCGCCTCAAGGAGCTGCTCGACGACCGCTCGCGCAAGGTTCGGCTCTGCGCCGCCATCGCGCTCTACGAGCTCGGCGAGAAGCTCGGCGGGGACGCCCTCGTCGATCAATTGCAGGGCTCCTGACCCACGAAGGGCTAGCCGCGCATGCCGCGCGCCACCGAATTTCTCGAGCGCATGACGGTCATCCAACGAGGGGATGACGCCCTCGAGGCGCTGTTCCACCGCGGCCGAGGCTCCACGCCGGTGGTGCTCGCTCCGGGGCACCCACGGCTGTACGGCACCATGGAGTCGGCGGTGCCGGCAGAGGTCGTGTGGGCGTTGAGCCAACGCGGCCACCCGACGCTGCGCTTCAACTACCGCGGCGTCGGGGCGTCGAGCGGGCGCTCGCTCATCCCCGCGCTCGACGCGCACGATCCGTCGCCGTCACCCGTCGCGGCAGCGCAGCTCGATGAGCCCTACGCGGATCTGTGCGCGGCCGTCGAGCAGCAGCTCGAGACGAGCGGGGAACGCGCCTGCGCCGTCGTCGGTTACTCCTTCGGCGCGGCGCTGGCGGCGAGG
>CAYLZW010000671.1:0-1891 GCA_964388085.1 uncultured Myxococcales bacterium | reverse complement strand
GCGGCGAGCTGGCTCACGACGTCGTTCAGGTCGGTCACGCCGGGTCTCCGGTCGGCGCCGGGTTCACGACGCGGACGGGCGTCGTCGGCCTACGCATCCCGCCCATCAGGCTCGCGAGGAGCGCGATGGTCGTGAGGTCGAGCTGCAGCGGCTGACCGCCGACGTAGCCGAGCGGCGACGACGACAGCGACTGCGCCAGGATGAGCATCGCGGCCGGGTTGCTGGTGAGGTCCATGCCGCCCGGCTGCATCAGCAGCATGAGCGGGAGCATGTTGTTGTTCGTCGACGAAAGCGCCGGCGAGTACGGCGCGGGCATGGGCCGGTACATCCCAGGCGGTGCCAGGCGGCGGTCGCTGGCGGACTGCACCTTGAGCTTGGTGACGTCGCGGTTGAGGTCGCGGAGCTTGTCCTGCACCTCCTTGCGGAGCTTCTCGAGCTCGGCGTGGGAGGCGAGCTTCTTGTCGAACTGCACCTCGCCGGTGCCGCGGGGGCCGCGCACCTTCGAGTTGTCGACTCCGACGCCGGGCGTGAGCTCGACGGTGGAGCCGGTGGTGGCCTCGATGACGCCTTCGATGACGTTGCCGAGGAGGGCCTCGGTGCCCTGGATGGCGTCACCCAGCGTCGGGATCCGAAAGTCTCCGATTCCGATTGGCATTGCTTCTCTCCTTGTTTGGTGGTGCAGGGCGACGCCTGCGTTCGGGACAGCGGGGCAGTTGGGTCAGGTCAGGATGCCTTCGAGCGGGTCCCCGTCGACGAGGTCCGCCGCGGCGCCGGCGACGTGCGCGATGGGCTCGGCGGCGGCAGCGACGGCGCCTCCTGCCGCGGCGACGGGCAGCGCGACGGGAGCGGTCTGCGGGGCGAGGGCTGCCGTGATGGCGCCACCGGCCCCCGTGAGCGCGCCGAGCGCCCGCACGCTCTCGGGCGTGACGACGTTCTTCAGCGTCTCCGCCGCCACGGTCACGATGCCAGCGAGCGGGTCGTCGTCTTCGTGCCGAACGCCGAGATTGAGGTTCGGACTGTTGACGCGCGTCTTGATGTCGGGCTGCGTCATGCCGCTGCCGATGGACACGCGGCCGGCGCCAGGTGCGACGATGACGTTGATGGGCCGACCGTCCTCGAGAGCGTTGATGTTGCCGCCGACGATCGGTTGTGGCGACCCGACTCCGAGGAACACGGATTCGGGGATGAGGGCGAGCGGATCGACGCTGAGCTTCTTGTCGCGGAAGAACCCGTCGTCGATCCACTGCGCTCGGAAGTGGAGATGCGGACCCGTCACGCGACCCGTGGCGCCGCTCGCGCCGATGGGCTGTCCGCGGTGCACGACCTGTCCCTCGGCGACGGTCACCTCGGAGAGATGCGCGAACGTGAGTCGGTAGCCGTCGCCCTTGAAGGTGCCGTCCGGCCGCATGACGTCAGTGACCACGAAGCGCCCGGGGCGCTCGCTGAAGCCGGTCTCGCGGACCCTGAGCGTCTGAGGCGCGATGACAGGCGTGCCGGTCGCGACAGCGACGTCGATGCCCTCATGCGGCTTGCCGTCCTGGCGCACGTCTCCGAAGCGCGCGCTGATGGGACCGATGACCGGCGGCAGCCAAGCGCTCGGACTCACCTCGGGCTGGCCGAGCCACGACGCGGCCGGCGGCTGGATCGTCTGCTGCTGGTGCTGCTGTCCTCGATGCCAGGTCGCCCACTCCTCGGTGCTGACGTCGAAGTACGTGAGCGCGGCAGGCATGTGCTCGAACAGCTCCTCGCCGAGCTCGAGGAGGAGGCTGTGCTCACGTCGCTCGCTCGCCGCGCGCTCGTCGGTACCGAAGAGGCGTGCGACGTCGTCGCGCTTGTTCCGCGCGGTCTCGACGAAACCGCGCAGGATCCACCCGAGCTGGCGCTCGTTGAA
>CAYLZW010000670.1:0-1893 GCA_964388085.1 uncultured Myxococcales bacterium | reverse complement strand
GGGAAGCTCTGCGTCCCATGTGATGAGCGAGGGGAAACATCAGTGGCGACGACCACCGCAGAGATCGCGGACTACCAGCTCGGACGCTTCGTGGAGCAGCCGGTGTGTGAGGACTGCGCGATCGAGCTCGAGAACGAGAACGAAGCCTTGGCCGAGCGGGCGGCAAGGGGGGCCTGCTGATGCAGCGGACGATGGCACTGGTGGGCGAGCTTCGCAACGCCGGCGAGGATTTCGAGTGGTATCCGACAACCCGCCGGATGGTCGAGAAGGTCAGCTACGACATGCGCGCACACTGCGACCGATGCGCGTCGATCCTCGACATCGGCGCCGGCGACGGCCGCGTGCTGAAGTGGCTGGCTGAAGCGGTCGATGCCCCGAAGCTCTTCTCGATCGAGAAGGCGACCATCCTGCAGCAGCAGCAGCCGGACGAGATCATCCCAGTCGGCGCGGAGTTCTTCGAGCAAGACCTGATGAGCCTCTCGGTGGACGTCCTCTTCAGCAACCCGCCCTACAGCGAGTTCGAGGAATGGGCCGAGCGAATCATCCGGACTGCGCATACCACTGTGATCTACCTGGTCCTCCCGCAGCGGTGGCAGGAGTCCGAGCCGATCAAGGGCGCTCTGCAGTCGCGCGGCGCAGCAACGAAGGTCATCCTCGAGGACAACTTCCTCGACGCCGACCGCCGCGCGCGGGCAGTCGTTCACATCATCCGGGTGACGTTCGTCGACGACGACGAGAGCCGCTGGAGCTATCGACACCATCGACGGCAGGACCCGTTCGACGTGTGGTTCGACGCCAATATCGACACCTTCGATCGAGAGAAAGAACTGAACGACGAGGATCTCCACTCGCGCGTGCTCGCTCGCATCCGCGGGCTCGACAGCATCCCCGAGATGGTCGCCGCCTACGACGAGGAGCGCGCCCGCATGGAGGACAACTACCGTGCGATCTTCCGGCTCGACATGGCGCTCCTTAAGGAGCTGGGCGTCGACAAGAATAGCGTCCGCGAGGGCCTGAAGAAACGGATGGCCGGCCTGAAGGACACCTATTGGCGCGTGCTCTTCGAGCGCCTGGATGTCATCACCTCGCGGCTCACCACGAAGACGAAGCGCGCGTTCCTTGATCGGCTGACCGGCCAGACGTCGATTGCGTTCACGGCGACGAATGCCTACGCGGTTGTCCTCTGGGCCATCAAGGCGGCCAATCAGTACTTCGACGGCCAGGTCGTCGACGTCTTCCGCCGGCTGTCGACGCACGATGGCGTCTCCCGCTACGTCAGCAATCAGCAGACTTGGGAGCGCGACCGCTGGCGCTACAACCTGGACCCTGAGAAGCACGCGCACTACGCGCTCGACTATCGCGTCGTCCTGCACCACTACGCGGCGATCTTCAACCGCGAGTTCGGCGCCTACGACTACCCCGGCAACCTGCACACCAGTTGCCACGAGACCATCGACGACCTGATTGCCGTCTTCGGCAATCTCGGCTTCCCGTCGAAAGGTGCCCAGTCGCGCGTGCGCGTATGGCACTCGAACGTGTGGCAGGACTTCACGCAGCCAGACGGCCGCGTGCTGTTCCAGGTGAAAGCGTTCCTAAACGGCAATCTGCATTTCCGCTTCGACCAGCGCGCCATCAAGGCCCTGAACATCGAGGCGGGCCGGCTTCTGGGCTGGCTGCGTAGTCCGGCCGACGTGGTGACCGAGCTCGGATACACCGCGGACGACGCCGAGGCGTTCTTCGGCTCGAATCAGCGGCTCGGCGGCTCGGCGGTGCGCCTGCTTGGCGCGGCCGTAGACACCATGAGTGGATCTGCCGAGCGAGCGGTGGAGCGCTTCTATGAGAGCGGGAGGATTTAGAGGTATGGAGTTCCAGCCGTTTCCGAAGATCGCGCGG
>CAYLZW010000669.1:0-1897 GCA_964388085.1 uncultured Myxococcales bacterium | reverse complement strand
CTGGCGAGCTTGCGCAGCGCCTGGCACATGAGGCGCACCTGCAGGCCCACGTGGGTGTCGCCCATCTCGCCTTCGATCTCGGCCCGCGGCACGAGCGCGGCCACCGAGTCGACGACGATGACGTCGACGGCGCCGGAGCGGCAGAGCTGCTCACAGATCTCGAGCGCCTGTTCGCCGTTGTCGGGCTGCGCCACGATCAGGTTCTTCACGTCGACGCCGATCTTCTCGGCGTAGCGCACGTCGAGCGCGTGCTCGGCGTCGATGAACGCCGCCGTGCCGCCGGCTCGCTGCGCCTGCGCGATGGCGTGCAGCGTGAGCGTCGTCTTGCCGCCCGCCTCGGGACCAAACACCTCGACGACGCGGCCGCGCGGCAAGCCGCCGACGCCGAGCGCGAGGTCGAGCGTGAGCGACCCGGTGGGGATGACGTTCACGTTCTTCACCGGCCCTTGCTCGCCGAGCAGCATCACCGCGCCCTTGCCGAACTGCTTCTCGAGGCCGCCGAGCGCTGCCTTCAGCGCCGCCGTCCGCTCTCCCTGGGCTGCCCCCGTCACACCGTCGACCTTGCTCATTCTCGCTCCTTCGCGCCGCGCGCACCGGGCTCTTCACGCCGCGTGCCGCTCGCTCCACGGCGCCCCGGCGCGCGCTCGCGTCGTCGTCAAGAGCGGCTCCGGATCTCCAGCGTTCCGGCGCAGGAACGCGAGGCCGCCGAAGAATCCCGACGGACGGCGTTGCATCCGTACGCACGAGTCGGGATCCCAAGCTCATGAGCAGCGCACGCCGAACGCCCGCGAACGCCCCTCCCGAGCCCCAGCGCGAGGCGCCCTCCCTCGTCGAGAGCGATGCCGTCGTAGACATCGAGGCGGCGCTCGTCGAGCGCCACGGCGGCGGCTTCGGCGACGACGAGACGCTGCGGCTCGAGGCGCACACGGGCGCGCGCGCCGCGTGGCTCTTGGCGCGCGTCGGCACGGAGGAGCGCGCGTACGAGGCCGAGCTGTTCGCGCGCGGCGTCGAGGGCGAGCTGCTCGACGGCGCCCTCGGGCTGCTGATCGACTACCTCGACGGGCTGCTCGAGGAGTGGCTCGAGAGCGGACGCGACGCGTGGCTCCCGCTCGACTGGGACACCCGCACGTTCGACGGCGTCACGCTGTTCGCGCGCGGCGATCTGCGCGACTACGCCGCCGAGCGTGAGGCCGATCTCCTGCTGCGCGGCAACGGACAGCGCGAGGGCGAATGAGCTCCGTACCGCTCACTCGGCCAGGAGCTGGTCGGGCTCGACCTTCACGACGCCGTCGATGGCGGTGAGGCTGAGCGCGTTGCCGGCCGGGAGCTCGACGGTGACCGCGTTCGTCAGCCACCAATGGTCGACGACGCGGCCGTCGTAGGCCTTGAGCGCCTGCACGAGCTTCCTGCGTCCCGCGGCCGCCGTCTCCTTCAGCTCGGCGGCGATGGCCGCGGCCTTGGCGGGATCTTCCTTCAGGGCCGCGCGGTAGGCGGACGCGTCCGGCGCGTCCCCGGCGAGGTGGAGCACGTAGCGCACGGTGCCCGCCTTGGACCCTGCCAGCGGCTGAATGGACGGCAGCTCGTCGTCCGAGCAGCCCATGGCGCCGAAGGGCCCCGCGCCCAGGCTGAGCACGAGCGCGGTGGCGCCGAGGACGCGCGGGAGGGACCTGGCCGGCATGCATGCCTTCTAGCAGGCTACGGGCCGCGAGTCCCGGCCGGGAGGCTCAGCCGCCGGCGCCCATGATCTGCCGCCGGATGGGGGCCAGAGGCGCACGGTCATCGAGCACCAGGCGGCCGCGCACGTCGATGACGCCGAGCGCGCGCAGCACGCCGCCGGTGTCGGGGAACTCCCGCGCCGCGCGGCCGGCCCGCGCGAGCTCGCTGAACACCGGCTGCC
>CAYLZW010000668.1:0-1923 GCA_964388085.1 uncultured Myxococcales bacterium | reverse complement strand
CCGTCGGCGTCGGTGACGCCCTCGAGCACGATGTTGTAGTTCGCGATCTCGCCGATGAGCGTGGCGAAGTCGAGGTCGGTGATGGCGCCGCCGATGGAGGTGCCCGCGAGGCCGAGCTTGATGTCACCGAGGGTCGTCACGCTCGAGAAGTCGAAGGTGCCCTTGACGCCCGCGACCTGCTCCTCGTTCGGGACCGGCACGGTGAAGAGGGCCACGTTGTTCGTGTCCGGGTCCATGACCGTCTGCCACTGGTGGTCTTCGGGGAAGGCCGAGACCGCCTGGACGTCGGCGAGGGTCACCGCCGTGAAGGTCGCCACGCCGTTGGCGTCGGTCGCGGGGCCGGGGACCGGCGCGCCCGCGACGGTGATGGCGGTGGCGGCGCCGGCGATGGGCAAGCCCGTCGAGGCGTCGAAGAGCGCGACGCGCAGCTCGGTGGCGGCGGGCGCGGCGTACACCTTCACGTCGGCGCTACAGGTGGCGGCGCCGCGCGACGTCGTCGCGGTGACGGTTCCCGCGCACACGCCCGAGGCGCAGGCGGCGGTGAGCTGGTCACCGCTGATGGTGCCGATGTCGCCGGTCTGCGCGAACGTGAAGTCGACGAAGGGGACGAGCTTGTCTTCACCGTCGAGGCCGACGCCGCGCAGCTCGATCGCAGCGCCCGCGCCCACGATGACGGGGTTCGGGGACACGCGGCAGGCCGTCGGCGCCGGCAGAGAAGCGGGCGGCGTGCACTGCGGGGTGCCGTCGACGTAGGTGCAGACCTCGCCGTCGCTGCAAACGGGGTTGCCGTCGGGGCCGGTCGCGTCGGGGTTGCCCGGATCGCAGGTGGCCTTCGGCACGCAGAGGCCCTTCGGGACGTCGCAGTACTCGTCGTCGGAGCAGTCCGCGTCGGAGACGCAGAAGATCTTCACGCACTCGCCGACGGTGGCTCCCGGCTCCTTCTCGCAGACGGAGCCGGCGCCGCACTCGATGTTGCGCTCGCAGCTGTCGTCGTTGCCTGCGTCGGTGCCGGCGTCACCAGTGCCAGTGCCCGGGCCGCAGCCGGCCGCGAGGAGCGCCGCGAGGGGCAGCATGAGGCTGAGCCCGAGGTGGGCCGCGCGAATGGGTCGTGATCTGTTTTGCATCAATGGGTCCTCAGAAGGGGGAACGCACGCGTAAGGTCAGGGCCAAAGCGATGTTTGCCAGACGGTCGACCGCGTTGCATCGGCTGCCGAGGCAGGGGTTTGCAAAGCACGCGGCCGCGCTGCGCTTCTACTGGGGGGATGCACGCGGGACAAGAGCGTCCGGAGACCTTCGCGCCCCGCCAGCCTCGACGCTGGCGCCCCCTCGCTTTCGACGCAGCGCGGCGTGAACGGCGCCGTGTCCGACCCTCTTTTCTTCTGGGCGCGCCCCCCGTAAAGCGTGCGCACATCTTCTTACATGCTCCTTCAAAGCTGCTCCCTCCAAAGGAACTTGGCATGCGCCGTCTCCTCCTCGCTTCGTCCCTCGCCGCGCTCCTGGTCCCGCTCGCCTGCGCCCCCACGAGCACGGGCAGCACCGGCACGAGCGACGGCGACGGCGGCGTCGTGCCCTCGAACCGCACCTGCACGATCGACGGCGTGGAGCTGGCGAAGCCGCTCGCGCACGCCACGACGCCCAGCGGCGCGCCCGATCTGAGCTGCGTCGACAACCCCGTCCAGCTCGGCGCGAGCAGCGACATCACGGTCGAGGGCTGCGTCGACATCTTCGGCCTCGGGGGCAAGGCGAAGACCGGGCTGCGCATCGCGTTCTACGATGCCACGCAGGACCCTACGACGGACGAGCCGGAGTACGGTGACGCGCCCATCGCCACCAAGTCCGAGGGCAGCGCTGAGGCGGCGGCCTGCTCCAAGGAGGGCTGGTACACGAAGGACGGCGTGCCGACGAACCGCCCGCTCATCATCA
>CAYLZW010000667.1:0-1924 GCA_964388085.1 uncultured Myxococcales bacterium | reverse complement strand
ATGGGCTTCGCGCACGGCGGCGGCGCCTTCGCGCCCACCATCGGCCGCATCGATCACGGCTTCCACGTGCGGCCGGACCTCTGCCAGACCAAGTCCACGACGCCGCCGTCGGCGCTCATGAAGAGGCTCTACGTCGACAGCCTCGTGCACGACCCCGTGCTTCTGCGGCTGCTCATCGATCGCTTCGGCGCCGAGCACATCGCGCTCGGCAGCGACTACCCGTTCCCGCTCGGCGAGCACCCGCCCGGCCGGCTCATCATGACGACGGAGGGGCTCAGCGACGCCGTGCGCGCGCGCATCCTCGGCGGCACCGCGCTCGACTTCCTCGGCCGGCAAGAGGCCGATCTCTCCCGCGCGGCGCCGACACGCGAGGAGCCCGCGTGACAGGCCCGCTGCTCTCGGAGGTGACGGCCTTCGGCGCCCGCTACCGCGTGGATCTGTCGCGTGGCGAAGACGCGGGCTACCCGGTGCGCTTCTCGCGCGCCGAGGTCTCCGCCTTCTCGCTGCCCGAGCCGCGCCGCGAGCCGGTCACGCTCGGCAGCTTCGTCGGCAGCGTCGCGCGCGGCGGCAGCGTCAACTGCGAGCAGCTCGTGCTCTATCCGCACGGCAACGGCACGCACACCGAGTGTGTCGGGCACGTGCTCCAACAGCCGCGCGCGGTGCTCTCGCTGCTGCCCGCGGGGCTCGTGCCCGCGCTCGTCGTGCAAGTGCGTCCGGTCGCGCTGTCGTCGAGCGGAGAGCGCTACGACGGCACACACGACGGCGGCGACCTCGTGCTCACGCGCAAGGCGCTGAGCGATGCCATGGGTGACGTCGATGTGACGGGCGCCGCGCTCGTCGTCGGCAGCGGGCTCGCGGCCGGCGATCGCTCGGGCACGAACCCGCCCTACTTCACGAGCGAGGCCATGAAGCTGTGCGACGAGCGCGGCCTCGCGCACCTGCTCACGGACCTGCCCTCGCTCGATCGCGAGGACGACGGCGGCGCGCTCGCGAACCACCGGCTGCTCTGGGGCCTCGAGCCCGGCGCCCGGGAGGCGCGGGATGACGAGCGCGCCCGCCGCACCGTCACCGAGCTGTGCCGCCTCGAGCACGTCGCTGCCGGCCGCTACCTCCTCTCCCTGCAAGTGGCCCCCCTCGAGAGCGACGCGGCGCCGTCTCGCCCCGTGCTGCACGCGCTCCTGCCTTTGTAGGAAGGCCTCTGTAAGAAGGACTGCCATGCCCCCCTCTCCCTTCTCCGACGCCCAACGGCGGCGCGCCCAGCAGCTCGACGACGAAGATCCGCTGGCGCGCTTTCGCGAGCGCTTCTTGATCCCGCGGCACGAGGGCGAGGAGCTCACCTATCTGTGCGGCAACTCGCTCGGCCTCATGCCGAAAGAGGCGCGCACCATCCTGAACGAGGAGCTGAGCGCCTGGGAGACGCTGGCCGTCGAGGGACACTTCGAGGGCAAGCGCCCCTGGTATCGCTACGACGAGCCGCTCAAGGCGCCGCTCGCGCGCGTCGTCGGCGCCAAGGAGCAGGAGGTCGTCGTCATGAACGGCCTGACCGTCAACCTGCACCTCCTGATGGCGTCGTTCTACCGGCCGACCAAAGAGCGCTATCGCATCGTCATCGAAGAGAGCGCCTTCCCCTCCGATCGCTACGCGGTACAGAGCCAGGCGCGCCTGCACGGCTTCGATCCGAAGGACGCCGTCGTCGTGCTGAAGCCGCGCGCGGGCGAAGAGCTCTTACGCACCGACGACATCGAGCGCTTCTTCGCCGACGAGGGCGCCAGCGTCGCGCTGCTCTTGCTCGGCGGCGTGAACTTCTACACGGGACAGGCCTACGAGCACGCCCGCATCACCAAGGCGGCCAAGCAGGCCGGCGCCTCGGTCGGGCTCGACCTCGCGCACGCCGCCGGCAACCTCGTGCTCTCGCTGCACGACT
>CAYLZW010000666.1:0-1929 GCA_964388085.1 uncultured Myxococcales bacterium | reverse complement strand
GCGCGAGGCCCTCGATGATGGCGTTCTTGCCGACGCCGGGGGCGCCGATGAGCACCGGGTTGTTCTTCCGCCGGCGCGCGAGGATCTGCAGGATGCGACGCATCTCGTCGTCACGGCCGATGATGGGATCGAGCTCGCCGTCCTTGGCGAGCTGCGTCAGGTCGCGCGCGTACTGCGAGAGCGCGCTGCCGTCGGAGGCGGACGAGGACGACGTCGCGCCGGCCTTGCCGCCCTTGCCGCCGTTTTCGAGGCCCTCCTCGAGCTTGTCCTTGCTCGCGCCCATGTCCCGCAGAAGGCGCCCCGCGGGGCCCGAGCCCCCCTGCGGGTCGCTGAGCGCGATCAGCAGGTGCACCGCCTCGACGAGCCCGGTGCCGAGCTTGGTGGCCACGGCCTCGGCCGCGGCGGTCACCTTCAGGTAGCGGGGAGACAGGTAGTTCGACGCCCCGGCCACCGTCGGCAGCTTGGTCAGCTCGACCTCGAGGCGGTTGCTCAGATCGGACGCCGAGACGCCCGCCTTGTGCAGCGCGGCCTTCGCCGCCTCGCCGTCGAGCAGCGCCTTCAACAGATGCTCGGGCTCGATGGCCTGGTGTTGGCGGGCCTTGGCCGCCTTCTGGCTCTCGACCAGGACGACCTGCGTGGCTTTGGCGTACTTCGCGAGGTTCATGCGAGCTCAGTCCTGGTCAGGGATCTTTTCCGTCGGGATGATCTTGGGGTCGTAGCCGAGGTCGTCGCCCGGGCTCTCGCCGACCATCTGCGTGCGCACGGGCCCGCGCTCCTTCTCGGGCTTGCGCTTGTCGTTCTCGCCCGGGGGCTTGTCCTCGGGCTTGTCTTGCCCCCCGAGCCACAAGGGCGCGGGCGGAGGGGGGAAGAAGGGGGCTGGGAGGGGCTCGTTCATTCGGACCTCCAAGAGGGCGCACCATACTCAATCACGGACCGCGTGCCGGGGCGGCATGCAAACTCACTCACCTCTGGTGCCGCCGGTCACGAAAAACGGCAGCACGAGCGCGGCGGTCGCCGCCGCGGCCAACGAAGGCACTCCCACCACCGAAAGCACGCCGACGTGCAGATCCAGCAGCGAGCCGGGGCGCTGCGGCGCGACCACGGCGCCCACGAGCAAGGCCGTGACGCCGGCCGCCCCTCCCGCGAGGGCGCCCGTCAGCCAGGGCCCGATGCCCGAAGAGAACGCGAGCGCGACGCCGCCGCTTCCGAGCGCAGCAAACAGCGGCACGGCGAGCAAGAGCGGCAGGGCGCCCGCGGCCGCGGGCAGGCCGACCAGCGCAGCGACGTAGATCATAGGCACTGCCAGCGGGAACGACAGCAGCACGCCGCCCGCCCCGCCGAGGGCCGCGGCCGTGGCCGCCAGGAGCCGCAGCTCCGGCGTGGGGGCGGGCTCCAGCGCGCCCGCCGGCAGCGGCTCCGGGGCGGGCGGCGCGGCGGCCGCGAGCGGCGCCGCGAGACAGAGGAACACGACGAGGAACGCGCGCACGGCGAGACTCCGGGGGGCGAACGCAGGCACTGCAGACAAGCGGGCCCGGCATGCTATCCCGTGCCCCGAGGTTCGGGCATGTCCGATCACGAGCACGACGACGACGACCCTGCGCTGGCTGACCCTGCGCTGGCTGACCCTGCGCTGGGAGGCCTTGCGCTGGAAGACCCTGCGCTGGACGAGCTCGAGAGCGAGGAGCACGGCGGGGAGCTCATCCCCCTCGGCGCCGTGCTCGGTGAGCTCGACAAGATGACGCGCGAGGCCGCGCACGAGACCGCGGCCCGCCTCGTGCCAAACGTGCGCACGCCGCCGAACGCCATGGACGCCGAGCGCGCGCTGCTCGGCGGCCTGTTGCTCGAGCCCTCCGCCATGGAGCGCGTCGTCGACGAGGGCCTGCGCGCGGACGACTTCTACCGCAAGCAGCACGGCATCCTGTTCAAGGC
>CAYLZW010000665.1:0-1931 GCA_964388085.1 uncultured Myxococcales bacterium | reverse complement strand
GCGCTGACGTCGGACGCGATCGTCATCGGCTTCAACGTGAAGCCCGACAGCAAGGGCCTCGCGCGCGCGCAGCACGAGAAGGTCGACGTCCGCACCTACAGCGTCATCTACGAGGCCCTCGACGAGGTCCGCGCGGCGATGGCGGGCATGCTGGCGCCGAAGATCGAGGAGCGGGTGCTCGGCCACGCCGAGGTGCGCGCGCTCTTCCACGTGCCGAAGCTCGGGACCATCGCGGGCTCCTACGTCACCGACGGCAAGATCCAGCGCTCCGGCCACGTGCGCGTGCGCCGCGGCAAGGAGGTGCTGTTCGACGGCATGCTCGCGACGCTCAAGCGCTTCAAGGACGACGTCCGCGAGGTGGCCTCGGGCTACGAGTGCGGTATCGGCGTCGCGGGCTTCGCGGCCTTCGAGGAGGGCGACGTCATCGAGTGCTATGAGCAGGTCGAGGTCAAGGCTGAGCTCGACGAGGCGCTCATCAACCTCGAGCCGGACAAGGGCCCCCAGAGCCCGCCCACCGAGGGCGCGGGCGCGCCGGCCTGACGCCGCCACGACAGAGCTGAGAATCGAAGAGGGGCGCTTTCGGCGCCCCTCTTCGATCGGCGAACGGGAGATGTCGCCCTCCCGCTTGAGCGAGCGCCGCGCGAAAAAAGCGCCGATCGTGACCTGGCGGTCAGCGATCGGCGCGCGGAGACAGCAGTCCCTTGACCCCTACCGCTCACAGCATGACGGACGTCTCTTTCGGTGACGTCCCCTGAATGAGGTATGACTCGTTCCGTGATGCTGCATCTTTTGCGTTGGCCCCTCGGACCTCGGCATGCCTGAGGTCCCCTCCGTCCTGTTTGGCTTCATGTGCGACGCCCTCGATGACGGCGGGTGCAACACGCGCGCGGCTCGTCGTGGCCTCGAGCTTGCCGAGCTCAGCCCACGGCTCGGCCTGCGCGTGCGTTGGGACGAGGTGGCGACGGTCCTGAACCGCGCGGCGGAGGGGCTCAGCGACGAGGAGATGGAGCGCATCGGCGAGGGATATCTGCGGGTGAACCGCTATCTGAGCGCGCTGCTCGGCATCGTGACGAGGCCGCGCGTGCTCTATCGCATGGCCTGGATCGCCTCGCGCCAGGCCTTCCCGCACATGACCTTCACCGTCGAGGACCTCGCCGAGCACACGCTGCAGCTGAGCATGACGCTGCCGCGCTCCTTCGTCGGCTCGTACTTCTTCTTTCGCGCCACCGCGGGCGAGCTGCGCGCCGGCCCGCGCCTGCTCGATCTGCCCGACGCGGAGGTCGAGACCGAGGCCGGCACGCACCACGGCCGCTACCGCCTGCAGCTCGCCGAGCCGGAGCGGCTGTGGACGCGCCTGCTGCGAGGACGCGACGAGGCGCGCGAGCTGCTGGCGGAGGATCTGTTCGCGTCGCTGTCCGCCGTGCGGCCGACGACGGTGGGCGGCAGCACGCGGCTGCTCCAGGAGCAGCACGGCCTGACGCGCGCGGAGGCACGCGTCGCCACGCGCCTGGCGGCGGGCAAGACGGTGGCGGACATCGCCGCCGAGCTGGGCGTCAGCGTGGAGACGGTGCGCACGCACTTGAAGCGCGCGTACCACAAGACCGGTGTCCGCCGGCAGGCCGAGCTCGTCCGGTTGGTGCTCGGCGAGCGTGACGAGGCGTAACGCGCGGCACGGCACGGAAGACGTCGCCAGCCGGCCCGCCGGTGTGTAAACCGTCGGACCAAAGCCGCTCAGCTCGGAGTTTTCGTCATGGCGTCCTACAGGCCCAAACGCGTGGGCGACGAGATTCAACGCGTGCTCTCGGAGAAGCTCATCCGTGGCCTCAAGGACCCGCTGCCGGGCTTCGTCACCGTGCGCGAGGTCGAGGTGAACAAGGACTTCACGCGCGCGAAGGTCTTCTACTCGGTGATCGGCAGCGACGCCGACAAGC
>CAYLZW010000664.1:0-1933 GCA_964388085.1 uncultured Myxococcales bacterium | reverse complement strand
GCGACGCGCGCATCACCGAGATCTACGAGGGCACGAGCGAGATCCAGCGCCTCGTCATCGCCAGCCAGGTGCTGAAGGAGATGTAACCGCCCGTGGCGGTCCATCTCCTGTATTTCCGAGGGGCTGTCTCGCCCCTCCCCGTCGGGCCGAGGTCCTGGCGGGGCCCACCCGCGAACGCGGCGGCGAGCAGCCGCGAAGGGATCTGAGATGGTGCTGCAGCTCGGCGTCACGCTGACCGAAGAACAAGAGCTCATCCGGCAGACCGCGCGCGCGTTCGCCCAGGAGCGGGTCGCTCCGGGTGCGGCGGAGCGCGACCAGAAGGGCCGCTTCCCGGCCGACCTCTTGCCCGCCCTCGGCAAGCTCGGCCTGCTCGGCGTCAAGGTCCCCGTGGACGACGGCGGCGCCGGCGCCGATCTCACGAGCTACGTGTTCGCGATCGCGGCGGTGGCGGAGGCGTGCGCGTCCACGGCCGTCACCATGGCGGTCTGTAACCTCAGCGCGGACATCCTGAGCCAGCACGGCACCCCCGCGCAGAAGGCGCGCTTTCTGACGCCCTACCTCGAGGGCAAGCTCGGCGCCGGCAGCTTCGCGCTCTCGGAGCCGCAGTCGGGCTCGGACGCGCCGTCGCTGTCGACGAGCGCGGTGCGCGACGGTGACCACTTCGTGCTGAACGGCACCAAGCAGTGGATCACGAACGGCGGCTTCGCCGGCATCCACCTCGTGTTCGCGAAGACGAGCCCCGAGAAGAAGTCGCGCGGCATCACCTGCTTCCTCGTCGAGCAGGGCAGCGCGGGGCTGTTCGCGGGCGAGGAGGAGAAGAAGATGGGCCTGCGCGCCTCGAACACGGCGCAGCTTCACTTCGAGGATTGCAGAGTTCCGGTAGCGAACGTCATCGGCGAGGTGGACGCGGGCTACAGCATCGCCCTCGGCTGCCTCGACGGCGGGCGCATCGGCATCGCGGCGCAGGCCCTCGGCATCGGCGAGGCGGCGCTCACGGAGGGCGTCCGCTACGCGCGCGAGCGAAGGGCCTTCGGGCAGGCCATCGTGGAGTTCCAGGCCTCCCAGATGGCCATCGCCGACAGCCGCCTGGAGCTCGACCAGGCGTGGCTCCTGACCCTGCGCGCGGCCGCGCTGCGCGAGGCGACGGGGCGCTCGGCGAAGGAGTCGAGCATGGCCAAGCTCTACGCGTCCGAGGCCTGCGGCCGCGTCGTCGACCGCATGCTGCAGCTGCACGGCGGCTACGGGTACGTCGAGGACTACGCCATCGAGCGCCTGTACCGGGACGCGCGCGTGACCCGCATCTACGAGGGCACGAGCGAGGTGCAGCGCATCGTCATCGCGCGCGAGGTGTTGCGGCGTTGCGGCGTCGCGTGACCCCTCTTTCGAAGGGCGCCAACTCCGCTGCGGCGCCCGGTGAGCCGGGCCGCGCGCCCTAGTCGTCGATCCCCGAGAGCTTGCGCGCCAGCGTGTTGCGGCCGATGCCGAGCTTTCGCGCCGCCTCGCTCTGGTTGCCGCCACACGCCTCGAGCACGCGCCGGATGTGCTCGTTCTCGACGTCAGCGAGGGTCAGGGACGGATCGCCGATGCTGCTCGAGACGGCGTCTCCCTCTTCGGTAGCGTCTCCGGCGCGTGACCGGCGCCGCGGCGCCAAGGGCAGGTCGTCCTCGCCGATGACGTCACCGTCGCACAGCACCACGGCGGACTCGATGCAGTTCTCGAGCTCGCGGATGTTGCCCGGGTAGTCGTGCGCCTTGAGCCGGGCGAGCGCGCCCTCGGTGATGCGCCGGATGGGCCTCTTGTGTCGGCGCGAGAACTTCTCGACGAAGTGCTCGAGGAGCCGCAGCAGATCCTCGGCGCCGCGATCGCGCAGCGGCGTCAGCCGGACCGGCACCACGCGCACGCGGTAGTAGAGGTCCTCGCGGAAGCTCCCCTC
>CAYLZW010000663.1:0-1941 GCA_964388085.1 uncultured Myxococcales bacterium | reverse complement strand
ATCGGGATCTGGGCGTCCAGCGAACGCGGATCGATCTCCAGGGCGGCCTCCTGGCTGAGCCCGAGATCGCGATCGGTCAAGCCGTACAGCTCTTGCATCGAATAGCCGATGAGCTGCAGGTACGCGCTGTTCGCGAAGACGTAGTGGCCCTCCAGATCCTTGGCGTAGACCGGAGAAGGGTAGTTGTCGACGAGCAGGCGAAGCCACTCGCCGGTGGCGCGGAGCTGGTCGACGATCCTGCGTTGCACGACCGCGCTGGCGACGACGTTCGCGATCGACTGCACGAAGTTGACGTCGTCTTGACTGAAGCTCCGTCTCCCTCTGCACAAGGCGACGATGGCGCTCTGCGGCCGATCGTTTGGCGTGGGCGCCGGGATTGGTAAGGCGAGGCTCGCTCCGGCGGTGAAGTGCTTGGCGAGCGGCGATCGGTCGAGCGCTTCGTCCTCGCTCGTCAGCAGGACCACTTGAGTGAGCGCCAGCGCACCGCTCACGGCTGGATCGTCGATCAGCACGCTGAGCTCGCTGGAGGTGCCCTCGCCTGCCGCGCAGCGAACCGCGATGTCGGATCCATCTGCCTCCAGCACCAGCGCAGCCCCGGCGCCCACCTTGGCGGTGACGGTCTGCACGGCCCGCTCGTAGACGACGTCGAGGTCGGAAGCGCTCAGCGCGTCGAGCCCCAAGGCAGCGATGGCGGCTTGACGCTCCTCTCTCAGGCGCGCCGCCTCGCGCGTCTGGCGCTGAATGATGGTGCTCGCGGCGCGTCCGGCGATGCTCGCGAACAAGAGCTTGTCTGCTTCGGAGAACTCCGGTGCCTTGAGCGAGCCCATGTGCGCGACACCGATCAGCCGCTCATCGTCGAACAGCGGCACACCGTAGAGCGCGCGCACGCCCTTCCACATGAGACCGGCGTTCGCCATTTCGGGGGGCGCGCCGTCGGCCGACACGGCGTGCGGGCGCCGATCCGCCGCGATCTTTCCCACGAACCCCGCCCCCAGGTCGACGCTTCCGGTGCTCGGGACGCCCTCGTCGAACCCGATGGCCGCCTTGAGCACGAGCTTTTCACCCTCTTTCAGCAGCACGGCCGCCGCATCGACCGAAGGCGCGAGCTCGCGCAGCGAATCGAAGAGCTTCTGCAAGAAGCTGTCGAGGTCGTCCGCCTTGAGCGCCAACGTCGAGACGCGGTCCAGGGCCTGTTCGATGCGGCCTTCGGTGCGCTGATACTGTTCGATGGTGTCGATGATGGCTTCGTCGATGGCGCGGTGAAAGCCGGCGAGCTCGCAAGCATCCACCGGGGATCGCTGGCGCAACCACAAGTCGGTCACGCTGTCACGCAGCGTCGTGAGCTCGCGAACGACATCGCTCAGCGTGTAGCCTTGCTTGAACCGTTCGAAGGCATGTCGCGTCGCGTCTCCTTCACCGAGCACCCGGATGGCAGAGATGTCTTCGATCGCTTCGGCGATGCGATCGAGGATGGCGCCGAGCGCGCGTTCGTCGTCCCCCGACTCGGTGGCAGGCGACGCAGACCGAGGGTGCCGCGTCGCGCAATCACTCAGGATTGCGCTTTTGTGTGAACGAAGAAAAGCCGCGATGCCGATCGGGCCGTTCAAGCTGCTCCCGCCTGCTGGTCGCATGGTTTGACCCGTGCCCTGCGGCCACTCAGCGGCGACAGGGCCACGCCGTGGGGGTCAATATGGGGACGACGTGAACGAGCGCAATAACGTCGATCGAGCGCGGTTCTCGGGGTGACCGACGCCTACATGCGACTCAACGAGGCACCGGGTTGCCCTGTGCGTCGTACACCGAGCTAGGCAGCTTCAGGCCCGCGAGGGTCGGCTCTACTTGCTTCAGATCGCCGGCGACCACGACCACGTAGTCGCCGGTGTTGCAGTAGCTCCGCGCAAGCTCATTGGCCGCATCGAGCGACTGTGCCCCCAGCTGATC
>CAYLZW010000662.1:0-1956 GCA_964388085.1 uncultured Myxococcales bacterium | reverse complement strand
TCGAGGCCGCCAGGAAGCCCGACGCGGAGCGAAAGCAGGGGTTCAGCGCCACCGCGCGCGTCGGCGCCAGCGGCTTCGTGCTGCACAACCACAAGGTGGTCGGACAGCTCGACGGCTTCACCCTGCAGTCCGGCTTCGCGCTCGGCGGCACCCTGAACTACCTGCGCGGCCAACACGAGTGGACCAACAGCGCGAGCTACGACCTGGCGTTTCAGAAGACGCCGGCCATCGACCCCTTCCTGAAGTCGTTGGACAACCTCGAGGCGCGCTCGCTCTACCTCTACCGCATCCCCGGCGTGGAGTGGCTCGGCCCCTTCGCGCGCGTGCGCGGCTACACGCAGGTGTTCCCCGGCTACGCGGTGCCCGCCGCGGACACGTTCGTGCGCCGCAGGGACGTCGACGGTGACGAAGAGGTCGTGTTCGCTCCCGGCCAGCAGCAGATCAACCTGACGACGTGGTTCGAGCCCATCGTGATCGCCGAGTCGCTCGGCGCCTTCGTGCGGCCGCTCGACACCAAGTGGATCGCGCTCGACGCCAAGGCCGGCCTCGGCGCGCAGCACGTGCTCGCCTTCGGCAACGGCTACGTGGTCGCTGACGACGTCGCCACGCCCGAGCTCGACATCCACCAGCTCGAGAGCGTGCACTCGGCCGGCTTCGAGGTGGAGCTCGCGGCCAAGGGCGTCCTTTTGGATGGCCTGTCCTACGGCCTGCTCGCGACCGTCTATTACCCGCTGCTCATCAGCGTCGAGACCGAGCTCGACCTCGTGGACCGCGTCCACGTCGACGTCGGCGGCAACGTCTCCTACAAGCTCACCGAGTGGCTGAGCGCCGACTACGTGATGCTGCTGCGGCGGGCGCCCTTCGTGTTGAACGACTGGCAGCTGCAGAACAGCTTGCTGCT
Source organism: uncultured Myxococcales bacterium (assembly GCA_964388085.1). Taxonomy (GTDB): domain Bacteria; phylum Myxococcota; class UBA727; order UBA727; family CAYLZW01; genus CAYLZW01. Next base: position 1,055 of record CAYLZW010000662.1, on the reverse strand, counting down.
GACGCTGGCGTTCAACGTGCTGTAGCCGGCACGACGGCGCCGAGCCGGGAGACCGCTCATGGACCTCGAGAAGCTCGTCTCCGAATACGGCCAGCTGCTCACGACTTGGGGCATCCGCGTCATCGGCGTGCTGCTGGCCCTCTTCGTCGCCTGGATGTTGTCGACGTGGACGAGGCGCGCGCTGCGCAAGGGCCTCGAGCGCGCGCACATCGACGCGACGCTGACGCGCTTCGTCTCGAACGCGGTGCGCTGGCTCATCCTCATCATGGCCGTGGTCGCCTGCCTCGGCGTGTTCGGCATCGAGACCACGAGCTTCGCCGCCGTGCTCGGCGCCATGGGCCTCGCCATCGGCCTCGGCTTTCAGAGCAGCCTGTCGAACCTGGCGGCCGGCGTCATGCTGCTCGTGCTGCGCCCCTTCAAGGTCGGTGACGCCGTCAACATCGCCGGACAGCTCGGCGTCGTCGACGGCATCGATCTGTTGATGACCACGCTCGACACCTTCGACAACCGCCGCATCTTCATCCCGAACGGCTCCATCTTCGGCAGCGTCATCGAGAACATCAGCTACCACCCGATCCGCCGCGTCGACGTCACGGTGGGCGCCGCCTACGACGCCGACGTCGACGCGACGCGCGCGGTGCTCGAGGGGGTCGTGCGCGGCATCGAGGGGCAGGTCGCGGGCAAGGACCCGGCGGTGATCTTGAGCGGCCTCGGCGACGCGGGCGTCGACTGGCTGCTGCAGGTCTGGGTCCCGTCGTCCGACTGGGGCGCTACCAGCGAACGCCTCAAGGTGCTCGCGAAGCGACGTCTCGACGACGCAGGCATCCGCAACCCGTTGCCGCAGATGGAGCTGCACCCCTCGCCGGGCCTCGAGAAGGTCCTCGCGGGGAGCGCCGGGACCTCGGCCTGAGCGACGCGACGTCGTCGCTCAGCTGCCGTACTTCTCGACCACCCGGGTGATGTTCGCGACGAAGGCCTTCTCATGGTGGCGGGAGAAGGCCTTCCACGTCGTGAGCGTGCTCGTGTCCTCGACGCGGTCGAGGAACAGCTTGCCG
>CAYLZW010000661.1:0-1970 GCA_964388085.1 uncultured Myxococcales bacterium | reverse complement strand
GCGTGCCGGCCTTGCGGATGCCCTGGATGATCTTGCCGGGCAGCGCGCCGATGTAGGTGCGCCGGTGGCCGCGGATCTCGGCCTCGTCGCGCACGCCGCCGAGCGACAAGCGCACGAACTCCCGGCCGGTGGCACGCGCGATGGAGCGCGCCAGCGAGCTCTTGCCGACGCCGGGCGGCCCGACCAGGCAGAGGATGGGCCCACGCATCTTGTCGACGAGCTTCTGCACCGCGAGGTGCTCGAGGATGCGCTCCTTCACCTTCTCGAGGCCGAAGTGGTCCTCGTCGAGGATGCGCTCGGCGCTCTGGATGTCGATGGGATCTTCGGAGTAGTGGCGCCAGGGCAGCGCCGCCACCCAGTCGAGGTAGCCGCGCACGACGGTGGCCTCGGCGCTCATCATGCTCATCATGCGCAGCTTCTTGAGCTCGCGGCCGACGCGCTCGCGCGCCTCCTTGGTGAGCGGCTTGTGCTTGAGGCGCTCCTCGAGGTCGTTGAGCTCGTTCTTGAACTCGTCCTGCAGGTCCTCGGCGGCGTCCTGTGGCGATTGTTGCTGCTGCGGCGTCTGCTGGCGCAGCTCGCCCGGCTTCTTGAAGCGGCCGCGCACCTTGCGCTGCATGCGCACCACTTCGCTCTCGGCGTCGATGAGCTCGGTGAGGCGCATGACGCGCGTCTTCACACAGAGCTCCTCGAGCAGCTGCTGCTTGTCCTGCGGCTTCAGCGGCACGTAGCCGGCGATGACGTCGGCGCGCCGGGAGGCGTCCTCGATCTCGGCCACCTGCCGGGGCACCTCCATCTGCACGCGCTTACTGAGGCGCGCATAGTCCTCGAAGGACTGCTGCAGCGTCGCGAGCAGAGGTCCGCGCTCGCCGTCGAGGAAGGCCTCGTCGTCGTTCTCGAGCTCCTCCACCTCGACCACGAAGGGCTCGCTCGGCAGGCCCTCGGGCAGCCCGCTGGCGAGCTCGCTCGCGGGCAGGAAGCCCTTGATGCGCACGCGGCGCTCGCCCATGACGAGCACCTTCATCATGTTGTTCTGCAGCAAGAGCAGCGTCTTCACGACGCCGATGGTGCAGATCGTGTAGACGTCGTCGGGGCCGGGCTCCTCGGTGCGCGCCGCGCGCTGGGCCGAGAGTACGATGCGCCGCTCGGTGCCCGGCGCCTGCGCCTTCATGGCGGTCTCGAGGGCGGACACCGAGCGCGGACGGCCGACGAAGAGCGGCGTCAGCGACTCGGGGAAGATGACGATGTCGCGCAGGGGCAAGAGCGGCAGCACGTGCGTTCTGCCGCCGGCACCGTCGTGCTGCTCGCCTTTGGTCTCGTCGTCCTTCGTCCGCTCATCGGTCATAGGGCCTTCCAGGAGCTGTCCCGCCGCGGCGGGAGCCGAAACAGAGTCTTCGAGACGGTGTGCTGGCAGCGGAGCGTCACCAGCTCACGCGCTGCCCATGGGCTCTTCGCTGGTCTCGCCGTCATCGTTGGTCATGACGACGAGGGGCGGCTCTTTGCGCTGCACCGCCTGGTCGTTGATGATGACCTCTTTGACGTCCTCGAGCGACGGGATGTCGTACATCACGTCGAGCATGGCGCCCTCGAGGATGCCGCGCAGGCCGCGCGCGCCGGTGTTCTTGGCCAGCGCCTCGGTGGCGACCGTCTGCAGCGCCTCCTCGGTGAAGCGCAGCGTGACGTCGTCGAGCTCGAGCAGCCGCTTGTACTGCTTGGTGAGCGCGTTCTTCGGCTTGGTCAGGATGTCGACCAGCGCCGAGACGTCGAGGTCGTCGAGCGTGGCCACCACGGGCAGGCGGCCGATGAACTCCGGGATGAGGCCGAACTTCAAGAGGTCCTCGGGCTGGACCTCCTTCAGGATCTCGCCCTGGCGGCGCTTCTCTTTGCCGCCGACGGAGGCGCCGAAGCCCATGGTCTTCTTGCCGACGCGCTGCTCGATGATCTTCTCGAGCCCGCTGAAGGCGCCGCCGCAG
>CAYLZW010000660.1:0-1977 GCA_964388085.1 uncultured Myxococcales bacterium | reverse complement strand
CCACCTCCTGCATCAGCACGGTCTTACCGGCCCGCGGCGGCGAGACGATGAGCGCGCGCTGGCCTTTGCCGATGGGGCAGAGCAGGTCGATGATCCTCGTCGAGAACTCGCTCGGCTTGGTCTCGAGCTTGAAGCGCTCCTGCGGGAACAGCGGCGTCAGGTTCTCGAAGGCGATCTTGTTCTTGTGCTCGCCAGGCGCGACGCCGTTGATCTTGTCCACCTGGTACATCGAGTAATAGCGCTCCTTCTCCGTCGGCGGACGGATGAGGCCCCCGACGGTGTCGCCCATGCGCAGGCCGAGCCCGCGGATCTGCGACGGCGCCACGTAGATGTCGTCGGCGGACGGCTCGTAGTTGTACGAGGGCTCGCGCAAAAAACCGTAGCCCTCGGGCGCGGTCTCGAGGCAGCCCTCGGCGTAGATGGCGCCGCCCTGGTCCGCCTGCCACTTGAGCATCTCGAACACGATGTCCTGCTTGCGCAGGCTGCCGTTGACGTCGAGATCGATCTCCTTGGCGCGCTCGTGCAGCTCGGTGATCTTCGCGTGCTTCAACGCGTGCAGGTGCATGGGCTCGACGTCGGGATTGATCTGCGGCGCGCTCTTCTCGCCGGCGCTCTGGGCGCCGCTGCCACCACCACCACCGCTGCCGCCGCGTCCGCGGCCACCGCGTCCATCACGACGATCACGGACGTCCGCGCTGGACTCCTGCTTGTCTTCGCTCATCACAAACGTTCCTCGAGCTGGTTGTCTTGGAGGGGTCTTCGGAGGTCGATCCGGGGGATCCGACGAGAGGCGTCGCGCCTTCGCATGCGCAAACATCTGTCGTCGACGACGAACGGAGGCTCGTCGGGGGAGAGCATGCCTACCCACGGTGGGTTGTCAATGCGCTCCCGGTACGAGATCTGACATCTCCATGAGCCACAGGCAGGTCCGAGCCCTCGTGAAGGGGCACGTGCAGGGCGTGTTCTTCCGCCAGTCCACCCTCGACGAGGCCCGGCGCCGCGGGCTCCTCGGCACGGTCCGGAACCTGCCGGATCGCGACGTCGAGATCGTGGTCGCCGGCCCGGATCACCTGGTGGACGAGCTGCTGGCGTGGGCGCGCCAGGGGCCGAAGAGCGCGCGCGTGGACGAGGTCGTCGTCACCGAGCTGCCGCTGGATCCGGCCCTCGGCCCCTTCCAGATCCTCCGCTGAGCCACTTGAAACGGGGCAAACGGGCCCCTCGGATCGCTACAAGAACAATTGGAGCGCAGCGACAGGGCTCAGGGGTTCGGCGTAGGGGTTCAGCGCCAGGTTCAGGGGGAGAAGCCGCAAAACAAGAACGCCCTCCGTGAGGAGGGCGTCGAGTAGCCTTCGATGACACTTGCCGGCGTCGCCCGAAGGCTCAATTCCAGAGAAGCTTTATGGCCCCGAAGGGCGACAACCATTCCAGCGGTAGGTAGCTCAGGGGTGCGACCGCCAAGCTCGCCGCTGGATAAAGCACAGGCCGGGCCAGCTCTGAAACCCCAGTAGAATCGCTAGTTTCCATCGGAGAGCGGGCGGGGCGGACCTGCCCGCTCTCCGAATCCGCGACAGGCGTGTCACGGCCTTCTGCAAGGATGACGGAAATTGTCACTCCTGCGGCCGCAAGGCGCGCGCGTTCCGCGCCGATCCTGCCAAGCACCTGAAAATGTGTACAAAAGAGAACGGCCCCGAGGATCGCTCGGGGCCGGACATCGCTGTCATGGGTGTCAGGCGAGGCCTGGTGCCCGCCCGGGGCTCACGCGGGGTCGATGACCCCCACCAGCGTGCGGACGGCGAAGCCCGCGCCGCCTCGTGGGGTGTAGTCGTGGTCCTTCTCCATCGTCGCGGGGCCGGCGATGTCGAGGTGGGCCCACTTGGCGCGTCCGTCGACGAAGCGCTTCAGAAACAGCGCCGCCGTGATGGCGCCGCCCCAGCGCTCGCCGGTGTTGCGCAGGTCGGCGACCTGGCTCTTGAGCTG
>CAYLZW010000659.1:0-1978 GCA_964388085.1 uncultured Myxococcales bacterium | reverse complement strand
AGGAGGTCGGCGTCAAGACGCGCTACCTCCACTCGGACATCGACACGCTCGAGCGCGTGGAGATCCTGACGGCGCTCCGCCGCGGTGAGTACGACGTGCTCGTCGGTATCAACCTCCTGCGCGAGGGGCTCGACCTGCCCGAGGTCGAGCTCGTGGCCATCCTCGACGCGGACAAAGAGGGCTTCCTGCGCGCGGCCACCGGCCTCATCCAGACCATCGGCCGCGCGGCGCGCAACGCGAGCGGGCGCGCCATCCTCTACGCCGACAAGATGACCGACTCCATGAAGGCCGCCCTCGACGAGACGCGCCGTCGTCGCGTCACCCAGGAGCAGTACAACCAGGAGCACGGCATCACGCCGACGACCATCACCAAGGCCATCCGCGAGCTCTCGCCCGAGCTCGGCTACCTCGACGGCGACTACGTGGATCTCGACGATCTCGGCAAGGGCAAGGGCCGCGGCAAGCGCAAGGGGCGCATGGCCAAGGAGGACGTCCTGGTCGACGACATCCCGCAGCTCGTCGAGCAGCTGCGTGTCGAGATGAACGACGCCGCGCGCGAGCTCGAGTTCGAGAAGGCCGCCGAGCTGCGCGACCGCATCAAGCAGCTCGAGAAGCGCTTCCTACGAGCGGGCTGAGCTCACCGTCCGTCACCGTTTGTGCGCTATTGGCGACAGCAGATGGCGTACGTGCCGTTCTGCGGTGGCGTGTAGTTGCCGGCGTCGCCCCAGACCTGACAGACCGCGCGCCAGCCTCTCGCGGGAGAGCCCGGGCTCGGGAAGTTGGCGTCGCTGGCGCCGCCCCAGGGCAGGCTCTCGGTCAGGCGCCAGTGGCTGGAGCAGCGGCCGCCGCCCCCAACCGCGACCTCCCCTGCCGCGCACGCGACGTTGTAGCTCCCCGTCGACGCGCGCACGACACACGCGTGCGGCACGTTGCCGCCGCTCGCCCCCGCGTTGATGGCGCCGGTGACGTCGAGCCTGCCGTCCGGCCGCAGCACGGCGCGGTCGACGTTTCCGGTGCGTAGATAGAGCGGGAGGCCCGTCGCGGAGTTCACGAACGTCGTCCCGTTGCTCGCCTGAAGCAGCGCGTAGTCGCTGCCGTTGCGGCGGTTCCCCCGCGCCACGCCGAGGAACTCGTCGCCGCTGCCAACGCCGACGTGCCCGACGTAGAGCCCCGACCCCGAGGCCGCCTTGAGGCTGCCCGCGACGGCGAAGTCTCCGCCTCCGCTCGTCAGCGCGCCGAGCCCAGGGTGCACGCGCTGGCGTCCGCCGAGCGCTATCGGCCCGCCGCCCTGATCGACCTGCACACCGAGGTACACCTCCTTGTCGGCGACGCATCCCTCGGGCACGCCGGTGACGACGAGGGAGAACGCGCCCGCCAGCACCGGCGTGATGATGCCGGGTGAGGTGAAGCAGGCGTCGGGCGTCGCCTCGTCGCTGAACACCTCGACGATGAAGGTGACCGAGCCGGAGACGGGCTCTCCGTCGAGCTGGAGCTGCCCGGCGTAGGGGATGGTGATGCCGCTCGCTCCCCCGAGCTGCGCGCGCGCCAGCCACGCGCTGCCGAAGAGGACCACGACGACGAGCAGGGAGAGGAGAGCCCGAGGCGCACGGCCATGCATGGAGGTTCCGCTCGCTTCCGCGCGGAGGGCGCGGCAGGTTTTGCGCCGACTCTATCCGATGCACGTGTACCAGCCTATCGCGGCGGCGCGCCGGCTAAGAGCCCGACGACCTCGACGACAGCGTCTGCCAGGACGCCCCCGAGCGCTCGTCGCTCGTGCCGTCGGCGGGCGGCCAACGCCAGCGGTACACCGGCACCTCGTCGTCGAGCGCGGCCACCTTCAACGAGATCGGCTCGGGCTCGACGCCGACCCCCTGCAGGAGCTCGCTCACGCCGGGGGACCGCCAGACCACGTCGCTGATGGCCGTCTCGCCCGCGTCGACGCAGGCCTGCAGCTTGGCCGCCAGGTTCACGGTGCTGC
>CAYLZW010000658.1:0-1979 GCA_964388085.1 uncultured Myxococcales bacterium | reverse complement strand
CAGCGTCTCCTGGAACGCGTAGTGGTAGGCCTCGTTGAGCGTCACCTTGCCGTCGGCGCTGTGATCGGCGGCGCCGCGCAGGCCCGAGACGAGGAAGTGCGTGAAGTAGGAGCCGCCGATGCGATCGGACTCCTGCGCGGCCTCGTCCTCGGACGACGAGGTCAGGAACGCGTGGCCCTTCACCCGCGCGGACGCGTCGATGAGGAACGGCGGTCGACGCTGGCCACCCTTCAGCCGCGTGAGCGCGCCGGACGAGCAGGAGTCGAGCACGACGATGCGCACGTCCGCCGGCAGCTCGTCGACGAGAGACTTGAGCTCACGGTAGCTGAGCCGCTCGTTACCGAGGAGCAGCGCCTCTTCGTCGGAGTGCCCCGAGTAGTAGAACAGCAGCTCGACCCGTTGTGCGTCACGGGCGGCGTTCATGCGCGGCGCGAAGCCGTTCAGCGTCGCCATCAGCGTGGTGACGTCAGGCTCCTCGAGCAGCGCGAGATCGCTCGAGGCGACGCCGCCGAGCTCCGAGAGCACCTGCGCCATCGAGCGCGCGTCCCGGACGGCGAAGCGCAGCGTCTGTCGACCGGCGCCGCCATCGTTGGCGCCCGCGACCACGGCGAAGCGACGAAGCTGCAGCGGCTCGGCGTTGCTCTGGTCGAGCCGCGGCACGGACGCTTCCGCCGACGCGCCCTCCGCCCACGCGGGCGGCGCCGACGACGCGGTCAGCAGCAGGACGAGCGACGCGATGGCTCCGCTGCGCATGGTCTCCTCGGGCTATCCAGGCTGAACACCGGCGCACCTCGAGGATGTCACCCGAGCCTGCACGTCGCCGCGCCGATCTGTGACGGGCGTCATGTAGGCGTTCGGCTCGGCCCCACGCTCAGGACGACGACAGCCGCGGGATGAGCCCGAGCACCAGCTCCGAGAACACCTTCTCGACGCGCGCCGCGGTCTCCTTCACCTCGTCGTGGCTCAAAGGCTGATCGCTCATGCCCGCGGCGAGGTTCGTGATGCACGAGATGCCGAGCACCTTGGCGCCGCCGTGGTTCGCGGCGATGGCCTCGTAGGCCGTGCTCATGCCGACGGCGCTCGCGCCGAGGGTGCGCAGCATGCGGATCTCCGCGGGCGTCTCGTAGCTCGGGCCGAGCACGCTCGCGTACACGCCCTCGACGAGCGGGAGCGCCTGCTTCTCGGCGACGGCGCGCGCGATCTCGCGCAGCCCCTTGGCGTAGGGATCGCTCATGTCCGGAAAGCGCGCGCCGAGGCGGTCGTCGTTCGCGCCGATGAGCGGGCTGTCTCCCGTCAGGTTCAGGTGATCGCTGATGAGCATCAGATCCCCGGGCTTCATGCCGTCGCCGATGCCGCCGGCCGCGTTCGTGAGCAACAGCCGCTCGACGCCGAGCGCGAGCAGCACCTTGGTCGGAAACGCGACCTGCGCCGCGGACCAGCCCTCGTAGCGGTGTACGCGACCCTGCATGAGGAGCACGGGCGCGCCGCCGGCCTCGCCGTACACGAGACGGCCGCGGTGCCCCTCGACGGCCGAGGTCGGGAAGTGCGGGATCTCCCCGTACTCGACGGCGGCGCCGCCCTCGTCACATACGCGATCGGCGACGCGACCGAGGCCCGAGCCAAGCACCACACCGACGCGCGCGACGTGCTCGCCGGCGGGGAGGCCGAGCCGATCGCGCACGGCGGCGGCGGCGGCCTCTATCTCGCTGTGGCGCAGCGGGGCGCCGAGGGGTTTGCTTGTCGTCGTCACGGAGACTCCCTTTGCGTTCGGAGAGAGACCTCGCCCGTCACAGCAGCATGCCCGCGACGGCCGCGGTCATGAAGCACGCGAGGCTGCCGGCGATCATCGCGCGCAGACCGAGGTCGGCCAGATCTTTCCGGCGGTCGGGCGCGATCACGCTGAGGCCACCGATCTGGATGCCGATGGACGCGAAGTTCGAGAACCCACACAGCGCGTACGTCGTGATGATGACGCTCTT
>CAYLZW010000657.1:0-2001 GCA_964388085.1 uncultured Myxococcales bacterium | reverse complement strand
GCGCCGAGCTTCTGCCCCTCCTCCTGGTGCCCGGCGCCCTTGAACACGCCGCTCATGAGCAGCACGGGCGCCTCGTTGCCCTTCGCCGTGAGCTGCTTCAGCACGTCGAAGCCCGCCACCTTCGGCAGCAGCAGGTCGACGACGAAGGCCACCGGCGGCTCGCCCGCCGCGGTCAGCTCGTCGTACTTCGCGAGGGCTTGATCACCGCTCGGCACGAGCACGGGCTCGTAGCCGGACGCGCGCAGGACCTCTCCGAGCGTCTCCCGAAGGTTCCCGTCGTCATCGGCGATCAACACCCTGTTCGACATCGTGTTTCGACCCGTGCTCGACCGTGCGCCCCGTCTGGCTCCGCTCGGGCCGACGATAGTCGGTTTCGCGAGCCGCGCGCGAGGTGCTGAGGGTTACCGTACTTCTACGTGCCCCGGTGTCATCGCCAGGGGGCGCGTGCCCTGCTGCAGCAAGCGGAGAGCGCCGGGATCGCCGACCAGGGCCTTCATCGCGGTGCGCAGCTCGTCGCTGGTGGCGTCGGCGCCCACCATGGCCCGCACGGCGGTGCCGAGCCGCGGGAAGATCTCCTCGCTGCCGGTGAGGATGCTGATCTCGAGGTCATCGTCGCCGACGCCGCCGAGCTCCTGCGCCCGCTCGAGGGCGAGGGCGAGTCCGCCGAGGTGGTCCACGAGGCCGTGCTCCTTGGCCTGCAGGCCGGTCCACACGCGCCCCTCGGCGACCGCGCGGATGTCCTCGATCTCCATGTTCCGGCCCTTCCCGACGGCGCTCAAGAAGCGCTCGTAGATCCAGTGCACGTTCTCCTCGAGGCTCGCGCGCTGCTCGTCGCTGAGGGGCACGAACAGCGAGGGAGGCGGCAGCCCGCCGCGGTTCAGCTCGAACGAGCGCACGCCGAGATCGTCGGTGAGCTCGCGGGCCGTGAACAGCAACGAGAAGACGCCGATGGAGCCGGTGAGCGTCTGGGGCTCGGCGTAGATCTCCTGCGCGCCGGCGGCGACGTAGTAGCCGCCGGAGGCCGCGAGATCGCCCATGGAGGCGATGACCGGCTTCACCTCTCGCAGCTCCATGACCGCGTGCCAGATGAGGTCCGAGGCGAGCGCGTCCCCGCCGGGAGAGTCGATGCGCAGGATGACGGCCTTGATGTCGTCGTCGTCCTTGGCCTTGTCGAGCGCGTCCACGATGTCGTCCGCGCCCGCGCCGCTGCCGAGCACGTTGAACAGCCCCGGCTCCGCGCGGCCCGGCATGATCTGGCCGATGACCGGAACGATGGCGATCTGCGGCGGCGCGCTCCAGCGCTCGGTGCGGCGGATGTCGTCGAGATAGCCGTCGTCGAGCAGCGGCGCGCGGCCGGCGAGCTCCTCGAGGCGGGACGGCACCTCGTTCCAGTAGACGAGGCCGTCGACGAGGCCGGCGGCGAGGGCGTCGTCCGAGGTGAGCGGGCCCTTCTCGATGAGCGCCCGCACGTCGTCGGCGCTGAGCTTTCGTCCGGCGGCGATGGCCTCCACCATGCGGCTGTACACGAGGTCGAGGATGTCCCCCTGGACCTCGAGCTCCTCGGGGCTCGGCTCGCTGCTTGTGAACATGCGCGGCGCCGTCTTGTAGCCGCCGGCCGCGATCGCCTGCGCCTTGACGCCGAGCTGCTGCAGCAGGTCGGCGATGTACGTCAGGGTGACGTGCAGCCCGTCGAGGTCGAGGCCGCCGGCCGGCGTCAGATAGACGCGATCGGCCGCGGAGGAGAGGAACACCTCGGGATCGGCGCCGCTGTCGAGGTGCACGACGACGAGCTTGCCGGCGTCGCGCAGGCGCAGCATGGCGTCGCGCAGCTCGGCCACGCGCCCCCAGCCAAGGTCGAGGCGCTTGATGCGCAGGACGACGCCCTCGACGTCCGGGTCGCTCGCGGCCTTCTTCAGCGAGGCGAGCACGATGGCCGGGTGCGGCGCCGTCGCGAGCAGCTCCTCGACGAGGTTCTCCGGCGCCTCGTCGAGGCGGCCGTCC
>CAYLZW010000656.1:0-2003 GCA_964388085.1 uncultured Myxococcales bacterium | reverse complement strand
CCTACGAGCTCGCCGAGGCCGCCAGCGGCGATCAGCTCGAGCAGCAGTTCAAGGCCCTCGAGGTCGAGAGCAACGACGACGCGCTCGCGGCGCTCAAGGCCAAGATGGGCGTCGCCCCCGCGGCCACCGTCGAGACGACCCAGGAGCAGCAGAGCCTCGAAGAGATCGAGAAGCAGATCGAGGCCGAGCTCGGGGCGAAGCGGTAGTACGAGCGATTTCTTCTGGTGCAGCGCCAGGACTAAGTGAGCGCCAGGACGACGACGGTAGCGACCGCTAGGGCGACGACGATGCCGGCGGCGATGGCGATGTGTTTGGTCCGGTTCGGTCTCCAGTCGAGCTCGCCTGAGAGCAGCGGCTCCTCGAAGCCGGCGGCGGCGTCGTGGACGGCCTTCGGTGACCAGCGCTCCACGCGCTCGGTGGCGTCGGCGGGGTTCGCGCTCTGCCCGACATAGCCCGCGCGCGGCGCGGGCGGCATCCGCATGGTGCGGTCGCTGTTCTCGACGACGGGCGCGCGCTTCTTGGCGGGCGCCTTGGGAGCCTCGAGGACCGGCGCTGAGGGGGTCAGCGAGTCGGGCACGCCGAAGGGGAACGCCGTCTCGGTCGCCTCGTCGACGGGCGGCTTGGCGGCGGTCCGTGCGGCAGCGGCGGCGCTCGAGGGCGGCGTCGGGATGCCGAGCGCGCGAGGGTCCGGCGCGCGGTGCGCGGGGTCCAGCGAGCGTTGGGGCGCGGGCGCAGGCGTTCGCTCCGTCGCGTGCGCCGAGGGCAGGGACGCGAGGTCGACGGCGGGCTGGGCGAGCTCGGTGTCGCGCTGGAGCACCGCCTGCTCCTCCTGGATCCGCAGCATGCGCGGCACCGGGCCGGAGAACTCCTTCGACTTCTGCGTCGCTGGGAAGCCAAGCGCCGGCGGCTCAGGAGCAGGGGCGCCGGCGGGCGGCGCGCGCCGTGGCGGGCTCGGCGGGGGCGCGCCAGCTTCGGTCTTCTCGTCGGGCTCGGCCGCGATGATGGGTTCGGACGGAGCCTGATGAAGGGTCGCTGGCCGCGGCGTCGAGGGCGCGATCTCGGTCGCGGTCAGGCCGAGCAGCGTCGGCGCCGCCACGCTGCGCCACGCGAGCGACGAGCCAGGCGCTTCAGGGGCGGCTCCCTCGGCGAGCGGCGTGGCGGGGGAGGTCGCGTGCCCGGGCTTTGGGAACTTCTGCGTCTGATCGAAGCCCACCGGCGCCGAGCGCACGCGCGTGTCGGCGTCCGACGGGCCGCTCGGCGGCCGCGTGGGATCGACGGCCGGCATCATCTCCGTCGCCGCTCCCGGACCGAGCGCGTCGCTCACGTCGACGGCCGACATGCGCACCGTCGGCGCCACCCCGTCGGCGTGGCCGAGCTCCTGGTCGGGGGCCACCTTGGGGCGCGGGTCCGTGATGCCGGTGCGCACCTCCGTCGGGAGCGACGCGGAGCTGCTGCTCGACGCGGGGGAGGCCAGCGTCGCCGCCGTGCGGGCATCGTCGTCGTGCTCGGCGCTGCTCTTCGCGCCTACAGGCTTGCGTGCGACGGTCTCCGCGGCGGCCAGCGCCGCGAGATCGGCCGGCGGTCCTTCCGTCGCCCAGCGCGTTCGCGTTCGCTCGAGCACGGCGCCGACGGCTCGCGCGCACCAGGCGCCGTCCACCTCGAGCGACTCCTCGATGCGCTTCATGACGTTGACGGCGGCCTTCGCGCGCTGAAGGCGCCCCTCGCGCGGCGCGAGCAGCGCGAAGATGCCGTCGCGCAGCGCCTCGTCGAGCGCTTCGCCGTCCCGCAGCTTGCCGATGTCGCCGCGCACGATGGTGGCGAGCACGTCCCGCTCGTCGCCCTCCGCGGCGCGCCGGCCGAGCGCCGCCTCGAACAGCACGACGCCGAGCGCCCACAGGTCCGTAGCAGGCGTGTGCTTCTCGCCGGCCAGCAGCTCGGGCGCGAGGTAGCGCAGCGTGCCGCGAACGGTGCCGACCTGGGTGCGCTTGGCCTTGGTCTCCTCG
>CAYLZW010000655.1:0-2006 GCA_964388085.1 uncultured Myxococcales bacterium | reverse complement strand
CGAGCCGGGTCGCGCGCATCGGCGTGCAGCTGCTCGGCGCCCTCGAGGCCGCGCACGGCGCCGGCATCCTGCACCGCGATCTGAAGCCGCAGAACATCATGCTCACGCAGAAGGTGGGCCGCCCGGACTTCGTGAAGGTGGTCGACTTCGGCATCGCGAAGTTCGTCGAGAACAGCCCCGAGGATCAGGTCGCGCTCACGTTGCCCGGCACCATCTTCGGGACGCCCGAGTACATGTCGCCCGAGCAAGCGCGCGGCGAGCCCCTCGACGGCAGGAGCGACCTCTACTCGTCCGCCGTGGTGCTCTGGCACATGCTGCTCGGCCGCTCGCCGTATCGCGGCAAGACCGTGCGCGAGACCCTCATGAAGGTCTTTCGCGAGAGCCCGCCGCGCGCGAGCGAGGAGCGCCCCGAGGCCGAGCTGCCGCGCGCGCTCGAAGACGTGCTGCTCGTCGCCCTCGAGAAGGAGCCGCGCGATCGCTATCCCGACGCGACCGCCTTCCGCCTGGCGCTCTCGGCCTTCACGGCGGCGGAGCCGCGGACGGCGCCCGAGGGCGTGCTCCCGGGCACGGGCAGCGACGGGGGAGCGCCGCCCGCCACCATCGGCATGACCGAGCCTGTGCGAGGCAGCGCGGAGCCCACGGCCCCTCGCAGCCGCACCCTCATCGCGCCCCTGCCGCCGGGCAGCGTCGTGCACGCCGCCACGACGACGGAGCCCGAGACCACCGTGCGCAGCGAGCCCACGGCGCCGTACGAGCCGCCCCCGCCGCCGGACGACGTCGCCCCGCCGAGCGAGCTCTCGACCGCGCCCGCGGACGATCTCCCGTCGCCGGAGGCGCCCACCGCGCCGCTCGCCGCCGCGTCCGACACCGTGACCGTCCCCGCGAGCGACGCGGCCGGCGCTGCCGACACGCTCGCCGCCGGCGCCGTCGTGACAGACACGGAGGCGAGCCGTGTGCGTACGCCGCGCGCGCGACCGGCGCCGCGGCCGGCGTCGTTCAGCCTGGTGACGCTGCTGCTCCTCGTCGTCGGAGGCGGCGCCATCGGCGGGCTCGGGCTCGGCGCCGTCGCGTTCGGCATCTATCGAGCGATCGCGGGCGACGCGGAGCTCGCGACGGTGACCCCCGACGACGCCGAGCCGCGCCCCGACGATCGCGCGCAGCGTGCCGCGGCGAACACCGACGGTGGCTGGCTCCCGCTCGAGGGCTTTCCGAACCCGGACGCGCCCGCCCGGTCGCCGGAGGAGGCCTTGCGGGCAGCGTCCATGGCGCTCGCGGGAGGAGACCTCGACGTCGCGGACGCGGCCTATCGAGAGGCGCTGCGCGGTGATCCGAGCTCGGCGGCCGCGCGCCAGGGGCTCGCCATGGTGGCGTATCGGCGCGGTGATCTCGCGAGCGCGAAGGCTCACCTCGAGCAGCTCATGCAGCTCGACGCCCGGTACGCCGCGCAGTTCAGGAGCTTCCACGCCATCGTGACGAAGAAGCTGCAGGCGGAGGAGCGCTGAGCGCGCCGGCGCTGGGCGGCTACTTGAACTCGACCTTCAGGACCTCGGCCTCGCGGATGCCGCCGGGTGCACGGATCTGCACCTCGTCGCCCGGCTCCTTACCGATGAGCGCCCGCGCGATGGGCGAGGAGATGCCGATGCGTCCCTGCTCGGGGGAGGCCTCGTCCTCGCCGACGATGGTCCAGGTCTGCTCCTCGTCCTTCTCGATCAACAGGATCGTCACCGTGGCGCCGAACACCACGCGATCCCCCGAGAGCTTGCTGACGTCGATGACCTGGGCGCGCGCCAGCTTCGCCTCGACCTCGCGGATGCGCGTCTCGACGAAGCCCTGCCGCTCCTTCGCCGCTGCATACTCCGCGTTCTCCGACAGGTCGCCGTGCGCACGCGCCTCCTCGATGGCGCGCACGATGGCCGGGCGCTCCTCCGACTTGAGGCGCCGTAGCTCTTCTTTCAAAGCGGCGTGTCCCGCGACCGTCATCGGCACGGTGTCCATCTCGGCTCCTT
>CAYLZW010000654.1:0-2012 GCA_964388085.1 uncultured Myxococcales bacterium | reverse complement strand
ACGGCCGCGTAGGTGTACTGGCTGATGATGATGTTCGTGCCGTACTGCTTGTTGACGCCCTCGAGGCGCGAGCCCAGGTTCACGTTGTCGCCGAGCAGCGTGTAGTTACGCATGCGCGCCGAGCCCATGAAGCCGACGCGCATGTTGCCGGTGTTCAGCCCGATGCCGATGTCGATGTCCGGCTTGCCCTCGGCGCGCCAGCGCGCGCGCAGCTTGGCGAGGGCGCTCATCATGTCGAGGGCCGCCAGGCAGGCGCGTGTGGCGTGATCCGGCTGCGGAATCGGCGCGCCCCAGAACGCCATGATGGCGTCGCCCATGTACTTGTCGAGCGTGCCCTGCCGCTCGATGAGGATGTCCGTCATCGGCGTCAGGTACTCGTTCAGAAAGCTCGTGAGCCCCTCGGGCGTCAGCTTCTCCGAGATGCTCGTGAAGCCGCGGATGTCCGAGAACATGACGGTGAGCTCGCGCTCGGCGCCGCCGAGGCCCGCGAGGTCGGGGTTTTTCAGCAGCTCGTCGACGACGGTGGGCGAGAGCACGGTGGAGAACTCGCGCTTGAGCAGCGCCTTCTCGCGACCCTCGGTGAGGTAGCCCCAGAGCGTCAGGCTCGCCCAGGTGAGGCCGATCTGCCCGAGCAGCGGCACCTGATGGAACCAGAGGTTCTGGCGGAACAGCCACAGATAATCGGCCGCGATGTAGCTGAGCGCCATGCCGATGGCGACGAGCGTACCCGTGAAGATCGGCAGCCGCTGCAGCGCGATGCCGAGGATGAGCGCGATGAGCAGCGAGAGCGCGATCTCGACGAGGTAGATGTTGCGGCCGCGCACGAGGGCGTCGCCGGCGATGAGGTTCTGCAGCGCGGCGGCGTGCACCTCGACGCCGGGGACGTTCGGTGAGAAGGGCGTGACCCGCTGATCGAACGTCCCCATGGCGGTGACGGCGACGAGCACGACCTTGCCTTGCACGAGCGCCTTGTCGAAGTTGTTCTCCGCGATGTCGGCCAGCGAGATGCGCCGGAAGGTGCCGCGCTCGTCCTCGGCCGCCTGCTCCGAGCGCTCCACCGAGGGGCCGTAGTAGTTCACCAACATGCGCCCGTCGGCGTCGACCGGGAGCTCCACGGTGCGGCCCTCTTCGGCCGCGAGCCCGATGGCGCGCAGGCCGCCCGGCATGCCGGGATCGGCCAGCAGCACCGCGCTCGCGCCGTAGTGCAGCTCGGCGGCGGCGAGCACGAGCGAGCGGAGGAACTGCTCGCCGTGGCGCGCGATGAGCGGGATGCGCCGCATGGTGCCGTCGGAGTCGGGCGTGATGCTGTAGAAGCCGAGGTTCTCGCCCACCTCGAGGAACTGCGGCTGAGGCAGCACCACGTCGCCCTCGACCTGCTCGACGATGTGCAGATCGCTCGGGCGCGCGTCTTTCGCGACGTCGAGCTGCGCCACCTTGTTCTCGACACCCTCCTGCTCGGAGTCGTAGGAGACGTACTTCCAGCCAAAGCCCCAGTCGACGATGCGGTAGACCTCGAAGGCGTCCCAGGTCTTGCGCGGGTCCGAGGGCGCCGCGCCGGGCTCGGGATCCTGGTTGGCGATGAAGCCCTGCACCACGCGCGAGCTGTGCTCATCGAAGGCGTCGACGAGCGCCTGGTCGCCCGCCACCGCGGCCTCGACCAGCTTCTCGAGCTCGAGCAGCGAGCCCTGCAGCGCCATGACGTCGTCGCCGAAGCGCTCGCTGAGCGGCTCGCCGTCACCGCGCACGTGCTCGTCGATGCGCTTCGCGTAGTCGTGCGCGATGCCCGAGGGGTCGGCGAACACCATATCGAACGCGACCACGTCGGCGCCGGCGGCGAGCAGGTTCTCGACGACGAGCGCGAACTTGCCGCGATCCCACGTGCCCCAGCGGCCGAAGCTCTCGATGGTGCGCTCGTCGCCCGCGGCGATGACGACGCCGGGATCGATGTCGACGCGCCCGCGCACGATGAACTTCGAGTCGAGCACCTTCAGCTCGGCCTTGTAGGGCAGCGT
>CAYLZW010000653.1:0-2019 GCA_964388085.1 uncultured Myxococcales bacterium | reverse complement strand
CCCTCGTGCAGCATGCCGATGCGGTGCGCGATGGCGCGCGCGCTCTGCACGTCGTGCGTGATGACCACGAAGCTGATGCCGAGGCGCGCCTGCATGTCGACGATGAGCGCGTCGATGGAGGCGCTGGTCTGCGGATCGAGCCCGCTGGTGGGCTCGTCGAAGAGCACCATCTCGGGGCCGGTCGCGATGGCGCGCGCGAGGGCGACGCGCTTGCGCTGGCCACCGCTCAGCTCGGCCGGCAGGCGATGGCCGAGGCCGTCGAGCCCGACCATGGCGAGCAGCTCGTGGACGCGCTCCTCGAGCGCCGCGCGCGTGAGCTTCTCGTGCTGCCGCAGCGGAAAGGCGACGTTGTCGAACACGCTGAGGCTGCCGAACAGCGCGCCCTCCTGAAACAACATGCCGAAGCGGCGGCGAAGCTTCAGCAGCCCGCGCTCCGAGAGCGTGCCGATGTTCTGGCCGAGGGCGCGCACCTCGCCCGCGTCAGGTCGCGTGAGCCCGACCGCGAGGCGCAGGAGGGTGCTCTTGCCGGTGCCCGACGGGCCGAGCAGCACCGTGGTCTCCGCGCGCGGGATGGTGAGCGATACGTCGTCGAGCACCACGCGCTCACCAAAGCGCTTGGTGACGTTCACCAGCTCGACGGCGGGCGCGTCGTCGTCACCGGCGAGAGCCCCGGCCTGTCGCTGCTTGCCGTCGTCCGGCGGGCTCGCGTGCGTCGTCATCCCTGCATGGCCTGACCGTAGAAGATGTAGGTGATGACGAGGCTGACGCCGCACACCACGATCATCGCGCGCACCACCGCGCGGTTCGTCGCCGAGCCGACGCCACGCGGGCCGCCGCTCGCGCGGAGGCCCTCTCGCGTCGTGATGGCGCCGACCAGCCAGCCGAGCACGACGCCCTTCACGAGGCCGACGAGGAAGTCGCCGGGCAAGACGGCGCCCGTGAGCGCGGCCCACATGCTGCCGCGATCGATGCCGAGCTGAAACACGCCGATGATCCAGGAGCCGATGAGCCCGGACGCGCACGCGAGCAGCACGCACAGCGGCGTGCCGAGCGTGGCGGCGAGCACGCGCGGCCCGACGAGGAGGCGCATGGGATCGGTGCCCATGACGGAGAGGGCGTCCACCTGCTGCGTGACGCGCATGGTGCCGAGCTCGCTGGCGAACTCGGCGCCTGTGCGCGCGGCGACGGAGGCGACGGCGAGGAGCGGGAACACCTCGCGCACGCCGCCGAGCCCGACGATCATGCCCGAGAGCGGTCCACCGCCGATGAGCGAGAGGGAGGCCGCGGCCTGCACCGTGAGCATGGCGCCGGAGAAGAACGCGACCACGGCGACGACGGGGAAGGAGCTGAGCAGCAGCTTCGCCAGCAGCGTCGTGACGCTGCCGAGGGAGGGCGGCCGCACCATCGCCCAGCTCGCGCGCGCCAGGAACGCGAACGGCGCCAGCGTCGTGTGCAGCGCCGGTGGCACGCCGGGCGAGGTCAGCGCGCTCACAGCACGCCCCCGCCGCGCAGGCCGAACACCGACGTGTTCACGACGTAGTTCGCCACCAGCACGAGGATGACGCTCGCGACCACCGTGCGGTTCGCCGCGCGCCCGACGCCCGCCGGTCCGCCCGACGCGAAGAAGCCGAAGGTGACGCTGATGGCGCCGATGCCGAGCCCGAACACCACGGTCTTGAGCTCGCTCAGCCACAGGTCGCCGAGCGTGAAGCCGTCGAGCATCGTGCTGAGGAACATGGAGTGCCCCATGCCCGCGAGCGGCACGGCGACGAGGTAGCCGCCGAGCAGCCCGCAGAAGATGCCCGCCACGTTCAAGAGCGCCGTCGTCATGGCGGTGCCGAGGACGCGTGGCCCGACGACGAGCGCGCGCGCGTCCACGCCCATGACCGCCAGCGCGTCGAGCTCCTCCTGCACGCGCATGGTCGCGAGCTCGGCGGCGATGCCCGCGCCGGCCTGAAAGCACACCATCACCGCCGCGAAGCCGGGCGCGAGCTCTCGCACGACGGTGGCGGCGACGAG
>CAYLZW010000652.1:0-2020 GCA_964388085.1 uncultured Myxococcales bacterium | reverse complement strand
ATCGCGGCATCGTGCTCTGCGGTGGCGGCGCGCACATCAAGAACCTCGACGTGCTCCTCAGCGAGGAGTGCCAGCTACCGGTGTTCGTCGCCGAGAACCCGCTGCACGCCGTCGTCGACGGGGTCGGCAGCGTGCTCGAGAACCTCGAGCGCTACCGCAGCCTGCTCATTTGAGCTGTCAGGGCGGCTGCGCGCCTCGGCTGTCGGGCCAAGGTCCCGAACGGCCTTCCCCCCTTCCTCGGTCGCTCCGCTCCGTGGTTGACGGCGACTCGCCTCAAGGCAGCTTGTTTACCTTGAACGCGTACAGGTTCTTGTCGCCGGACGCGACGTAGAAGCGGTCGCCGTCGACGTAGGCGTCCGCCTCGATCTTGTCGCCCGTCTTGTACTTCCAGAACACCTTCCCGGTGGCGGCGTGCACGGCATACACGTGGCCGTCGCCCTCGCCGGCGCCGATGATGACGAGCTTGTCCTCATAGAGGACCGGCTTCGCGAGCAGCGGGCCCTCGGTCTCGAGCTCCCACTTCTTGGCGCCGGTCTTGGCGTCGAGCGCGTAGAGCTTCTGGTCGCGGCTGCCGATGAACAGCGTGCCGCTCTTGTCGATGGCGGGCGAGGAGTTCACCTCGCCGCCGGTCTCGAAGGTCCACACCTCGGACTGGTCCGCGAGCCGGATGGCGTACACCTTGCCGTCGTTGGCGCCGAAGAAGAGCACGCCATCGTGCTCGAGCACCGTCGAGGTGATGCCCTTGCGCTGCTTGGCGCCCTGCTCGCCCCAGCGCCAGCGCAGCTCGCCGGTCTTCTTGTCGACGGCGTAGAGATGCCCGTCGAGGTTCCCGATGACGACGAGGCCCGTGGAGGTGAGCGTCGGCTGCGCATAGCTGAAGGCGTCCGTCGGCCACGCCGAGGTGTCGATGGCGGGCTCGGGGGGCGCTGCCGCCGTCTCTCCGGCCGTGGCCTCACCGCCGGCGGCCGCAGCCACGGTGGCGTCGGCAGGCTCGGCGCCCTCCTTTGCGGCCAACGCGTTGTCGTCGTCGTCGCCCGCCTTCGCCTCCTTGGCCTCGCGCGGGAACACCCAGCGCTCCGCGCGCGTCACCGCGTCGAGCGAGTAGAGGTGGCGATCGTAGCTGCCGAAGATGACCGAGCTCGTGTCCTCGTCGACGGTGGCGTCGCCCTTGATGCGGCTGAAGGTCGTGTACTTCCACACCTGCCGGCCCTTCAGGTCCACGGCGTAGAAGTTGTGGTTCGTCGAGCCGAAGAAGATCAGGTTGTCCATGATCTGCGGCGCCGAGACGATGTCCTTGCGCGTCTGGAACTTCCACAGGAACGCGCCGTCGCGGCTGAGCGCGTGCAGCTCGCCGGCCGTGGTGCCGAACACGACCATATTGTTGTGCACGGCCGGTGAGGAGTAGCTCGCCGCGTACGAGGGGTACTCCCAGAGCTTCTCGACGTCTTGGGTGCAGGCCGAGAGAGACAGCCCGACGACGAGAGCCAGCGTGCCGGGCAGGATGCGATGCGCGCGCATGAGCGACCTCCAAGGACCTCTGGCCTCGGCCGCGTGACGAGCCGAGACCCTGTCGGCCCCCCGGGACCGCGCTGCAGCGATACCACAGGGCCGGCCGCGGGGCGTGGGTTTTCAGGCCTGTAAGACCCTCGAGCCGCCGCGCGAGCGCCGCGTTCACGACGGGGTCGAACAGACCGCTCCAGGCTCACACGTTCGATCGAACGTGGATTATCGTGTCTCGGCGCATGGCTCCCCACGAGACGAACAGTCGAGAGCGCGATCCCTACATCGGGCGCGTCATCGACGGACGATTCACGTTGCTCTCCCGCGTCGGCAAGGGCGGCATGGGCGTGGTGTATCGCGCGCAGCAAGCGCCGCTCGGGCGCAGCGTCGCGCTGAAGCTCCTGGTCGGGACGGGGGACAGCGATCGCGAGTCGGAGTTTCAACGACGCTTCTTCCGCGAGGCGGCGACGTCGTCGAAGCTGAAGCACCCGAACACCATCACCGTGTTCGACTACGGCTC
>CAYLZW010000651.1:0-2031 GCA_964388085.1 uncultured Myxococcales bacterium | reverse complement strand
TCGAGCGGCGCCTCGAGCTCGTCGCCGAGCACGTGCACCATGCGATCGAGCAGCTTCTCCTCGAGCTCGATGATCTTGCGGTGGTGCTCCACCTCGGAGAAGACCGTCAGCACCCGCGTCTTCGAGCGCCCCGCCTTCGGGCCGCTCACCGTGTCGTTGTCGAGCGCCTCCACATAGACGCTCAGGCGATCGCCCGGACGCGCCCCCGTCTCGGCGACGGAGAAGCCGCCGCGGCTCCGGAGCTCCCGCGGCGCCAGCTCCTCGACGACGGCGAGGTCCTTCACGAACGGCTCGCCGCCCGATCCCTGGCGGTGCACGACGACGCGCACGCGGCCGATGCCGTAGTCGTCCTTCACGCCGAACAGCACGTCGACGTCGTCGTCGAGCTGCACGGTGGCGTCCGCCTCGGGCGCGAGCAGCTCCACCGCGGGCGTCTCGTCGGGCGAGAGCGTGACCCGGTGCGCGACCGGATCGAGCGTCACGTCGCCATCGGGCTCGACGAGGCGGAAGCGATAGCTGCCCGAGGCGTCCACCATGAAGCGGCCCTGGATGCGCCGCTGCTCGGAGACCGTGAGCGCGATGGACTGCTCGCCGAGCAACAGCGCCGCGTCCTTCACGAGCCGATCCGCGCGCCCCTCGATGACGACCTCGGTCCCGCGCGGCGCCACGATGTCGCCCGACGAGCCCGGCACCACCTGGTCCTCGCGCTGCATGTAGGCCGGGAAGCGCAGCGTCAGCGTCAGATCCGTGACCAGGGGCAGCACGTTCGCCGCGCGCGCACGGAGCGCGTCCGCGGCCGCGCTGTCGTCGAACAGCCGCTGCCAGCGAGCGGTGATCGCGTCGGGGACGAGCACCCAGGTGAGCCCCGCGACGCAGACGGCGGCCGAGAACGCGAGCAGCGTCGGCACCGCGCCCGCGAGCGCGACGCCGCCGAGGGACGACGAGGCCTTCGTCGCCGTCAGGCGCTCGAGCGTGTGCTGGATGTGCGCGTCGCAGAGCGCCCGCGAGCGGCCGAGTGTGTCGTCGACGGAGCTGTCGCGCAGCTCCACCGCGCTGCGCACCGCGTCGCCGAGCGCGGTCCCGCGCCGAAAGGCCGCCTCCTCGAGGTGGGTCGCGACCACCAGGTCATCCGACAGGGGCAGCGCCCGCCGCACCACGACGACCGCCGCGCCGCCGAGCACGAAGACACCGATGAGCGCCCACAGCGCGTAGCGCAGCTCCAGCGAGAAGGGCAGCGAGCCGATCAGCAGGAGCGCGGCCAGCAGGCCGAACAACAGGCCCGCGACGGCGCCGGCGCTCAGCTCGAGGCTGGCGTACGCGAACAGCCGCGCGCGGGTGCGGCGGAGCAGTGCGTTCAGGTCGCGGCTGGGGGAGCTCATGGGTCGCTTACTGGTCTAACGCATCTCGTGGCGGAAGGGCTGAACCTACCGCGGAAGGCGATCCGTCCGCTGCGGGGTGGTTTTGCGTCTTGGGGTGGATCTGGCTTGGGAGCGCAGGTGCGCGAACCGACAGGCCGCGGCCCGGAGGGTGGGAGGCGCGCTCACCATCCGCTCGCCGCGGCGGTGGTGCGGTGCGCCGGCGGTGTGGCCCGAGAGGGTTTCTCGTTGAGAGAACGACGTCACTTCCGTTGAGCGCTTGGCGAGCGGGGGAGAGCCGGCGGCGGAGCTCGGCTCTCGGTATGCGGGCTGCGGCTGCGTCGGCGGCTGACGCAGACGCCTACTCGACCGCAGTCCCCACAATACCGATAGCCGTAGAGCCGCTCGCCGCGTTCACCGCATTCGAGACGACGACCAGCCCGGCCGTATGCTCGCCAGGAGTCATCGGCGAGAACTCGACGGTGAGCGTCGCGACCCCCTCAGCGGCACGCGCGCCGACCTCACCCGCCAGGAGGCGAAGGACCTGCGCGACCGCGCGTACGCCTACGCGGACGACCTGCTGGACCAGATCCGCGAGTCCGCGCGCTACGCTTTCCGGGAGTATGCGTCCGGCAGAGGGCGTCATTCCGCCGGCTTGACCGCCGCGGTAGCGTGG
>CAYLZW010000650.1:0-2036 GCA_964388085.1 uncultured Myxococcales bacterium | reverse complement strand
GAACCAAGTCTGGGTTACCGACATCACCTACATCTGGACGAGCGAAGGCTGGGTGTACCTCGCCGCCATCCTCGACCTGTACGCACGTGCCGTCGTCGGGTGGGCGATGAGTGAGCGCATCGACACGAAGCTGTGCCTGGATGCCCTTGAGATGGCCGTGAAGGCTCGCAGGCCGTCGCCGGGGCTCATCCACCACTCCGACCGTGGCTGCCAGTACGCGAGCCATGCCTACCGGAGAGCGCTCGACGACAGCGGCATGCTCTGCAGCATGAGCCGCAAGGGCGACTGCTGGGACAACGCCGTCGCGGAGAGCTTCTGGGGAACCATCAAGAGTGAACTGATTGACGGCCTCGACTTGACGACGAGGAAGCAAGCGCGCGGAGCCGTCTTCGAGTACATCGAGGTCTTCTACAATCGTCAGAGACGGCACTCGTACATCGGCTATCGTAGTCCGATGGAGCACGAGCGCCTTTACAGAAAGGCCGCGTTGGCCGCATAACGAGAGTGTCTACGAAATCGGGGCAATCTCAAACGCCGACATTGCCCCCTGCCCCTCAGCCCATACCCAACCCGGGCGCCTCCGCAGGCGTGACTGGCTGGTTCCTCTGCCAGGTTTTTGGTCTGTGCGACAGGGACCCGCCGGAAGAATGTGAGGACGAGAGGGAACGCGACAGGAGATGCCAAGAGATCTACGACAGGATTGACATCCCGGAATACAACCGGCTCCCGAACCCGGCTGCAAGAGCTCGTTGCTACGCACAAGCGATGGAGCGTCTCGTCCAATGCAAACGAGGCGGCTATGGTCCGCCATTGTTTCCGTAGGGCGGTTTTGAATGAAGAAGCCAGCTGTGATCGGGCCTGTCGTTGCGAGTCGTCAGCTCACCGCACGCCGAAGCGACGGGACTGAACGTGCCGTAGTGGTCGAGATTGGGGCCCCCGTTCACTTGGAGGCGGACGGGCCGTGGTGGTGTCCTTTTCGGATCCAAGGACTCGGCGACGGGTCCGTGCAGAGCATCGCGGGCGAAGATTCGCTCCAAGCACTCGTTCTCTCATTCCGCTATCTGGCGGGGATGCTGCCGTACGACGCGGAACGGCAGGGCGAGACGATTGCGTGGCTGGATGGCGATGACCTCGGAATCCCGATGTAGCGATGACAGTGCTCGCTTCTCCACGAGCCAAGCCCTGCAACCCAACGAGACTCCCACCCCTGTCAGAGCTCCGCACCCAGAGAGATCCGGCGCGCTCCCGCTCGCTGCGCTCGCTGTCGCTCGCCGTAGCACCGGCACGTCCCACCCGCGCGAGCAGAGCATCCGGCACCACGCGCCCGACGACGACGCACGCGCCGTCCGTACCGGCCGCCGCGCACGCCGACGTCGCGCGCCGCGAGCACAACCGCCGAGCGGCAGACTGCTATCACCCTCCGGCCGGCCCACCCACGTCCCTCCACGAGAGAGCGCACGTGCGCCGAGCACGCGCCGCGCTCCGCGCCGTCGCGCGCCCGTCGCCGCACGCCCGCCCGCCCCGCCGCACAAAGCAAAACGAGAGCGTCCTTCCGCGGCCGCTTCGCTTCGGCATCGCCGACAAGCCCGGGCTTGTCGTCGATGGCCCATCGTCACGCCGCTCGCGTCGTCATCGAGAACGGCGGCTAAGAGAAGCCAGCGAGCGCCGCGCCGGCGGCCTTCCCTCGCTCCACTCGCGCGTACATGCTCGCCGCGTCGGTCTTGTGAGCGGGCTCGCCATGGGTCAGCGGCGTGACTGTCAGCGGCCCGGAGCCCACTCGTGCGGCAGCAGGGGCCGCTCCCCGGCAAGCAGCGCGCGAGCGGCGTAGCGCAGGTACGCCTCGCCATTGATGCCGTTGACCCGAGCGCTCTCCACGATGGTGTAGAAGCGGGCGGCCGCAATGGTCCCTCGCTCGGAGCGCGCGCCAACGTAGTTCCGTCGGCCGATGGCGAGACCAATGTAGCCGCCTTCGGTGAGGTTATTGTCCAGGGGGATCAGCGGGTCGTCGAGGAACCTCAGCAGCCTCGACCATCGAG
>CAYLZW010000649.1:0-2043 GCA_964388085.1 uncultured Myxococcales bacterium | reverse complement strand
CCGAGCGCGCGCCCGAAGGTCTCGCTGTTCTGCACGATGACGCGGATGATCTCGCCGAAGCCGAGCGTGACGATGGCGAGGTAGTCGCCCTTGAGGCGCAGCGACGGCAGCCCGACGAGGAAGCCGAAGGCCGCCGCGATGAGCCCCGCGACGAGCAGCGACGCGAGCAGGAAGATCTGGTCCGAGAAGATCTCGGGCAGGAACGAGAGCTGGTACTCGTGCGTCAGGATCGAGGTCTTGCCGCCGATGTACGCGCCCACCGCCATGAAGCCGGCGTGCCCGATGGAGAACTGCCCCGTCATGCCGTTCACGATGTTGAGCGACACCGCGAGGATGATGTTCACGCCGACGAGGCTGGCGATGTAGATGAAGAAGTTGTTCCCCGTCGCGAGCCACTGCACGAGCGCGAGGACAGGGAGCACGACGAGAAACGGGAAGACGCCGCGCAGCGCCGGCGGCAGCTTCGGTCCCGGCGACTCCATCAGACCTTCTCCGGGGCGACGCGACCGAACAGGCCCTCGGGGCGGAACAAGAGCACGATGATGAGCACGCCGAAGGCCACCGCGTCGCGCCAGGTAGAGGCCGCGTAGCCGACGACGAACTGCTCCACGAGCCCGAGCAGGAGGCCGCCCACGACGGCGCCGGGCACGTTGCCGATGCCGCCGATGACCGCGGCGACGAAGGCCTTCAGGCCGACGTACAGGCCCATCAGCGGCTGAATGGCGGTGTCCTTGATCGCGAACAGGATGCCGGCGCCAGCCGCGAGCCCCGCGCCGAGCGCGAACGTGATGGCGATGACGCGGTCGACGGGGACGCCCATGAGCGCCGCGGCGCGGTGATCGAAGGAGACCGCGCGCATGGCGGTGCCGAAGCGCGTCTTGAACACGAGCAGCTGCAGGATCACCATCAGCAAGACCGCGATGGCGATCGAGATGACCTGATAGTTCCAGATGACGACGTCACGATCGCCGATGATGAGCCACTCGCTCGGCTCGATGATCTCGGGGAAGGCGCGCGGCGCGGCGCCGGGCAAGAAGCCGAGGTCGAGCTGAAAGCCGTACGAGAGCGCGAAGCTGATGCCGATGGCCGTGATGAGCGCGGTCAGGCGCGGCTTCTCGCGCAGCGGGCGGTAGGCGAAGCGCTCGATGATGAAGCCGAGCAGCGCGCAGCCCACCATGGCGATCGTGAAGATCAGCAGCACGCCGCCGAAGCTCGACTGGTGCTCGTGACCGAGCTGCTTCGAGGTGGCGTAGCCCATGTAGGCGCCGACCATCATCACGTCGCCGTGGGCGAAGTTGATGAGCTTCAGCACGCCGTAGACCATCGTGTAGCCGAGGGCGACGAGCGCGTAGATGGTCCCTTGCGCAAGGCCGTTGATGGTCTGTTGCAGCAGCTCGGCCATGAGCGCGCTCGATGCCACGAGAGCCAGGCAGCGACAACCCCCGCCGGTGACAGGGGTCGCGCCTCAGGGAGCGAGCCTCACGGGCTGATGCTCGTGACGTACTCGGCCTTGCCTTCGCCGACCTTCAGCACGACGGCGGGCTTCACCGCGTTGCGCTTGTCGTCGAGCGTAATGGTGCCGGCGATGCCCTTGTGGTCCTTGGTCGCCGCGATGGCGTCGCGCAGCGCGGCGCCTGAGAGGTCGGGCGCCCTCTTCATGGCCTCGATGGCGACCATCGCCGCGTCGTAGCCGAGCACGGCGAGCGAGTCCGGCGGCACCCCGTAGGCGGCCTGGTACTTCTTGATGAACTCCTGCGCGGCGGGGCTCGGGTCTTCCGTCGAGTAGTGGTTGCTGAAGTAGCTGCCCTCGATGGCGCTGCCGCCGAGCTCGAAGAGCTTCTCGGACTCCCAGCCGTCGCCGCCGAGGAGCGGCGCCGTGATGCCGAGCTCCCGCGCCTGGCGCGCCACGATGCCGACGTCGGTGTAGTAGCCGGGCACGTAGATGGCGTCCGGCTTCGCCTGCTTGATGGCGGTGAGCTGCGCGCGGAAGTCGGTGTCGCCCTTGCTGTAGGCCTCCTCGCCGACGATCTTGCCGCCGAGCTC
>CAYLZW010000648.1:0-2069 GCA_964388085.1 uncultured Myxococcales bacterium | reverse complement strand
GTAACCGTCCGACGAGCGTCGTCTTGAGCTACGCCGCCTGAGCGGCAAGCCAAGCGCCGGGCAGCAGCTCGTCGATCCGGGTCGCGGGGTGGTCCTGTACGCGCGCCAGCACGTCGGCGAGGTAGGCGAATGGGTTGATGCCCCGCGCCTCGCAGGTCGCCACGAGCGAGTAGAGCCCGGCAAGGTTCCTTCCTGCCTCGACGTCGCCGACGAACAGGAAGTTCTTCCTGCCCAGCGCCACGCGACGGAGCGCGCGTTCAGCGCCGTTGTTGTCGATTGGCACTTTCGCGTTAGTCGTGAAGCGGCCGAGCTCGTCCCACTGCTTCAGCGCGTAGCGGATGGCCACGCCGAGCGGGCTCTTCGGCGGGTGGCGCTCGAGGTTCTCGTCGAGCCAGGCCTTCAGCCGGTGGCGTGCCGGGATGGTCTTCAGACGTCGAAGCTCCAAGTGTTGGCTCGTTCCAACGATGCGGCGCTCCTTCGCCTCGTGCTCGACACGGTAGAGGTCGAGGATCAGTTCGATGGCCTCCTGCGCGACCGGTGCAGTGGGAAGAGCCTCGTGGAAGTATCGGCGGAGGTGCGCGTGGCAGGCGGCGCGCTCGCGGCTCGAGACCTCGGCGACGGCGTTGTAGGCGCTGTATGCGTCGACGAGGAGCGTGCCGTTGGTGCCGCCAAGCACCTGGCGCGGGGTCTCGCTGCTTCGGTCAGCGGCGAACACGAACGCCACGTCGGTGCCACCCCCGTCGTCCTCCGCGCCGAAGGTCCAGATGAAGCCATTCTTCGGCTTGCCGTCACCGCCGTCGACCATGCGGAGCCGGGTCTCATCGGCGAGCACTACCGGGCGGTGTCGAATGACGTCGAGGAGCCGCGCGGAGAGCGGGCTCAAGATGTCCGCGGAGCGATGGAACAGGTCATTCATCGTCGAGCGCGAGACGGGCACGCCCTGGCGCTTGAAGTCCTTCTCGACGCGATACAGCGGGATGGAGTCGACGCACTTGGCCGTGACCAGGTGGGCGAGGAAGCTCGCGCCGTACCGGCCCTGCTCGACGACCTTCGGCGCGCCGGGCGCCGTGACGACGTGCTCGCCGCAGCGACAGCGCAGCACCTCCTGCACGTGCTCCATACGCACCAGCTTCGCCGGCACGTACTCGAAGACGACGGTCGAACGCCCGTCGCCGAGCGGCGTCAGCGCGTGGTTGCCGCACTTCGGGCACGAGCGCTGCTCCTCCGGCACCTTGTGCTCGACCCTAACGGTTGGAATTTGGGCTTTGAGCGCTGCGCGTTCTCGACGACGGGCCGCCCGGTTCTCCGGCGACGGCCCCTCGGTGCCGAGCGCTTCCTCCACCCGCGGCATCTTCGACCGCTCGCTCTTCGGGCCCACGAGGGCCTTCTTGAGCTGCTCCACCTCGCGACGCAGGCGCTCGATCTCCGCCGCCTGCTTCTCGACGACGTTCGTGAGCACGCACTCGTGGTCGACCGGCGGCACCATCGGTCAGGTTGGATCAGACTCCGCTGGCGTTGTCGATCCCCTTCGGCCGCCACTTCGCCAGCCGCCGGGCGTTCAAGTCGATGCCGTCGAGGAGCATCGCGAGCTCCGCCGCCTCCATGGTGACGTGCCGGTGGCGCCGGTCGACGTCGGGCAGCTGGAAGCGGCCGCGCTCGAGCCGCTTCAGGTAGAGCACGAAGCCACCACGGTCCCAGAAAAGGATCTTCACCTTGTCGCGCGTCTTGCCGACGAAGACGAACAGGTGGCCCTCGTACGGGTCGCTCTTCAGAGCCTGCTCCACGACCGCGCGCAGCCCATCGATGCCTTTGCGCATGTCGACGAGCTCTGTCGCGAAGTAGATCTTCACACTTGGAGGCAGCCCCAACATCAGGCGCTCTCCAGCACGGCGACGACGCGGGCGAGCGCTTCCTCGTCGAAACCGCGGCCTACCTTCACCATGTGGCCGCTGCGGAGCAGGACCAGCACGGGCTCGCCGCGCTTCGGCTCGGAGACCTTTACCGGCAGGAGCGTGAGCGGCTCGGCCGAGGCCTCCTCCTCGAGCTTCTTGCGCCAGTAGTACATGCGC
>CAYLZW010000647.1:0-2077 GCA_964388085.1 uncultured Myxococcales bacterium | reverse complement strand
CCCGAGGAGCAGCGCACCCTCGTCGTGCTGCGCGATCTCGAGGACCTGAGCTACGAAGAGATCGTCGACGTCACCGGGCTGCCTCTCGGCACCGTGAAGTCGCGCCTGCATCGCGCGCGGGCGGCCCTGGCGAAGGCGCTCGAGCCGCACGCCACGCTGTTGGAGCTCGCGCCGTGAACCGTTTGGAGTTGATCATGAGCGACGCACGACGTCCCCTGGGCCCTGATGATGTCGAGGCGCTGTTGAAGCGCGTGGAGCGGCCGAAGGCGCCGGAGGACATGCTCGCGAAGGTGCGCGCGCGGATCGCGGAGCAGGGGGCGCGCGAGGGGGAGGTGGCTCCGGTGATCTCGCTGGCCGGCAAGCGGCCGTGGACGCGCTTTTGGGTCGAGGGGCTCACGGTCGCGGCTGCGGTGGCGGCGCTCGTCGTCGCGGTGCAGCTCGGGGAGCAGATCCCGCAGGGCGGCAATCCAGCGGCGGAGGCGGCGGGCATCGGCGGCGAGGACACCACGGTCGTCGACGCTCGGCTGGTCGCGCGCGGGCTCGACGCGGCGCTCGTCCAGCAGCTCGCCGAGTCCGCCGGGCTGTCCGTGAGCGAGGGCGCCGGAGACAGCGCCCTCGAGAGCGCCACCTTCGAGGGAGGCGCTCACGACGTGCGACGCTTCCTCGTGAGCCTGCGCGTGCAGGCCGCTCGCGCCGGGGTCGAGGTCAACGGCTTCGTCCCCGAGGCGGGGCGACTGCGGATTACCGTGCAGACGCGTTGAGCGTGGCCGTGAGCGCCTTCACGAGGGGCGCCGCCACCTGGCGAGCGACGCGCGCGCGGAAGGTCGACGGCGCGACCGCCCCGTAGCAGCCGCCGCGCAGCTCGACGCGGGTGTCGCCCTCGACGCTGGGTGACGTCGAGCCGGGCGCGCTTCCGGTCTCGAAGCCCATGACGGCGGTGACGCGCGCGCTCGCGTAGAGCGGCGTGTAGAAGGACGCGTCGTCGACGCGGAGGGTGACGCTGCCGCCCTTCGTCGCCGTGCTCGTCAGCGTGATGCCCGCCGGGGCCAGCTCCTCCAGCAGAGACTCCTGCAGCGCGGCGTCGAGCGCGCCGGCGTCGAGCCACAGGCGCAGCTCGCGCCCCCGCGCGGCGTGCTCGTCGCCGCCCGACACGGTGTGCTCGCTCTTCGTGACGGCCTCGAAACGGCAGCGATGAAGGTCGACGCCGAAAGCGGCGAGCGCGGCCATGACGAGGGCGGCGATGCTGGCGGCGATGAACAGCGGGCGCCGGTAGGACGCGTCCTGGTCGAGCTCTGTCACGGCGGCTCCCTCGGCAACGGGAGCGCAAGCATGCCGGGCGGAGCACGGCGGCAAACTGAAACGACCTGAAACGACGACGACCACCAGACTTTGTGGTGCAACGTCGACGACGCACCAGCGACGAGGCGATTACGCGGCGCGTCAGCGAATGCGGCCCACCTGCGGCGGCAGCGGAATGAATTCCTCGTCGTCACCGACCAGCACGGGGAAGCGGCGCTCCTGCCAATCACGCTGGGCCTGCTCGATGCGCTCGCGCGTGCTCGCGACGAAATTCCACCAGACGTGCCGCTCCCCGTCGAGCGCGTCCCCGCCGAGCAGCATCACGCTGGACGGCTCGAGGGCCTCTACGCGCGCCTCCGTCCCGCGCCGGAACACGATCATGGCGCCCGACCCAAAGCGCTCGCCGCCGGAGCGGACGGCGCCCTCCACCACGTAGGCGGCGCGCTCGGCGTGCTCGACGGGCACCTGGAGCTCGCCGCCGCGCTCGAGCCGAGCCTCGACGTAGAACAGCGGCGAGAGCCCCCGCACCGGCGAGGTCTCTCCAAAGGCCGAGCCCGCGACCACGCGAAGGCGAGCGCCCTCTACCGTGAGCTCGGGGATGTCCGCCGCCGCGACGTGCTGAAATCTTGGCTCCGTCTCCTCGTGCGCCTTGGGCAGCGCGACCCAGAGCTGCAGGCCGTGGACGTGCGCGCCCGTCTTTCGGGCCGACGGCGGCTTGCGCTCCGAGTTCACGATGCCGATGCCGGCGGTCTTCCAGTTGACGGCGCCCGGGCTGATG
>CAYLZW010000646.1:0-2081 GCA_964388085.1 uncultured Myxococcales bacterium | reverse complement strand
CGAGATGAGCCTCGAGGCCGACCTCGGCATCGACTCCATCAAGCGCGTCGAGATCATGGGCACCCTGCGTGAGCGCCTGCCCGGCGCCCCCGAGGTGGAGGCGCTGGAGATGTCCCAGCTGGCCACGCTCGGGGAGGTCGCACGCTACCTGCAGAGGGCCATGGGCTCGACGACGGGCGCCGCCGCGACGCCGTCCGTGGCCGCGGTCACGACGACCCAGCCCACCGCCGCGTCCGGCAACGATCTCGCGGCCACGCTGCTCGAGGTCGTCGCCGAGAAGACCGGCTACCCGACGGACGCGCTCGCGCCCGGCATGAGCCTCGAGGCGGACCTCGGCATCGACTCCATCAAGCGCGTCGAGATCCTCGGCGCCCTGCGCGAGCGGGTGCCCTCGCTGCCCGAGATGGACGCCATGCAGCTCTCGCAGCTCGCCACCCTCGGCGAGATCGCGACCGCGCTCGGCGCCGCGGCGACGCCTGCGGTCACTTCTACGAACGCAAAAGTGACGCAGGGTGCCGGCGCCGCCGTCGCTCCGGCCGCGGGGACTGACGTCGCTGCCGTCTTCCTCGACGTGGTCGCGGACAAGACCGGCTACCCGAAGGACGCGCTCGCGCTCGAGATGAGCCTCGAGGCCGACCTTGGCATCGACTCCATCAAGCGCGTCGAGATCCTCGGCGCCGTCCGCCAGCGCATGCCGAGCCTCCCCGAGGTCGACGCCATGCAGCTCGCGCAGCTCTCCACGCTGGGCGAGATCGTCGGCGCGCTCGGGCGGGGCCAGCCCTCCCCTTCCATCGCTGCCCCGGCCGTGGCGCCGAGCGGTGACGATGTGGCGTCGGTGTTCCTCGACGTGGTCGCGGACAAGACCGGCTACCCGAAGGACGCGCTCGCCCTCGAGATGGGCCTCGAAGCGGACCTCGGCATCGACTCCATCAAGCGCGTCGAGATCCTCGGCGCCGTCCGCCAGCGCATGCCGAGCCTGCCCGAGGTCGACGCCATGCAGCTCGCGCAGCTCTCCACGCTGGGCGAGATCGTGCGCGCGCTCGGGAGCAGCGGCGAGCCCCCGTCGACGAGCGCCGCCGCGCCCGCCGATGCCGCCGGGGACACGCTGGCCGGCGAGCGCGTCGTGCGTGCCGAGGTCGAGCTCCAGGAGGTCACCGCGCAGCGCGCTCCTCTGTCCCTCGCCGGCGCTCGCGTGCTCGTCGTCGACGACGGCGCCGGCCACGCGGAGGTCATCGCGCGCGAGCTCGAGGCGCGCGGCGCACGGCCGGAGCTGCTCTCCGCCACCCGCGCGCTCGACGAGGTCGACTTCGACGGCGTCCGCGGAGTCATCGACCTCAGCGGCTTGAGCGCGGTGGCGGACGATGACGCCGCGCTGCTCGCGCTGCGGCGCTCCTTCGACGTCGCGCGCCGGAGCGCTCGTGCGCTGCAAGCGGCCGCGTCGAGCGGCGCGCTCTACTGCACCGTCCAGGACCTTGGCGGTGACTTCGGCCTGACGACGACGCTCGGGGCCCGGACGCTGCTCGGCGGCTTGGCGGCGCTGACGAAGACCGCGGCGCAGGAGTGGAGCGGCGTGTGCTGCAAGGCGCTCGACGTCGAGACAGCGACGCTGCCGGGCGCCGAGCTCGCGCGCCTCGTCGTGGACGAGGCCAGCGCCGGTGCCGACGCCATCGAGGTCGGCGTGCGCGGCGAACAGCGCCTTACGCTCGTGACGCGCGCTGTCCCCCTCGAGGGCGACACGGCCCCCGTTCTCGGCGATCGCCCCGTCGTGGTGGCGACCGGCGGCGCGCGCGGCGTCACGGCCACCTCGCTCGAGGCGCTCGCGGAGCGCTGCCGCGGGCTTCGCCTCGTGCTGCTCGGCCGCACCGACGTGGACGCGGAGCTCGCCTCGCCCGAGGCCGCGCTCAGCGACGAGAACGCGCTCAAGCAGGCGCTGTTCGCTCGCGCCAAGGCCGCCGGGGAGAGCGTCACGCCCGCGACGGTGGGTGCGCGCGCGAGCCGCATCCTCGCGGCGCAGGAGGTCCGTCGCCAGCTCGAGCGCTTCCGCGAGCGGGGCGCCGAGGTGCTCTACCTGCCCGTCGACG
>CAYLZW010000645.1:0-2082 GCA_964388085.1 uncultured Myxococcales bacterium | reverse complement strand
GCCATGTACTCGTGCGTGCCGCCGAGCTGGCGCGCGATGACCTGATAGAGGCGGTTCTCGAGCAGGCGCTCGCGGCGGGCGGGCTCGGGAACCAGCCGGGAGATGAGGTCGTCGAAGGCGGCCGCCGTCTCGAGCATCATGGCGTCGACGGCGCCGGGCGAGACCAGCTCGCTCGGCAGCGCGCGCGGCTCGTTGCCCATCTTCTCGATGCCGAGGGCCTGCGCGAGGCGGCGGGCAGGATCGATGGTGAGGACGGCGCAGCGACGTCCCTGGCGCGCGGCCGCGATGGCGATGGCGGCCGAGGTCGTCGTCTTGCCGACGCCGCCCGATCCCACGGCGACGACGACCTTCGCCTCGCGCAGGATCTTGGAGAAGCGCTCGGCGCCGGCGCCGAGATCATCCGCCATCGCGGGCTCCGCTCCTGGCCGCGCCATGGGGCGCGTCCTTCGAGATGGCGTCGATGTGATCGGCGAGCCGCGTCGCGACGGACTCCTCGGCGGCGTCCAGGTCGAGCATGAAGGGTAGCGAGAGCACGAGCGCGTCGTCGCCGCGCCTCGTGGACAGGCCCTCGAGCAGGCGGGTGCGCTCCCGCGCGGCGCGCCTCGCCCACTCGCGCATGGTCTTCGCGTCCGTCGACGCCCGCGCGGCCTCGGGCACGTCGCTGCGCACCCGCTCGAGCAGCGCGTCCGGCACACCCGGCAGCGGATCGGCGAACATGCCGTTCAACACCACGGGGCCGAGCGGCGTCTTCATGTCGTCGAGCTGCGCGAGCACCTCGAGCAGCTCGGTCACCGGCAGCTCCTCGGGCAGCGCGACGGCGATCACCGCCGTGCGCGCGGGGTCGAACACGAAGTCGTTCGCGATCTTCGCCCGCTCGTAGACGGGCCCCTTGCGCAGCACGCGCATGATGCCGAGCGGCGCGCGCAGCACGTGGAGCGCGTGTCCGGTGGAGTGCAGATCGACGATGACCGGACCCTCGGCGGCGCGCTCCTCGGCGAGCTGCACCATGCGCCCGATGAGCGCCATCTCGGTCACCGAGGGGGAGGCCTTCAGAAACAGGCGCGCGACCCGGTTCTCGAGCAGGAGCTCGGCGAGCGTCCGCGAGGGCAGGGCGTGTATGGCGTACGCCTTGATGGCCTCGTCCGAGCTCTGGTTCACGCCGTAGAGACCCGGCAGGATCTCGCGCACCTCGTCGCTGGAGCGCGCCCCGCCGGGGAACAGGCTCTGGCGCGCGGGAGCGTCACACTCGAACAGCAGGGGCTTCAGCCCGAGCGCCACCGCGCGCAAGGCCAGCGCCGCGGACACCGAGCTCTTCCCGACGCCCCCCTTGCCGGTGACGAGGATGAGCGGCCTCGAGGTCAGCAGCCGATCGATCTGCGAGACCGCGGCGCGATCCGTCGGGCGCACGGAGGCCACCTCGGGGAGCTTGCCCCGCGCAGCGTCGGTGACCGGACCGTGAGCGCTCATGCGGGCGGACTCTGGCACCTGGCTACGCACCTCGCCAGCCTCGAATGGCGACGACAGCCGCCCTCAATGCACCGTCACTTCGGAGATGCAGGCCAGGTTCGCGCGCCCCTGCTTCTTGAACCGATCGATGGTCACGCGCACGTTCTTGGCCTGCACCTTCCCGTCGAGGAACACCAGGTACTGCGTCGCCCAGGGCTTACTGCCCACCTTCGTCGGCAGCACGGCGAGCACGGGCGGCGAGACCTGCTTCGGCGAGCGCAGGTCGACGTAGGCGCGCTCGCGGTTGTCGAGGCGGATCTCGATCTTGTCGGGCACGTTGTGGCCCGCGTACTCGCGCTTCGTCTCGAGGCACCCCGGCACGATGCGCACCATGCGGACCGCGCCCGGCTCGCTCAGCTCGAGCTCGACCCACTCGCCCTTGCCGCCCTTCTGGCTCGCGACCCAGCCGGTGTCGAGGCTCTTGTCAGCGGCCTTGGCGTTGAAAGGAGCGAAGTCGACCTCGGGCGGCGCCACGGCCTTCTCGCTGCCCTCGTCGGCGTACACCGCCGCGGCCAGGGCCTCGCTCTTGAGCTCGCGCAGCACGTCTGGGCGCACCCACGTCGACGACGCGCGCAC
>CAYLZW010000644.1:0-2088 GCA_964388085.1 uncultured Myxococcales bacterium | reverse complement strand
AGAAGGAGTTCTCGCAGATCTTCCACGAGGGAGAGCGCGACAACCTCCACATCTCGATCGTGGGGCAGCGCGGCATCCTCGTCGTGATCTTCGATCACCGCTCGAGCCTCGGCCTCGTGCGGCTGCGCGTGCGCAAGGCGTCCGACGAGCTCTCCTCCCTCTTCGCGCGCATCGCCCAGAAGGCGCAGGCGCCCGGCGTCGGCTCTCCCTTCGCGGAGATCACCGACGACGACATCGACAGCCTTTTCTCGAGCTAACCCGCTCTCGAGCTACCCATGTCGTTCATCAACTACTCGTCGCGCGAGATCAACTGCAAGATCGTCTACTACGGGCCTGGACTGTGCGGTAAGACGACGAACCTCCAGTACGTCTACAACAAGACGAACCCCGAGGCGAAGGGCAAGATGATCTCGCTCGCGACGGAGACCGAGCGGACCTTGTTCTTCGACTTCCTGCCGCTCTCCCTCGGCGAAATCCGCGGCTTCAAGACGCGCTTCCATCTGTACACCGTGCCTGGTCAGGTGTTCTACGACGCGTCGAGAAAGCTGATCTTGAAGGGCGTCGACGGCGTCGTCTTCGTCGCCGACTCGCAGATCGAGCGCATGGAGGCGAACCTCGAGTCGGTCGAGAACCTGCGCACGAACCTGGCGGAGCAGGGCTACGACCTCGACAAGATCCCGTACGTCATCCAATACAACAAGCGCGACCTGCCAAACGCCGCCAGCGTCGAGGAGCTGCGCCGCTTGCTGAACCCGCGCGGCATGCCGGACTTCGAGGCCACCGCCACCAACGGCGTCGGCGTGTTCGACACGCTGAAAGCCGTCGCCAAGCTGGTCCTGCAGGAGCTCCGGAAGGGCGGCTGAATCAAGCGCAGGCGGCGCCGTCCGTGTCATGACGTACCTCGACGTACTTCATCACACCCGAGCACGACGCGCGCCGCACACGTAGGGAAGTGAAGCCCAATGAACGACCGTCGTATGCAAGGGGTAGGGGAGCCCATGTCACGAGCCAAGCTGCCGCCCACCGGGCGCAGGGCACTTCGCGTCGCCGGCGCCTCGCAGCTCGCGGGCGTCGTCGCGATCGCTGGCGTTTTCCTGGTCGGCTTCGGCGCGCCCGGTGTCGCCGAGGCGCAGGAAGCCGGCCCGCCGCCGGCGGCCACCGCGCCGGAGACCGACGCTGACACGCCCATGGCGGCGGAGCCCACCGCTCCCGCGGAGAGCGCGACCGACGCCGTCGCTGAGCCGGCGGCCCCCGCTGCCCCGGCCGCGGCGGGCGCGGAGGACCTGCAGACCGCCGACGAGGCCTACAGCCTGAAGGTCCGTGAGCTCGAGGGCCGCATCAACGACCTCAAGGAGCAGATCTTCCGCTCGAAGGCGAAGCTCACCCTGCTCACCGAGCAGGTGACCGGCGGCCTCGGGACCGGCGCCAGCGCGGTCATCATCCACGACAACCAGATGGGCGGCAGCTTCATGCTCACCGAGGCGCACTACTTCCTCGACGGTGCGCCCATCTGGCAGGACACCGACGAGACCGGCGAACGCCTGACCGAGGCCAAGGAGCGCCAGCTCTTCGACGGCAACCTCGTCGAGGGCAGCCACACGCTGACCGTCCAGCTCGTCTACAAGGGCAACGGCTCGGGCGTGTTCAGCTATCTGTCCGGCTATACGTTCCGCCTCAAGAACGCGCTCACGTTCGACGCGGAGCCGGGCAAGGTCATCACCATCCGCTCGGTGGGCTTCGAGCAGGGGAACTTCACGACGGAGCTGACCGACCGTCCCGCCGTCCGCTTCGACACCCAGGTCGCCGAAGATCAGCGCGCCAAGGCGAAGGCCAAATGAGAGCCCGCGTCCTCGTGCTCGTCGCGCTCGCGCAGGCCTCGCTGTTCCCGGCGAGCGCCGCGGCGCAGTCGTTGACGGACGTCGAGGCGACGCTGCTCCAGCTCGACGGCGAGATGCAGCGCATCGAGCGCGCCTACGAGGGCAACATCGATCTCTCGCCGCAGGCGAGCTACGAGGAGCGGCTGAACCAAGGCGAGCTCTTCTTCGTGCTGCAGATGTGGGACCAGGCGGCGACGGTGCTCTACGGCGC
>CAYLZW010000643.1:0-2097 GCA_964388085.1 uncultured Myxococcales bacterium | reverse complement strand
GAGCATCTGCTGCTCACCGCCCGAGAGCGTGCCGGCCATCTGCTTGCGACGCTCCTCGAGCACCGGGAAGAGCTTGAAGCCGTTCTGCTTGTCGGCCTCGATCTCGGGGCCGCGGGGGCGCGTGTAGGCGCCGAGCTCGAGGTTCTCCTCGACGCTGAGGTTCAAGAAGATGCCGCGGCCCTCGGGCGCGTGCGCCATGCCGCGCGACACGAGCGCGTGCGCGGGCACGCCCGTGATCACCTGTCCGTCGAAGGTCACCTTGCCCGAGGACACGCGCTCCATGCCGGAGACCGCGCGCAGCGTCGAGGTCTTGCCGGCGCCGTTCGAGCCGATGAGCGCGACGATCTCGCCCTTGCCGAGCTTCAGCGACACGCCGCGCAGCGCCTTGATGGCGCCGTAGGACAGGTGCACGCCGTCGACGTCGAGCAGCGGCTCTCGCTGCGCGCGCGCGCCGAGGACCTTCACACCGCCGGCCTCTTCAGCCGCGCTCGTCGTGACGCTCTCGCTCACGCGCCCCCCTCCGCGCTCGTGACCGGCCCGCGCGCGTCGAGGCTCTTCAGGCGTGGGTCGCTGCGCTCCTCGGCGTAGCCCTCGCCGAGGTACGCCTCGATGACGGCCGGGTTCTCCCGCACCGCCGCCGGCGTGCCGCACGCGATGGTCTCTCCATGATCGAGCACGGTGATGCGCTCGCAGATGCCCATCACCAGCTTCATGTCGTGCTCGATGACGAGGACGCCGAGGTTGAAGCGATCGCGCAGCGAACGGATGAGGTCCTGCAGCTCGACCTTCTCGCGCGTGTTCATCCCGGCGGCCGGCTCGTCGAGCAGCAGCACGTTGGGATGGGTGCCGAGGGC
The DNA here is from genome assembly GCA_964388085.1 of uncultured Myxococcales bacterium. Lineage (GTDB taxonomy): Bacteria > Myxococcota > UBA727 > UBA727 > CAYLZW01 > CAYLZW01. The sequence goes on along the minus strand of CAYLZW010000643.1, from coordinate 1,243 downwards.
GCGCGCGATCTCGAGGCGACGCTGCTCCCCATAGGGCAGGTTCTTGGCCTGCTCGTTCACGCGGTGCGTGAGGCCCATGACGTCGAGCAGCTCACGCGCGCGCGCCTCGATCTGCGCTTCTTCGCGCAGAAAGCCCGGCGTCAACAACAGGGCCCGCCACCAGTCGTAGTAGTTGTTGCACGCGTCGAAGAGGTTCCCGAGAGGACGCGTGCCGCCGCTCCTGCGCAGCGACTCGATGCGCGCCTTCGAGAACAGCGCGTGCGACTCGGCGAGACAAGCGACGCGCACGTTGTCGAGCGCGCTCAGCTCCTTGAACAGGCGGATGTTCTGAAACGTGCGCGCGAGCCCGAGGCGGTTTATCTGGTGCGGCAGCCGGCCGTTCACGCGCTCGCCCTCGACGAGAATGTCACCCGAGGTCGGCTGATAGACACCGGTGAGCACGTTGAAGGCCGTGGTCTTGCCCGCGCCGTTCGGTCCGATGAGGCCGTGCAGGTCACCGCGGTGGATCTGCAAGTTGAAGTCGCACAGCGCCTTCAGGCCGCCGAACTGGATGGAGGCGGTGCGGGCCTCGAGCAGCGGCACTCCTTCCGTCATCATTGGCCCCCTCCGCCCTTGCCGAACCACTTCGCGTAGCGCTCGCGCGCGCGTCCGAGGCCGAGCTTCGGCGCCACGTCCCAGATCTCATGCGTACCGAACAGGCCTTGCGGGCGCACCAGCATGAGCACGACGAGGAGCAGCCCGTAGATGGGCATGCGCGCCTGATCGATCATCTGCGCCGCCGAGCCGGACATGCCGAGCGAGATGAACGTCGTGCGCAGCACCTCGGGCAGGAGCGTCAGGAACACCGCAGCCAGGATGGCCCCCGTTGTCGAGCCGAGGCCCCCGGCGACGATCATGACGACGATCTCCATGGACTTCACGAACGAGAAGCTCTGCGGGTTGATGATGGGCACGAAGTGAGCGAACAGCGCGCCCGCGATGCCGCCGAAGAAGGCCGAGATGACGAACGAGCGCACCTTGTACGCCGTCGTGTTCACGCCCATGGCTTCGGCGGCGATCTCGTCCTCGCGGATGGCCCACAGGCTGCGTCCGTGCGACGAGCTCGCGATGCGGCGCGCGACGAGCACCGTCACGAACACCCAGAAGTAGACCATCATCAGGCTCGAGCGCTGCGGCGTGCCCGAGAGGCCGAGCGCGCGCCCGAAGGTCTCGCTGTTCTGCACGATGACGCGGATGATCTCGC
>CAYLZW010000642.1:0-2099 GCA_964388085.1 uncultured Myxococcales bacterium | reverse complement strand
ATGTAGAGCACCTCGTCGAGGCGCGGGTACTCCGGGTACTTGTCGAGCACGATGCCGTAGTTCTGCAGCGCCTGCTTCTTGTACGCCTCGGACTTCTCGGTGAAGCCGGCGAGCGTGGGCTCTTTGCCCTGGCGGCCCTGGTCGACGTAGGCCTGCATGGCCTCGTCGAAGCGCTTGAACTCCTGGAAGTAGATGTAGCGCGACTTCGCCCAGTACAGCTCGGCGAGGCGGAAGATCAGCTCGCCCTTCTGCTCGCCCTTGACCTTGGGGATGAGCGTCCTGATCTCGTCGATGGCCTCGTCGCGCTTCTTGTCGGCCTTGGCGCTGTTGTCGAACTCCTTCTCGGAGAACGGCATCTCCATGGCCGCCGGGCCGGTCGTGCGCAGCGTGTCCTCGGGCGCGGCCTTCTTGTCCCCGTCGTCACCCTTCTGCGACTTCTGGGACTTCTTCTGCTTCCGCTGCTTCTTCTGCTTCTGCTTCTTCTTCTTCTTCTTGCGCGCGTGCGCGGCGGGCACGTCCGTCACCTCGATGACGACGGGCATGGCCAGACCGAAGACGAGGAGGAACGCGAGCAGATCGCGGAGCCGGTAGAGGGGACGCTTGTTTCGCATGAGGGCGTCTCTGCCTTGTGTGTTGACGAGAATGGGGGCTCGCTTCCGTAGGCAATCGAAGCGCAAACGGCAACCGGGGCGGGTGTACTTACGGGGGCAAGTACGCGTGAGACCTACAGTCACCTACATCGGTCATGGGCAGCGATGTGTGAGGTCAACACGACCCCGATCGCGGTCCAGACCCGGAGATGCTGAAGCTTACTGCTCGAAGCACTCGGTCTTGATCGTGTACTCGTAGAAGCCGAGCTCATCGATCCAGTACTCGTCGCGGAACCACCAGAACTGGAACGTGTCGTCGGGGATGAACGGCCGCGGCAGCACGCCGCGCTTGGCGCCGGCGATGGTACGGCCTTGCTCGAGCCATTCGGCCTCGGCGGTCTTGGTCTCGAGGGAGACGATGGAGGCGCGCGTGGTGATGTCGCCGAGCTCCGTCTTGATGTCTTGCAGCTTCGTCTTCACGAGGCGGCCGAGGAGCTGCAGGAAGGCCTCGCGCACGCCGAGGAACTCCTCGGAGAGCTGGCGGCCCATCTCGCTCTTGTTGAACGCCGGAGCGGTCTCGAAGTAGCGGACCTCGCGCTCGATCTCCTGCAGGTAGTCGTCGAAGCGCGAGAAGCGCGGGTCGCGCGTGATGGAGCGCGCGACGTGCCAGGGGACGAGGTCCGACTGGCCGTGGTTCATGCCGGCCTTGAGCGACTTGTTCAGCAGCGCGTACCACTCGTCGAAGTCGTAGTTGGCCTCGAGCAGCGTCTCGAGCTGCGCGACCATGGGCTGATAGGTCGCCTTGGTGTCCTCGAGCGTGCGGTTCACACGGTCCCACTGGCAGTTGTAGTAGTAGATGATGGCCTTCAGGATGTTCGCCTCAGGGAAGAACGTCTCCTGGAAGTAGGGCGCGTTCAGCGAGTGCAGCGAGCCGAGGGCCTTGCCGTACTCGTTGGCCACCGTGTGCGTCCAGGCGCGCTCGAAGAGAGCCTCGCTCCACGCGTCGGAGAAGCGCGGCACCGTGCGGTACTCCCGCGCCGAGGCCTCGAGCAGCTGCGTGCGGCGCGGGTCGCCGTCGTCGAGCTGGTAGGCGCGCTCGTAGTGCAAGCGGGCGAGGCCGAGGGTGGCGAGGTCGTACAGCTTCTGCGCGCGCACGTTCTCGTTCTTGGCGCCGATGGAGCTGCGCACGTTGCTGAAGGCGACCTCGGCGTCCTCGTACTTGGGCGGCGGCGAGTCCGGGCGGCCGACGCCGAGGGCGATGAGGCCGAGCAGGTACTGCGCCTTGGCGTAGGCGGGGTTGCCCTCCTTTACGGTGCCGAGGAAGTCGCGCGCCTCGGCGATCTTCTGCCGCTGGAAGGCGTTCCGGCCGACGACGAAGTGAATGCGCTGCAGCGTCTCCGGCTTCATCTTGGCGAGCGCGTTCGTGTTCACGTCGTACATCGCGTCGATGACGGGCGGGATCTTGAAGTCGTCGTCGAGCTCGTCGGCGGCGTCGAGCAGGCCCTCGAC
>CAYLZW010000641.1:0-2100 GCA_964388085.1 uncultured Myxococcales bacterium | reverse complement strand
GACCACACCTACCGCCAGGCCGTCACCGCGGCGGGCTCGGGCTGCATGGCCGCCATCGACGCCGAGCGTTTCCTCGAGGCCGAGGGCCGCTGAGGGACTCCTCTCCGGCCCTGCCCGAGAGCGTCGACAACATCGAGCTCATCGACGGGGAGGCGACCTCTCCGAAGAGCTGACCGAGACGCTTCCGTCTCCGCGCCTCCAAGGCTGCTCGCTCGACCTCGCGAAGCTGCGACAGCCTTGAGCGTTGCTGCTAGCCTTCCGCGCGAAGGAGCAGCCGAGCTGGCTTTCGCCGCGGCTGATGACGTCGTCATGGCCATCGAGATGACGGACCTACGCAAGGTCGACCTCTTCGCGAGCCTCTTGCCCGAGCACCTGAAGCTCGTCATGGGCATCATGCGCGAGGAGGCGCACGACGCCGGCGCCAAGCTGTTCAGCGACGGAGATCCGGCCGATCGCTTCTACGTGCTGGTGCGCGGCAAGGTGCGCATCTCGAAGCAGATCCCCGGCATGGGCGAGGAGGCGCTCGCCGTGCTCGAGCCCGGGCAGTACTTCGGCGAGATGGCGCTCATCGACGAGGCGCCGCGCTCGGCGGACGCCATCTGCAACTCGAACGTCGTCGTGCTCGTCATCGACAAGACCGCCTTCGAGGACCTCTTGTTCATGAACAAGGACCTCGCCTACGACCTGCTCTGGAGCTTCGTGCGCACGCTGTCCGGCCGCCTGCGCGAGTCCAACGAGAAGATGCGCGCCTTCCTCACCATGGCGGGCAAGTTCTGAGCGGGCGGCCACGGGGGGCGACGTCGATGGGCAGGCTTGCGCGGTACGACTGCCGACGAGATATGGGCTGATGGGCAAGGCACCGCGCACCGCGCTCTATGTGGGCGACGAGATCGGCCGCTACGGGTTTCCCGGCGGCCATCCCTTCGGGCCGACGCGCATGCGCTCGTTCTGGCAGCGGGCCAAAGCGCGCGGCCTCGACGACGGCGCGCACATGCTCGCACCGGTGCAGGCGACCCGCGACGAGCTCACGCTCTTTCACGACGACAGCTACGTGCGCTTCGTCGCCGAGCAGGACGGGCGCGAAGGCGTGCTGCTCGACGCGGGCGACACACCGTCCTTTCGCGGCTGCTTCGAGGCGGCGTCCGCGGTGGTCGGCTCCACCGTCGACGCCGCGCGCCGCATGGTCAAAGGCGAGATCGAGCGCGCGTTCATTCCCATCGCGGGGCTGCACCACGCGAGCCGCGCGGGCGCCGCCGGCTTCTGCATCTTCAACGACATCGGCGTCGCCATCGAGGTCTTGCGCCGGGAGCTCGGCGTCCGAGACGTCGCCTACATCGACATCGACGCGCATCACGGCGACGGCGTGTTCTACGCGTTCGAAGATGACGAGGCGCTGTGCTTCGCCGACATCCATCAGGACGGCCGCACGCTCTACCCCGGCACCGGCTCTCCGGACGAGATCGGACGAGGCGCCGCTCGGGGCAGCAAGCTCAACATCGCGCTGCCGCCGGGCGCCGACGACAGAAACTTTCACGCCGCCTGGGACGCCGTGGAGGCGCACGTGCGCGCGGCGCGTCCCGAGATCATCCTGCTGCAGTGCGGCGCGGACAGCGTCGCCGGCGACCCGCTCACCGCCATGCGCTACTCGCCCGCCGCGCACGCGACGGCCGCTCGGCGGCTGTGTGCGCTCGCCGACGAGCTCGGCCACGGCCGCGTGCTCGCCCTGGGCGGCGGCGGCTACAACCACGAGAACCTCGCGGAGGCGTGGACGAACGTGCTCGAGGCGCTCCTGCGCTAGCGCACCGAAAAGGTCGGAGATCCGGCGGATCAGGACGCCGCCGAGCGCGCGGAATACCGGGAGGCGCCCCGCCGTTTCATCGACAGGAGCGACGGAACCAAGCCGGCGCTCTCTCCTCCCCGGATTGCAACGCGGCCCGCACCTTCCTCGGTGCGGGCCGCAACTAATTTCCTAGGAGGGGCGTGGGCCCCTCCTCGGAATCCGGGTCGAGGCCCCGGATTTCTCACCTCCCCCTCCTCGCTCCATGCTCGCTGCGCGAGCGTCGCTCGGTCCCTGGCGGGGGCCTGGCGGAATGTCTTGGA
>CAYLZW010000640.1:0-2104 GCA_964388085.1 uncultured Myxococcales bacterium | reverse complement strand
TCACGGGCATGTTCGACATGACGTACGGCAACAAGTACACGCAGCACTACGGCGGCCACGGCGCCTTCACGTTCCACGTCTTCGATTGGCTCGCGGTGGAGGCCTATGCCGGCTATCTCGCCGGTGACGAGACCAACATCGCGGCGCGCGTGCGTGAGGTCGGAAAGCACGCGATCTTGCTGGAGGACGGCAGCGCAGACCAGTGCGCCACCCCGCTCTGTGAGCCCGAGCTGCCGGATCTCTGGCAGACGACCTGGATCGCCGGCGCCAACGTCCAGTGGGCGCCCATCTACGGCAAGCTCTCCGTCGTCTCCGAGCTCGACCTGAGCTTTCAGCTCTTCGGCCTGCTCGGCGGCGGCGTCGAAGGCATCCGCAAGCGGCTGAACGACGACAGCTACGACACCACCACGGCGGCGTTCCGCCCGGTGGTGACCTACGGCATCGGCCTGCGCCTCATTCCGTGGAAGTGGATCGCTCTGCGCGCCGAGCTTCGAAATCACACGGGCATCAACCCCAATGTGCCCGAGTTCGGCTCCGGCGCGGACGTCTGCAAAGAGGGCTACACGATGCAGGTCAGCGGCCAGACGGAGTGTCTCACCGACTTCTCGAACAACGCGATGCTTCAGCTCGGCATGAGCTTCCTGTTCTAAGTCGCTTCAAGCCGCAAAGCCGCGCTCCGCAGCACGAGCCTCCGACGAGAACCGCTGTGATCAAGAGGACGAAGATGCGCCTGCCCCTTTCGCTCCGTGCGCTCCGCTCCCCAAACCCGCTCTCCCTGACGCTGCTCGCCGCGGCGCTCTCGATGGCGGCGCCCGCCCTGGCGCAGGACGTCGAGGGCGACGTGCTCGACGACCCGCCTTCCGACGAGACGGAGGAGTCGTACGAGGACGAGTCGTCCGACGACTACGCCGACGAGGGAGCGGACGAGGCCGCCAGCGACGAAGAGGACGCGGACGACGCCGATGAGGGGGAGGACGGGGAGGCCGCCTCCACGCCGGTCGAGTCCGAGGAGCAGGCGGCTTCGTCGTCGAGCGACGCGGACCTGCAGACCATCTTCGTGGTGCAGTCGAAGCCGCGCCTCGTCGCCGGCAGCTTCGAGTTCGCGCCGCAGATCGCGCAGAGCGTGAACGACCGCTTCACCTCGCACACCGGCCTCATCCTCTCGGGCATCTACCACCTGCAGGAGAACGTGGCCCTCGAGCTCAGCGTCGGCGGCTTCTTCTGGTGGGACGATCCGTTCGGCCCGAACGACAAGGGCCCGCGCATCGGCGGCCGCGACACCGACATGACGCTCGAGCTGCGCCAGAAGGAGCGCCTCGCCCCCGAGCTCGTGCAGCTCTACCGCCTGACCTGGCTCACCACGGCGGACATCCAGTGGTCGCCCATCTACGGCAAGGTCTCGGTGCAGGGCTTCTCGCTCGGCCAGTTCAACCTCTACCTCTCGGTGGGCGCCGGCGTGACCGGGCTGCAGCTCGAGAACCAGCAGGCCCTGACGCAGTTCCACGAGCTCGACGGCCCGCTCGGCAAGGACCTCGGCCCCATGTCGCTCACGACGACGTTCGGCGGTGGCCTGCGCTTCTACTTCGGTGACTACTTCGGCGTGCGCTTCGAGATCCGCGACTACGTGAACGCGCTCCAGGTGCTGCAGGCCGAGGTCACGACCGAGCCCTTCTCTACCTTCGACGTGACGAACACCGTCCTCGCGCAGGTCGGCGTCAGCTTCATCTTCTGAGGATCGTCATGAAGTTCTCGCTCCGTACCCTCGCCGCTCTCGCCGCTCCGTCGCTGCTCGGCCTGTCGCTCGCGTCCGCCCCCGCGGCCGCGCAGAACATCGACAAGGCGATCTCCGACTATAAGGGCGGCAACTACGAGGACGCGGCCTCGGGCTTCTACGCCGTGCTGCAGTTCTCCGACGAGCCCGGCATCATCGTCGAGGCCCAGTACGGCCTCGCCAAGAGCTTCGAGAAGATGAAGCTGCCCCTCGCGGCGCAGCGCTACTTCGAGGAGATCGTGCGCGAGGGCAGCGATCACCCCTACTTCACCGAGGGGGTCGAGGGCCTGCTCGACGCCGCCGACGAGCTCGACGACGACTTCAAGATCCCGC
>CAYLZW010000639.1:0-2105 GCA_964388085.1 uncultured Myxococcales bacterium | reverse complement strand
TCGCGCATCTCCTGGATGCGCATGCGGGTGCCGTCGGGTATCGACGTGTAGCTCGGGCAACCGAGGGCAAAGAGAGCGCAGGTGACGGCGATGAGAGAAGCGAGCGCGCGCACGAGCACCTCCGAGCGGACGAGCGAGAGGGGGGCGGGGCTGGTTTTCGAAAAGTATGAAGGTTTGCGCAACGATTTCCTCGTGCTCGACGAGCGCGACGGAGGCCCTCTGCCGCGCCTGCCCCTCGAGACGCGCGTCGCCCTCTGCGATCGGCACGCGGGCGTCGGCGGCGACGGTGTGCTGACCCTCCTACCACCTCGCGGCGCGGGCGCGCTCGTGCGCATGCACGTCACGAACGCGGACGGCTCGGTCCCCGAGATGTGCGGCAACGGTCTGCGCTGCGTCAGCCGCTGGCTCGTCGATCATCACGTCGTCGCCGCGGGCGAAGAGCACGTCGTCGACACCGACGCCGGTCCGCTGGCGTGCCGGGTCACGGCCGAGGGCATCCGCGTCGACATGCGCGGCGCGACCTTCGACGACGCCTGCGCGGGCGGCCCGCTGCTCGAGGAGCCCATCGAGGCGCTCGGGGAGCGCTTCGTCGCCACGGCGGTGTCCGTGGGCAACCCGCACCTCGTGCTGCGCGCTCCGGCCGACAGAGCGCTGGCGTCGAGGATCGGTCCGCTGCTCGAGCACCACGAGCGCTTCCCGGCGCGCACCAACGTCGAGCTCACCTCGCTGCGCTCCGCCCGAGAGCTGGACCTCGTCGTGTGGGAGCGCGGGGCTGGGCTCACCGAGGCCTGCGGCACGGGAGCGACCGCGGCGGTGGCGGCGTTCGTGCGCGCGGGCGAGTGCCCTGCCGACGAGGACGTGCGGGTCCACCTGCCCGGGGGCGATCTGCTGGTGCGCGTATCGCGCGATCTCACACGCATCCGTATGACGGGTCCGGCGCGCAGGGTGTTCCAGGGGCGCGTGCCCGCGGGCTCCCTGGACGAGAGCGCCTAAGACCCCGAAGCCCGACGACGCCATGCGTCACGGGCAATCCGTCCTCGCGCCGCTTGTGATCGGCAGCGGCGTGCCCTAACGAGGCCACGTTTCACTTCTTCCTCTCCCGGAGGCTCCCGTGTCGGTTTTCGAGCAGCTCAAGAAGCGTGACCACGAGCAGGTGATCTTCTGCAACGACCCGCACACGGGCCTGAAGGCGATCATCGGCGTCCACAACACGACGCTCGGGCCGGCCCTCGGCGGCTGCCGCATGTGGCACTACGAGAAAGAAGAGGACGCCCTCAAGGACGTGCTCCGGCTCTCGCGCGGCATGACCTACAAGAGCGCGGCCGCCGGCCTGAACCTCGGTGGCGGCAAGGCCGTCATCATCGGCGACCCCAAGAAGATGAAGAACGAGGACCTGTTCCGGTCCTACGGCCGCTTCGTGCAGGGCCTCGCCGGCCGCTACATCACGGCGGAGGACGTCGGCACCACCGTGCGCGACATGGAGTGGGTCCGCATGGAGACCGACTACGTGACGGGCATCAGCCGCGCGCTCGGCGGCTCCGGAGACCCGAGCCCGGTGACGGCGCTCGGCTGCTACGAGGGCATCAAGGCCGCGCTCAAGTACAAGACCGGCAACGAGTCGCTCGAGCACCGCACCGTCGCCGTGCAGGGCGTCGGCGCGGTCGGCTACCACCTCGTGCAGCACCTCACGCGTGAGGGCGCCAAGGTGTTCGCCTGTGACATCGATCAGGAGAACCTGAAGCGCGTGAGCACGGACTTCCGCGGCGTCGAGGTGGTCGCCCCCGACCAGATCTACGGCGTGGACTGCGACGTCTACGCGCCCTGCGCGCTCGGCGCCGTCGTAAACGACGACACCATCCCGCAGCTCAAGTGCTCCATCGTCGCCGGCAGCGCGAACAACGTGCTCGCCGACGAGGAGAAGCACTCGGCCGCGCTCGACAAGCGCGACATCCTCTACGCGCCCGACTACGTCATCAACGCCGGCGGGCTCATCAACGTCGCCAACGAGCTCGAGGGCTACAACCGCGAGCGCGCGGTGCAGCAGGCGGCGGGCATCTACAACATCCTCATGAACGTGTTCCAGATCGCGCGCGAGGAGAAGACCT
>CAYLZW010000638.1:0-2112 GCA_964388085.1 uncultured Myxococcales bacterium | reverse complement strand
CGGCGGGGAAGCGCCCGCCGTAGGACACGAGCACGACGAAGCCGCGCACCTCCTCCTCGCGGATGCGCACCGGCGCGAGCGCCACCCCCCACAGACCGGCGCGTCCGGCGCGGACGCTCGTCGACAGCGAGAGGTGACCGGGCAGCGCGCGCTCGACGGCGGGGAGCACACAGGAGAGCTGCTCGGCGTCGGCGCCGCTCGACGCGGCGAGGCGGATGTGTCCGTCCTCCACGTCGATCCAGAGGCACGCGTCGGCGTGGAGCGCGTCGCCCAGCGCCACGGTCACGCGCCGGCCGGCCTCGTCGACGGTGCGGGTCTGCGCGAGCACACGAGCGGCGGTGGCGACGCCGCGCAAGAGCAGCGGCAGGTCCTCCGCGCAGGCGGACTCGAGCTGCGCCGCGCGCGCCTGCTGGCCGGGCGGGTGCGCCACCTCGTCGTCGCCGAAGGCCCCGCGCACGGGCGAAGCGCCGGGCGCGCGCGCGGCCGCCTCCGGGATGGGCTCGGAGACCTCGTCCGCCACCACGACGAGGATGGAGTCGCCGATGGCGAGCCGATCGCCGGGCGAGAGGCGCGCGTGATCGATCTTCGTCCCGTTCACGCGCACGCCGTTCTTGCTGCCGAGGTCCTCGAGGGAGAGCTCCTGGCCCACCCGGCGCAGCAGCGCGTGCCGGCGCGACACGCGGCCGTCATCGAGGAAGAAGCCCTCGTCTTCACAGCGCCCGATGAGCGTCTCGCCCTCCGCGATCTCGACCGTCAGCCCCGGCTCCCGGCCGACCTCGACGACGAGCACCGGACCGGACGGCCGCTCGCCGCCGAGCAGGGGCAGGAGCGCGGCCAGCCGCTGTCGCAGGGCGGCGTAGCTCTGCGGCCGCCCGTTGGGGTTCTTCGAGGCCATGGCGCGCAGCAGCTCGTCGAGCTCGAGCGGCAGATGGGGCACGAGCTGCGAGGCGCGAGGGAAGGGCTCGTGCAGGTGGCAGGCGAGCAGGGCGTCCGGCGCCCCGACGCCGAAGGGCGTTCGAGCCGTCAACAGCTCGAACAGCGAGCAGGCGAGCGAGTAGATGTCGGCGCGATGATCGGCGCTGCGGCCGTGCGCGTGCTCGGGCGCCAGGTACGCCGGGTCCCCGCCAATCACGCGCCCGTGCGCCGTCGTGTAGCGGGAGGAGAGCGAGAAGCCGACCAGCTTCACGATGCCCGCGCGCTCGAGCAGCATGTGCCGCGGCCGCAGGTCGCCGTGCAGCAGCCCTCGTCGCTGGGCGGCCTCGAGAGCGTCCGTGACCTGCCGTGCGTACTCGAGCGCCAGGCGCGGCGAGAGCGCGCCGCTCTGCGCGACCAGGCGGCCGAGGTCGGTGCCGTCCACGTGCGCGAGCGCGAGCCAGGGGCGATCGAATTCGCGCCCGACGGCGAGCACCTCGGCGATGTGCTCGTGCTGGAGGCCCACGGCGGCCTCCGCGCTCTGCGAGAACGCCGCGGGCTCGGCCGGATCGTCCTTCAGCGGCGGCGCCATGAGCTTGACGCACACGCGCGCGCCGTCGTCGTCGACACAGGCGTAGACCAGCGAACGGCGGCCTTCCGCGAGGCGGCGCTCGACGCGATAGGGGCCGATGGTGACGGGGTCCGGATAGCGCGCCCCGCTCACCGTGACGCGGTCTCCGATGGGCATCGAGAGGACGCTAACGCAGCGGTGCCGGCTTATCGAAACTCTTGCCCGGCGCCCGCTCTGGTGCATCCGCGCCGCCCCGACAAAGCGACGCGAGCGGCCTGTAACCCAACGGATTCGACGCTATAGCGCAACTCGGCGACCGGGCAGCCCGTTTACACCCCCAGGGTGGTGTGCCACCAAACGGCCGCTCGCCCGCCCACCTCGGGGCCAAAGCCACAGGGAGATGCATGATGAGGAGGCAGCTGGCCTCGTGTTCGTTCGTCCTGGCCGCGTTCGCGCTGGCGGTCGGCTGCACGAAATCGTCCGACGACAAGGCCGCGGGGGGCGACGACGCCAAGCAGGGCGCCGTTCAGCAGCCCGCGAAGAAGTCGGTCACCATCGGCATCTCCCAAGAGCCCGACACGCTCAACATGATCTTCAAGGAGATGATGGCCTCCGAGGAGGTCGCGCGC
>CAYLZW010000637.1:0-2119 GCA_964388085.1 uncultured Myxococcales bacterium | reverse complement strand
GCGCGTTGTCGTCGAAGTTGAACTTGGCGTCGAGCGCGAGCACCTCGCCGGCCTTGGTCACGACGAGCGGGTTGATCTCGGCCAGGCTCGCGTCGGTGTCCTCGTAGGCCTTGTAGAGCGCGAGCAGGAACTTCTCGGCGTTGCGCACCTGCTTGCCCTCGAGGCCGAGGCCGAAGGCGAGGTTGCGCGCCTGAAACGGCATGAGGCCCGTCGTCGGCTCCACCCACTCCTTGAGAATGCGCTCGGGGGTCTCGGCCGCGACCTTCTCGATCTCGACGCCGCCCTCGGTGGACGCCATGACGACGTTCCGGCTGCTCTCGCGGTCGAGCACGATGCCCACGTAGAGCTCGCGCGCGATGTCGCAGCCGGACTCGACCAGCACCTTCTTCACGAGCTGCCCGTCGGGGCCCGTCTGGTGCGTCTTCAGCATCATGCCGAGGATGGCCTCCGCGTGCTGCCGCGCCTCGTCCTTGCTCTTGGCGAGCTTCACGCCGCCGCCCTTGCCGCGGCCGCCTGCGTGGATCTGCGCCTTGATGACGCAGGGGTAACCGAACGACTCCGCCGCGGCGACAGCGTCGTCGACGGTGGTGGCGACCTTGCCCTGCAGCGTCGGCACGCCGTACTTCCGCAGGATGTCCTTGCCCTGGTACTCGTGAATCTTCATCGCGTGGCCCAAAGCCGGCGTGGCCGGCGGTAACGGGGGGCGAGCGGACGACGGAGCCGCCGTCAGGCGCGCAAGCGCTACGCGCTTACCACCTGCCCTACAGGGTCACAAGCGACAGGCACCGTTCCCGTGCGAGCAATTGCAGCCGAGGGCGGCCCGGTGGCATGGTGCGCACGTCTCCCGTCGAGGTGATGCATGCGCGCCCCTGTGTGGAACCTTTCGCTCGCCCTGCCCTTCGTGTCCGCGTTCTTCTTGTCCGCTTGCGGCGGCTCGCTCTACGCCCCCTGCGACGGGCAGACCGGCTGCTCGGACGATCTTCGCTGCGTCAACGTCGGCGGCGACACCGGCCTCTGCACGAGGCCCTGCACCATCACGAAGAGCCGCGCCGGCTACCCGGACGCGCTCGACGAGAACGCCTTCTTCGAGGACGGCACGACGACGGAGGAGACCGTGGCGGACGCCGCCTGCTCCGAAGGCGACGTCACCGTCACCTCGCAGGACGGGGACGGGCCGCAGACCATCGGCGTCGCCGGCGACGTCGTCGGGGTGTGCCGCGTCAGCCCCGAGCTCTTGGCGAGCGGAGAGATCGCGGGTGACTCGCAGCTCTCTGGGTGGTGCGCGCCGCTCTAGCGGGTCTTCGAGCTACTCAGCATCCGCCGGAGAGAGCGCGCTGAGCATGGCCCCGTCCGCGCCGACGCCGTCGAGGCGCTTCGAGAGCAGCACCTTCTCGGAGGGCGTCTTCACGTCCCACGCGAGGCCGAGCTTCTCCATCGCCTTGATGACGTAGAAGCTGACGTCGAGCTCCCACCAGTAAAAGCCCTGGTTCGCGCTGGCCTGCCAGTGGTGGTGGTTGTTGTGCCAGCCCTCGCCGAGGGTGATGAGCGCGAGCAGCCAGTTGTTGCGGCTCGTGTCCGTGGTCGCGTAGCGGCGCTTGCCGAACACGTGCGAGAGCGAGTTGATCGTGAAGGTGCCGTGGTAGAGCAGCACCGTGCTGAGGAAGAACCCGATCAGCAGCATGCTCCAGCCACCGACGAGGAAGAGCGCCACGGCGAGCATCGTCGGCGGCACCAGCCAGTGGCGGTTCAGCCAGAGGATCTCGGGGTACTGCGCGAAGTCCTTGATGCGATCGTAGGGCGTCTCGTCGTACTTCTTGCAGAGCGTCCAGCCGACGTGGCTCCACCAGAAGCCGCGCTTCGGCGAGTGGATGTCGGTCTCCTCGTCGCTGTACTTGTGATGGTGCCGGTGGTGACCCGCCCACCAGAGCACGCCCTTCTGCGCCGCGGTGGTGCCGAGGAAGGCCATCAAGAACTGCGTCACGCGCCCGAGCTTGTAGGTGCGGTGCGAGAAGTAGCGGTGGTAGCCGGCGGTGATGCCGAACATGCGCACGAAGTAGAGCGCGAAGCAGACGATCCAGTCGGCCAGCGTCGTGCCCGTGTAGAGCGCGAGCAGCGGCAG
>CAYLZW010000636.1:0-2125 GCA_964388085.1 uncultured Myxococcales bacterium | reverse complement strand
TGGCCTTTCAGAAGGCCGACTACTGGAGCGTCGAGGCCGACCTGCGCGCGAGCGTAGCGGCGCCGAACCAGGTGCACGCGGAGCTCGTCGAGCTCGACGGCCGCCGCCTGGCGCTCGGACGCGACTTCGACGCCAACACCGGCAAGCGCACGGACGCGGCCATCCGTGATCGCGTGCTGCTGCTCGACGGCGAAGGCGCACAAGCCATCGAGAAGAGCTTGCGCGGCAAGCTGCTCACCGTCAGCGACGTGCAGCAAAAGCCCTTCACACAGAAGCCGGCTGCGCCCTTCATCACCTCGACGCTGCAGCAGGAGGCCGGACGAAAGCTGCGCTACACCGCGCAGCGCGCCATGCGCGTAGCCCAGCGCCTGTATGAGAACGGCTACATCACTTATATGCGTACGGACTCCACGACGCTGTCCGAGCAGGCGCTGAACGCGGCTCGCAAGCAGGTCAAGGAGCTCTACGGCGCCGAGTACGTCCCCGACGCGCCGCGCCTGTACACGAAGAAGGCGAAGGGCGCGCAAGAGGCCCACGAGGCCATTCGCCCCGCCGGCGAGACCTTCCGCACCCCCGAGGAGGTGAAGGCCGAGCTCGACGAGGACGCCTTCAAGCTCTACGACCTCATCTGGAAGCGCACGGTCGCGTCGCAGATGAAGGACGCCAACGGCCAGCGCACGCAGATGCGCTTCAGCGCCACGCTCGACGCCGCCGGTGAGTCCGACGGCAGCAAGCTCGCGTCGCAGGCGACGCTGACCGCGAGCGGCAAGGTCATCACCTTCCCCGGCTTCCTGCGCGCCTACGTCGAGGGCTCGGACGATCCCGACGCCGAGCTCGACTCCCAGGAGCGCGTGCTGCCCGACCTCAAGGTGGGCGATCGCGTCAGCGCCGAAGAGACAGAGGCCAAGCAGCACACCACGCAGCCGCCCGCGCGCTACACCGAAGCCAGCCTGGTCAAGGAGCTCGAGGACCGCGGCATCGGCCGCCCGTCGACGTACGCCAGCATCATCCAGACGGTGCAGGACCGCGGCTACGTGTGGAAGAAGGGCGGCGCCCTCGTGCCGACCTTCACCGCCTTCGCCGTGACGAACCTGCTCGAGCAGCACTTCGGCGAGCTGGTGGACTACGAGTTCACCGCGCGCATGGAGGGCGACCTCGACGAGATCTCGCACGGCGAGAAGGAGGCCGAGCCCTGGCTCGAGCACTTCTTCTTCGGCATCCAGGGCAAGCCCGACGGCGAGGCGCGCGCGGTCAAGCGCGGCACCCTCAAGGAGGTCGGCCTCAAAGACCGCATCCAGGGCAGCGTCGAGGACATCGACGCGCGCCAGATCTGCTCCATGCCGCTCGGCAAGATGCAGGACGGCGCCGAGCTCGTCGCGCGCGTCGGCCGCTACGGCCCCTATCTGCAGGTCGGTGACAGCGACAAGCGCGCGAACCTGCCCGAGGAGCTCGAGCCCGACGAGCTGAGCATGGAGAACGCGCTCAAGCTCATCCACCAGGCGGGCGTCGCGAACCGCGTGCTCGGCGAGCACCCCGAGACCAAGCAGACGGTGTACCTGAAGTCCGGCCGCTACGGACCGTACGTGCAGCTCGGCGATCCCGAGCTGACGCCGAAGGGCAACATCAAGAAGGGCAGTAAGCCCAAGATGTCGTCGCTGTTCCCGGGCATGGACATCGAGACGCTCTCGCTCGACGACGCTGTCTTCTTGCTCAGCTTCCCGCGCTCGCTCGGCAAGCACCCGGAGACGGGCGCCGAGGTGCTGGCCCAGGACGGACAGTTCGGCCCCTACATCTCCATGGACCTCGGCGAGGGCAAGCGTGACACACGCTCGCTCGAGGACCACGAGCAGCTGAAGAACCTGACGCTGGCCGAGGCCGTAGAGCTCTTCAGCAAGCCGAAGGAGCGCGGAAAGAACCGCGCGCGCGGTCCCATCGCCGAGCTCGGACAGTCACCGGTCACGGGCAAGATCATTCAGGTGAAGACGGGCCGCTTCGGCCCCTACGTCACCGACGGCCAGGTGAACGCGACCATCCCGTCGACGAAGGACCCCGCCAAGGTCACGCACGACGACGCGCTCGAGCTCATCGCCCAGCGCGAAGAGCGCATGCGCCAGCAGGGCAAGGA
>CAYLZW010000635.1:0-2136 GCA_964388085.1 uncultured Myxococcales bacterium | reverse complement strand
TTGACCTTGCCCTTCAGCTCCTCGTCCTTGATGACCTCGTGCAGCATGGGGTCGACGCGGGCGCAGAACGGGCACTGGTAGTCACTGAAGATGGTGACGTTGACGGGCGCGTCCTTCGGGCCCATGACGGCGCTGTCGCCGACCGGGATCTTGTACGCGGCGGTCTGCGGCGGCGGCTGCTGGCGGCGCGACGGCGCGGCGGCCGGACGCTTCTCGAGCGCCTCCACCTTCTTCTCGAGCTTCTCGATGCGCTCGACGAGCTCCTTGGAGCCGCCGGCGGGCGGGGGCTGACAGCCGAGGGCGAAAAGGCCGGCGGCGGCGAGCACGACGATGGACTTCTTCATCACTTTCTCTCCATGGACAGACCGCGCGTGAGATGAATGCCTCACGGACGGATGCGGGTGTACCCGGCAACGCCGGGCGTCGAAGGGAATCGAAACAGAGGAACAAGAGGTGCGTCGCGCAACGCGGAAGTGTGCTTTCCCGGACGCCTCCGGGGCGGCCGTCGAGCGACGGCCTCGTCCCTGGAGCGAACGCATCAGCGCGAAAGCGTCACGCGACGACGTCGACTAGCCGGGCACGAACGGGGGCTCGGCATAGACCGGGCTCGGCGGCAGCCGACTCCGGTGGTGCAACGAAGCGCGCTCGACGACGAGCGGCTTCGCGGCGTCCTTCAGCGCCGACGCGATGCTGCGCGCGGGCGCCTCGAGCGGCACGCGGTTCGGCATCGGCGCGGGATCTCGGTCCTCGAGGTCGGGCGTCGGCACGCTCGCCAGGTCGACGGCCGGCAGGCTCACGCGACACAGCAGCGTGCCGCTCGTCGTCACGAGGTAGACGGCGGCGTCGACGCACCACGGCCCGAGCTGATCGCTCTCGACCATGGCGCAGGGGATGATCAGCTCCTCTAGCCCTTCGAGGAAGGCGACGCCCTCGACGACGGCGTCCGCGGGCTCGGCGCTCTCGCCGCGATCGGCGCGCTCGTCGTCGACGTCGCAGAGCGGGCTTGCGCTCGCCGCAACGGAGCACAGCCCCAGGGAGAGGCCGAGCAGGAGCACAGGGAGGGAGGTACGGCTACGCATGAGCGGGGCCGGGAGCCGCCCCGGCTATAACAAACGCCGGTGGGGCGTGCGACCCCCTTTGCGACCCTGCCCTCGCGACGGGCGGGACGTGGCGCGGGGCACGCTCCACCTGCGCTGCGCTAGGATCGACACGAGAACGTGTCATGCAGCTCGAAGTGGACGACATCGCGGGCTTTTTCGAGACCTACGGGTGGCAGTTCGACCGCCCGTCGGAGACCGTGTTCCGCACGGGATTCGTGGGCGACTTCGGCCACTACGAGATCTGGATCCGCGTCACCGAGCAGTGGGTCTATTTCACCATCAGCCCGTTCTACGCGGCGCGCGAAGGCGAGGCCGTCTCGGACGTGATCCTCGCGCTGCTTCTGCGCGCCAACTACGACCTCAACCTCGCCAAGTTCGCGCTCGACGAAGACGGCGAGGTGCAGCTCGCGGTGGAGCTGCCGCGCGAGGGCTTCGCCTACAGCCACTTCGCCGACGCGCTCACGGCCCTGTCCCATTACGCGGATCAATGGCGCCCCACCTTCGAGGAGGCCGCGCGCGCCTCGGAGGCCGAGGTCGTGTGATGGGCGAGGGCATCGACGAGATCGGCCGCGCCGACATCGAGCGCTACTTCGAGCGCTACGGCTGGACCTGCGACGTCGTCGACCACGACACCGTGCGCACCGGGTTTCGTGGCAAGAACGGCAGCTTCACGGCGCTCGTGCGCGTCACCGAGCACTGGGTGGTGTTCACGATCAACCCGTACCTGCGCCCGCCGTCTTGCGGCTGGGGGCGCGCGAGCCTCACCGCGCTCGCCGCGACGAACCAGGCCATCCACATGGCGAAGGTCGGCCTCGACAAGGACGAGGACGCCTTCCTCACCGTCGAGCTGCCGAGCGAGAGCTTCCACTACGGCTTCTTCGAGGAGGCCATGGGCGCGCTGACGAACGCGGCCGACCACTTCATCGTCCCGCTGCTGCAGGCCCGCGCGATCGACGAGCGCAGGTAGTGGCGGCCGACATCGAGGCGGCAACCGCGTCGAGAACGTCGACGTGGACATCCCGGCGCTGCCGCGTGG
>CAYLZW010000634.1:0-2144 GCA_964388085.1 uncultured Myxococcales bacterium | reverse complement strand
TACGCCGACGATGAACTTCCTCGAGGGCGAGGTGAATGGGAGCGCCTTCGTGCCCTCGGGCGGCGCCCCCCTCACGACGACGGCGCCAAGTAGCGCGCGCTGCGTCGCCATCCGACCGCATGACCTCGTCGCGCAGCCGTCCGCCGGCGTCACGGTCGGGACGCTCACCGTCGACTACGTCGAGCGCCTCGGCGCCGAGAGCTTCGCCTTCGGCCAGCTCGGCGAGGGCCGCGTCGTCGCGCGCATCCCGGAGGAGGTCCACCCATCGCCGGGCGACGTGCTGCCCCTCTGCTGTGACGCCTCGCGCCTGCACTTCTTCGACGACGCTGGTGCGCGGGTCGAAGCATGAGACACAAAATTCTCGCGCCAAGCCGCCAAGCCGCCAAGGAACACAGAAGAGCGCTCCTTGGCGGCTTGGCTGCTTGGCGCGAGATCTTGGGTTTCCTTCTCACGCTCATCGTGAGCGTTCCGGTGCTCGCACAAGACGACGAGGAGGATCCGCGCCCGGCCGTCGTCTTGTGGCACGCGTATCGGGCGGCGGAGGCGGACGCCATCGAGCTGTGGGCGCAGCGGGTGAACCAGCGGGAGAAAGACTTCCGCATTCAGCTCCTGAAGGTCCCCTACGACGCGTTCCTCGACAAGATCACGGCGGCCATCCCGCGCGGCAAGGGGCCCGACCTGTTCATCGCCGCGCACGACACCATCGGAGACTGGGCCGAGGCGAAGACCATCTCGCCGCTCGATGACGTCGTCGATCCGCAGCTCTTGAGCACGCTGCACGACGGGCTCCTGCCGGCCGTGCTCTACAAGGGCTCTGTCTACGGCATCCCGCTCGCGTTCAAGTCGCTGGCGCTGTGGCGCAACACCAAGCTCGCGCCCTCCGCTCCCGAGACCATGAGCGCGCTCCTCGACGTGGCGAAGCGCAACACAGGGAACGGCTCCTATGGGCTCGTGTACGAGAACCGCCTGCTGTACTTCCACGCGGGGCTGATGTTCGGCTTCGGCGGCGGGCTGTTCGACGACGCGGGCCGACCGGTGCTGTCCTCGAGCGAGAACGCGGAGTCCGTGCGCTTCGCGGCGCACCTGACGAACGATCTGAAGCTCGTGCCGCAGGAGGTGAGCGGCACGCTGACGACCGCGCTGTTCAACGAGGGCAAGGCGGCCTTCGTCATCACGGGGCCGTGGAGCCTCGGCGAGCTCGACGGCGAGAAGGTCGAGTACGCGGTCAGCCCCCTGCCCCTCCTCGACGTGAAGGGCGAAGGCTTCGACCCACCGCCGGGTGGACGCATGCAGCCGCTGCTCAGCGTCGAGGCCGTCATGGTGTCGGGCAAGACCGAGAAGCGAGCGCTCGCCGTGCACGTCGCGAAGCTGCTCGCGGGCGAACAGGCGAGCGAGCTGCGCTTGACCCAGGGGCTCCAGCCGGTGGCGCTCAAGAGCGCCTGGCACGCGCTCGACGAGAGTGACGTCGAGCGCCGCGACGTGGAGGTGCTGAAGGCCTTCCGCGCGCAGCTCGCGTACGCCATCCCGACGCCGAACACCCCCGCCATGAAGGCCATGTGGAGCCCGTCCGATCTCGCCATCGGACAGGCCATCGGCCAGGGACTCGATCCCGCCACGACGCTGAAGGAGGCCCAACAGAAGCTCGAGGGCATCATGGCCGAGGTCGCGTCCGCGGGAGAGGACGTCGACCCGACGCCGTTCTACCTGCTGCTGCTCGTCCTCGGCCTCGGCCTCGTCGCCTGGATGTTCGTGGGCGTGAAGCGCTACGGCGCCGCGGCCTTGTTCAGCGACGTGTGGCAGAGCCGCGCGGCCTACCTCTATCTCGCGCCCGCCATGCTCGGCATGCTCGTGCTCGTCTTCGTGCCGTTCGCGTTCGGCGTCGGCATGGGCTTTTTCAAGCACACCTGGGGCGAGTACAGCTTCGTCGCGCTCGAGAACTTCAGCTCCATCCTCCTCGGGCAGGACACGAAGTTCTTCTACACGCTCGGCATGACCGTGCTGTGGACGGCATCCAACGTCTTCCTCCACGTCGTCATCGGCCTGTCGCTGGCGCTCTTGCTCTCGCAGGCGCGGCTGAAATTCCGCGGCGTCTATCGCGTGCTGTTCATCCTGCCGTGGGCGGTGCCGAACTACATCACGGCGCT
>CAYLZW010000633.1:0-2146 GCA_964388085.1 uncultured Myxococcales bacterium | reverse complement strand
CGCGAGGGTGGCCGCACCGTCGGCGCCGGCGTCGTCACCGAGATCATCGAGTAGTCACGGACCTATCCGTCGCAAGAAGAAAGAAGGCCGCGCCCTGCTCCTCGAGAGTGGGGCGCGGTTCTTCGTTCGTGGGCGCAACGGGGACTTCGTGTAGCGCACGGGCGAACGAATGGGGGTACTGTGTCCCCATCGTTGGAGAGCTCCATCATGGCCTCGTTGCGCTCGTTGATCGCCGTCGTCGTCGTCACTCTTGCTTGCCTGCCGTGGCTCTCGAGCTGCACCGAGCAGGTCTGCACGCCGGGCGCGAGCGTCTCCTGCACGTGCAGCAACGGGTTCGCCGGCGCGCAGGTCTGCACCGATGGGAGCCGCTTCGATGAGTGCGTCTGCAGCAGCCCCAGCGAGGGCGAAGGCGAGGGCGAAGGCGAGGGCGAAGGTGAAGGCGAGGGCGAGGGCGAGGGCGAAGGTGAAGGAGAGGGAGAAGGCGAAGGCGAGGGCGAGGGCGAGGGCGAAGGAGAAGGCGAGCCGGACGCCGGCGTTCCGGCCGATGCCGGCCTCGACGACGCCGGCGCAGATGGTGACGGTGGCGTCCCGTTCGACTCCGGTATCGACGTCACGCCGCCTACCAAGTGCAACGGCACCATCGTGCGCCTCGATGACGGCGTCGTCGTCGATGGCGACATCCTCGCGTCCAACGACGTGGACTGCTTCCGCATCGACGTCCCCGCGCGCAACGCGGTGTTCGCGCTGCTCGATCCCGACGACGCGGACCTCGAGCTCGAGCTCTACGACCAGGCCGGCCTGCTCATCGACACCTCGTTCACGGGCGGCAACAGCGTCGAGCGCGTGGGCACGACGACGGCGGCGGCGCCGGCCGCGTTCGTCATGCTGGTCGAGGGCTACGAGGGCGCGCTGGCCGCGTTCACCATCGTGGCCCGCGTGGAGCCGGATGAGGGCGCGAGCCTCGAGGTGCCGGAGCCCATCACGCCCGGCACGTACGGCGGCGTGATCCAGACCCAGGACGACATCGACGTCTTCTCCCTGAACGCGACCGAGGGCATCGTCTCGTTCACGCTCGTGCCGGACGCCGCAGACCTCGATCTGACGCTCTACGGCCCCTCCTTCGCCCTGCTCGACGCCTCCGCCGGCAGCGGCCCGGTGCAGGAGTCCGTGTCGGTGGCCGTGACCCAGTCGGGTGCGTATTACGCCGTCATCGAGGGCTACCAGCACGCGCTCGGCGGCTACTCGCTGCAGGCCAAGATCCTCGGCGACTGAGTCCCGCGGGCCCCACGTGGGGCACCGTCCGACGTCCGCCGCCCTCCGCGCGGGTCCCCGCCCGCTCACGCGATCACGGCCATCCGCGGGAGCGAGGGATCCGGCAAAAACGGCAGGGCTCCGCTCTCGCCCCCTTGACCACACGCCAAATGTCTCTAGGCTTCCGTGGCTGGCCGCTCGGTCTGCTGTAGGTCACTAGCTCAACTGGTAGAGCATCGGTCTCCAAAACCGAGGGTTGGGGGTTCAAGTCCCTCGTGGCCTGCCACTGAAGCCTCCCCCCGTGGGGAGCCTTTGTCTCCGGATGACCAGCGTTCCGGATGAGGATGTCCTCCGATGAGCTCCAGGTACACATGGACCGCGCTGTTCCTCCTCGGCACCGCCATCATCGCGACGGTGATCCTGGATAACGCGTTCGCGTCCATCTTCGCGGCCGTCAACGTCGCGAACCCCAAGGTCCTCGGCGACCGCTTCACGCTCAGCACGCTGGCCGGCCTGCTGGTCTCCATCGGCGGGGCGGTCTACGCGTGGTTCAACGCCAAGTCGAAGGAGTTCGTCGCCGAGAGCGCGGACGAGCTGTCCAAGGTGAGCTGGCCCGAGGGGCAAGAGACGAAGATGAACACGGTCGTCGTCATCGTGTTCTCGTTCATCGCGGCCGGCATCCTCGGCATCTTCGACTCGTTCTTCGGTTGGCTCACCAACAACAACCTCTTCCTCTTCTAGTCCCCGCGCGACCATCGCGCCGAGGGCCTAGCGTCCTGAAGGTCATCCATGATGAGCGTTGAGTCGGCCACGCCAGAGCACGAAGGTGCCCCTGAGCCAAAGAACGAGAAGCTCAAGTGGTACGTGGTGCACACGTACTCGGGCTACGAGAACC
>CAYLZW010000632.1:0-2149 GCA_964388085.1 uncultured Myxococcales bacterium | reverse complement strand
ACGACCTCGGCGTGCGCGTGTCGCTCAACACCGACAACCGCCTCATCACCGACACGACGGTGACCAAGGAGCTCTGGCTCGCGCACGAGAAGCTGGGCTTCACCCTCGAGGACCTGAAGATCCTGCTCATCCAGGGCTTCAAGAGCGCGTTCCTGCCCTACCGCACCAAGCGCGAGGTGCTGCGCCGCGTGAACGACGCCATGCTCGACGCTACCGGCAGCCTCCCGCGCGGCGCCGTGCTCGGGCAGGAGCTCCGCTTCGAGGACATCCCGGACGCGTACGAGCCCGCGGGCAACGCGTTCGCGGATACGGATCGGGTGTGAGCCTCACGGCGTAAGCGGCGGGCTCGCCTGCAGCGCGCCGAAGGGCGGTCTGTCGTCGAGCGCACCCGCCTGCAGCGACGACAGGTGCTCGCGCCGCGCCAAAAGCTCGCTGTCGTAGAACGACGAGAACGAGCGGTCCTCGTGCGTCTGCACGAATTCTCCCGCCATGTGGCAGCCGGCGCAGCCGACGGTCTCGATGTGCTGCCGCAGCGACGGATAGCTCGCGAGCAGCTCGTCACCGACGCCATCGAGGTTCAGAGGCTGCCAGGGCACGCCGGAATTCACGCGCACCGAGAGCGGGCGGAACGCCGCCGGGATGAGCTGCCTGCGCTCATTGAGCGAGGCCGCGTTCTCGGCGACGAAGGTCAGGAACGACTCGCGCAAGGGGCCGGGAGCGTTCACGGCGCTGATGTCCACCGTCTGAAACAGCGGCACGTTTTCGAACACGAACGGCAGCGTCGCCTGCTCGCTCGCGACTGGATTGTCCACCAGCGTCCACTGCCGCCACTCCCACGGTGAGACCGTCAGCTCTTCGCTCTCGGCCAGCAGGAAGCGCTCCCGCGTGAGGCCCTCGTCGAGCAGCGCGCGCGCAGCGACGAGAAAGCTCTCGTCGTCCAAGCTCGACAGGCGCGCCCAGCGACGAGCGGTGGCGTGACAGTGCACGCGCCCGCTCGGCGAAATGTCCCCCTCACCGGCGGGCTGCGCGAACAGGAAGATGAGGTGCAGCGGCCGCCACACGTCGTGCAGTGAGGCCAGGCTCACGCGCAGCTCTCCGCAGCGCGTGTCATCGCGCAGGTCGGCGCGGTTGTGCACGCCGGTGACGCGGAGGGGCAGGGCGCTCAGGTCCCACGCGCTCGTGTCGGCGCCGAAGCTCTCGCGCAGCTCCTCGAGCAGCAGCGTCGGGCCCGCCCGCTCGGAGTGCGCCGTGGTCGAGAAGCGGGTCAGCCAGCGCTCGAGCAGCCGTCCGCCGTGCCCATCCTCGGCGACGATCGCGAGCACGCGTGCCAGGCCGATCGTGTCTTCGTCGTCGAGGAGCGCGGCTTGCGTCCACACCAGCGAGCGCTCGATCTGCAGCGCGTCGACCGGCGGACCATGGCTCGCCAGCGTGAGCGTGAAGGCGTGCTCTCGCTCGTCGTCCAGCGCGCTCATCTGCAGCACGTGCTGGCCGGCGTTCCACACGCGCGTCGCGATCCAACCTGCTTCGTCTTCACCCGTCCCGTCGAGCGAGACGGTGGCTCCGGCCGCGGTCACCTCGACGAGCGCAGCGGCTTCGAGCCAGATGCTCAGCTCCAGCTCACATCCCGCCGGCAGCTCACGGACGACCCGCTCTCCTGCGACACCATCGAGGCGCTCGAACAAGCCCTCCGGACACTCGTCAGCCACAAGACCCGCATCGTCGCTTACGCCGGCATCGTCGATCTCGCCAGGGTCGGAGGCCGCACCCGCGTCGGCTGCTGGATGCACCGCGACCGGCGTGCAGCCAAGGGCCATCGCCAACGGGAGCACGACGGGCAAGAGCGTGACTTCTCGTCGACGGGGAGGCACAGGAACGTCGCGCCAAGCGGCTGGGCGCGCTCTGTGGCTCGAAACGATCACGATTCGCCTCCGAGCGCCAATCAACGACGCTGCCTCCTCACAACGGCGAGAAGTCCGAGCGCAAATGCGAACAGCGCAGGCGTCGCGTCCGCGTCATTGGAGGTTGGCGAGCAGGAACAGCCAGGCCCCGTCTCGAGGATGACGTCGCCTTCGCCAGCGTCGCCCTCCGATTCCCCTTCACCCTCCCCTTCCCCTTCCCCGTCCCCTTCCCCTTCCCCTTCACCTTCCCC
>CAYLZW010000631.1:0-2161 GCA_964388085.1 uncultured Myxococcales bacterium | reverse complement strand
TCACGTACTTCTCGTGTGGCCTCGCGAGGCACGACGACGTGGGATGCAAGCCCGAACGGAAGAGGCACTTGTCCTATCGCCGCCGCTACGTCCCGGGGGAACACGGCGGCAGGGAGCCGCCACTTTCGCGATCCTCGACCAGGCACCGGGTACAGACCCCTTGCTCGCACAGCGCGCGGGTCTCAACACACGAACACAACGATTCGTCTCGCAGCACCTGTGCGTCGCAGAACAACTCTACGTCGTCATTGAACATGATCGACGACGATGTGTTGAGCACGCCGCTGGCGCACTGGCATTCATAGGAACACCACTCGCTCACCAGGACGCAATCCTCGTCGGTCACACAGCTGGCAGCATAATCGTCGACCGACGGCCGGTTCCCGCAGGAAATCGCGAGCAGAAGCGCGACGACCGCGGAGGGCCGCACGATGCGGCCGACGATCCCCATGCCTCCGCATCGGCGACTCCACAGCCCTGAGCTCCGCGTCACCACCCACCTCCGTCCTCTACTCTGATCGAGTCATTCGACGAATGCAAAAGAGACATCATCCTCACGTGGAAGACGTCAGGATTCAAATCCCCGTTCCGTGGTGGTTCATCACCCGACGAAAGCGATTCGCATTGGCAACGCCGGCGGCCCCAACCAAGTAGACATACATATGAGCGCCAAAGTCTTCATAATTCGTATGTGAAGGGGACACCTTCGCCGCATAGGCAATCGCACGACCGAGGTAGGCACGTGCGGATGATTGGCTCCACGTAAAGTCGTCCGTGTTCTCAACGTCGTTCCCATACAGCGACTCCCACACACCCTGCTCAAAGAATTCCCCATACGCATGCGGAAACGAAGGACACGATGGCCCGGGGCGAGAATCCTTCGAAAATATGTCGGTGTGTGCGTACGTCGGCAGGTTGCCGGCATCGTATGAGAGGCCGGCAACAGTTCGGTGGATGGCAAGCCCGGCAAAGAGGTCTGCCACCGTTTCCTTGAGGGCCGGTGTTTCGAAGGCACCGTCCGCGGTACAGAGAGTTCCAAAAGAGCCGCCGCCCATCGTCCAATGAAAATGATGGCCATACTCATGCATTATATCAGGTATTTCCCAATTAGCACTACCACCCATCGATGTCGGCGGTGACGTCTTGAGGGTTTGAGTGTTGGGGTCGTACTTCCCAGGAACGCAGCACGGGCCCTCGATGCTCGACATACTCTGCCTGGGGTCCTGTGTTGAAAGAGGCGACCGACAGCGGCGGGGCGGCGGCCGTTGCGAGAAGTATTGCGGATACAATGGCCATGTAGAGGCAACCGGGGTCGAGAGGGATACCGTGACGATGGTATCTTGCTCGGGCCGCCTGGACAAGGTGAGGCTGGGCTCGCAGCACAGGCATCTCTCGCCGCGACGCGCCCGTGTTCAGGCGTCGTCGCCGAATGCCGGACTCGCTCTAACCCAAATCTGCATGCCGCAGCAGGCCGGCGTCACGCCCATCCGCCGCGTTCGAGAGCCGTGCTTCTGGCGAGGGGGGTGTCACGCACACCGACGCGGTCACCAACTACCCGCAGGCGGAGAACCAGCCGCTACCTTGGTTGATACGGTTCGCTGGACACTTCGCGCCCGCGCAGAGTACCGGCACCAGACGCCAGCGCCGAAGGCCAACTGGACCCGACGACGGCCCTGCCCCCATCCGTCGCGGGGGGCCAATGCAGTCCCGGGGGACCAAGCGCTAGTTTCGTCATCGGGCGCACACGCGCGCCTCAAGGAGCTGCTGGAAGCTCGAAGATGACCTCCGCACCGCTCGGCGCGCCTCAGTGCACGCCCGCGGCGGGCTCTTCCTCGTCGTCACGCGAGCGCTTCGGGGCCGGCGCGTCCTCGAACACGTAGCCCGGAGGCCCTTCGCGTAGGCGCTCGAACAGCGCCTCGGGATCGTCCACCGCGAGCGCATGCTTCAGCACATCGTCCATGCTCTCGACGGGCACGAAGGTGAGCTTCTTGCGCACGGCGTCGGGGATGTCCGCGAGGTCCTTTTCGTTGTCGGCCGGGATGAGCACCTTGGTGCAGCCCGCGCGGTAGGCGGCGAGCGCCTTCTCCTTGAGGCCGCCGATGGCGGTGACGCGGCCGCGCAGCGTGATCTCGCCGGTCATGGCGATGTCGCGTCGCACCGG
>CAYLZW010000630.1:0-2164 GCA_964388085.1 uncultured Myxococcales bacterium | reverse complement strand
CGCTTGGCGACGAGCTCCACGCTCCAGAGGATGGCGACGAGCGCCCAGGCCGCGATGGCGAGCGGCCACGTGGCGACGAGGACGACGCTGATGAAGGTCAGCAACACCGCCGCGCCGAGCGCGAGGTAGAGCCAGCCGCCCTGGCGCGAGGTGATGTCCTGGTCTTCACCCGGGTACGGGCCGCGTTCGCGATAGCCGGTGTAGTGCTCGGTCATGGCAGCTCCTGTGCTCCTCCCGCCCCGCTCCTCTCCGTCATCCAAGCGATGCGGACGCCCGCGCGCCAGCGTCATCGACGACGCCGGCCTCACTGGCCTGCCGGCGTGACCATGCTCATCGTGTTCGCCGGGCACTCGCCCTCCTGCAGCGCCTTGGCGCGCGCCGTGAGCTGCCGGGTAAGGTCATCGCGCTGCCCGCGCGTGCGGGGCTCGAACAACATCTCGGCGCCGTCGTCGGTGAGCTCCACCGTGACCTCCGCCTCGGGAAGCGGCGCCATGGCCTCGCCGACGGCGATCGGCGCCCGCCGCCCCTCGGGCGCATCCAGATCGCTGAGCGCGCTCGGCAGGTTGTGCGGCATCTCGGCCTGACCCCGATCGAGGCTCTCGGTGTCCTGCGGCGGCTGTACGCGAGGCTCCTCGGCGAGCGCCGGGCGCGTGTCGGGCTCCACGACCTCCTCCACACGCTCGTCGTCCTTGGTGAGCGCCAGCGAGAGCACGCGGCTCTGCAGCTCCTCGAGGTCGTCGCGATCGCGGCTCCTGAACACGAGCGCCGGACCTTCTCGTCGCTGCACCAGCGCCACCCGCGCTCCCTCGAGCTCCATCGGGCACGCTTCGTCACGTAAGAAACCGTCGGCGATGAGCGGGTCGGCCGGCGGATCGTCCCGCGCGATCTCCGCGAGCGCCGGGTTCGCGACCGCGGGTGGGACCGGAGTGGCCTCCTCGAGGAGCGGCGCCTCGTCATCGTCGGGATCGATCTCCTCGCTCGCCTGCGCGCTGGTCGTGGGCGCGCGCTCGACGTCCGGCTCCTCGACGTCGCCGCGCCTGGCGGACTGCGGCTCGGCCGCCACCGTCTCGGACGCCGGCGAGGTGGACGCGAGCGCCCGGGTGTCCGCGCGCTCCGGCTCCGCCGTCTGGCCTGTCCCTTCGGGGCTCGCGATCTCGCGCGTGCTCTGGCCCTCCCACCTCGTCACCCGCCGGTCATCGCCGTCCTGCGTGTCCCAACGGGACGCGGTCGCGCGATGCGGCGCACGGTCATAGCTGCACGCGCCGGCCGCCATCAGCCCGCCGAGCGCGAGGGCCAACGTCGTCGTGAGTGTCATCCTCGTCATCGATGCCTCCTCCTCTGCGGGCACCGCGCGCGGGTGCTCCGGCAGGCGAACGGAGTGCAGGGAGCGGACCAGCGACGACGGCGCGCGCTGCGCGGCAGCGACACAAGGGTGCGCGGCGAGGCAGCTCGCGCCACTCCGCGAACATCGTCAGCTTGCCCGTTCGAGGGCGCTAGGGCCCCAACGCTCCGCCGCGGTCACGACG
The DNA here is from genome assembly GCA_964388085.1 of uncultured Myxococcales bacterium. GTDB lineage: Bacteria > Myxococcota > UBA727 > UBA727 > CAYLZW01 > CAYLZW01. The sequence goes on along the minus strand of CAYLZW010000630.1, from coordinate 638 downwards.
CCGCCCAGCGCGGCCCCGAACGCGAGGTGCCCGGCGAGCGCCGAGAGGTGCACGGCCGGCGGGTAGGCCGTGGGCTTCTTCGCGAGGCCGAGCAGCGGGACCATGAGCTCGTCGCCGACGGCCCACAGCGCGGCGCCGTACAGCGTCCCGCCCCTCACACCAAAGCCGCGCCCGAACGCGAACAGCGAGTAGGCGGTGGCCATGACCCCGCCGTAGCCGCGGTGCACCCAGTTGCCGAGGCGCTCCCGGCGCTCGTCGTCGAGCGTCCGCCCTCGCACGCGCTCGTAGACGACCCGCGCGAGCGCGCCGGTCGCGCTCTCTCCCTCGTCCGCGTGAAAGCCCGAGATCGAAATGTAGTCCGAGCCGTCCGCCTGCAGCTCGGCGCCGCTCGTGTCTGCCTGCTCGTCGTCGTCGGGCTTCATCCGATCGATGAGCTTCTGGCTTCCTTGCATGGCGTACTTCATCGCGAGGAGACCGCACGCCCCTCCGACGATGCCCGCCGCCGCGGACCTCACGAATGCGTTCATGCTCATTCCTTCCTGGTCATCGAGCCGCGCGCGCTCAGGAGGCCCGTCGCTCCTCCAGCGCTCGCGCGAGCTCCGCCTTGGTCATCTTCGAGCGCCCCTCGACGCCGAGCT
>CAYLZW010000629.1:0-2170 GCA_964388085.1 uncultured Myxococcales bacterium | reverse complement strand
GGCCGAGCAGATGATCCGGATGCGGGTGCGAGAGCACGACGACGTCGACGCGCTCCTTGCCGCGGCGCGCGAGGTAGGGCAGCAGCACGCGGCCGCCCGGGTCCGTGGACTCGTCCCAGCTGCCGCCCCCGTCGACGACGAACACCTCGCCGCCGGGGAGCTCGAACACGGCGCCGTCACCCTGGCCGACGGGGAGCGCGGTGATGCGCAGCTCCGCGCGCGGCCACAGCGCGGGCGCGAGGGTGACGACGACGAGCGCCAGGCTCGTGCACAAGAGCGAGCGGGAGAGCGATCGCGTGCGGCCGCGTGTGGCCGCCGTGACGACGAGCGCCGCCGCCAGGGTGAGCCCGACGGTCTGCACGCCTCCTGGTGCGGTGAGGGGCACGAGGCCGCCGACGTACCCGTCGAGCGCCGCGCACAGCGCCTCGATCATGCCGGCGCACCCGGCCCCCAGCGTCGCCAGCAGGGGTGAGCCGACGAGCGCGCCGAGGAGCCCGAGGCCCATGGCGGGGATCTGCAGGAAGCTCGCGGCGGGCACGAGCACGAGGTTCGCGAGCACGCCGCCGGGCGCCACGGTCCCGAACAGGTGCGCCGAGATGGGCAGCGTCAAGACGCCGGCGCCGAGCGTGACGCACACGCCGGCGCTCACCTGTCGTCGACGAGCGCGCCAGCGGACGCCGCCGAAGCCGGGCGCCTCCGTCTCCGCCGGCAAGAGCGACGGCTCGGCCTTCGGCGGCATCGCGAGCAGGAGGCCGAGCACGGCCGCGTACGAGAGCAGGAAGCTCGGATCGATCACGCTCACGGGCGAGAGCAGCACCGTCGTCAGCCCGGCGATGGCGAGGGCGTTCACGCCGCTGACCCGCGGCGCGCTCGTCGACAGCGCCACGAGCGCCGCCGTCGCCATGGCGGCCGCGCGCACGGCGGACGGCGGAGCGCCGCACAAGAGCACGAAGCTCCACACGCCGGCGAGGGCGAACAGCGCCGCCAGCGCCCGCCCGTAGGCCCGGCGAGCGACGACGGGGATGAGCAGCAACAGCGGCAGCAGCCCTCGCTGCAGCAGCAGCGCGAGCAAGGTCACCTGCAGGCCGCTCACGGCGAGCAGGTGCCCGGCGCCCACGCGGCGGTAGAGATCGAGCTGCTCGTCGTCGAACAGCGAGGTGTCTCCGACGAGCAGCGCGAGCACGACGCCGGCCTCGCGCGGCGTGACGAGGGCTAGCATCCGCTCCCGCAAGGCGAGGCGCGCATGCGCGAACGGCGCCAGCTCGGCCGCCCGCTGCACGACCACGAGCGCGCTCGGATCCCACACCGACAGGCGGCCGTGCAGACCGCGCGAGAGACCGAAGCGCGCGGGATCGAACTGACCGGGAGTGTCTGCCGGCGCGAGCCGCCAGAGACGGCCTCGAACGCGCAGGCGGTCTCCGGGATGCACGTCGAGGGCGGCCGCCGAGCTCGTCAAGGAGACCTGCACGCGCGCGCGCAAAGCTCGCGGCTGGTCGTCGACCAGCGCGCCGCTGACGTCGAGCAGCACGCGCCAGCCGCCCGATCGCGTAGGCGCGATGTCGGACGCCACGCCCTCGAGCACGACGACCTCCCCGTGCGGCAGGGAGCGCACGATCGCGTCGTGGCATCCCTTCGCGAACGAGGCCGCGGCCAGCGCGCAGAGGAGCGTGAAGAGGAGCAACCCGAGCGCGCGCCGGGTCTGTCTTCGCGCGCGCACGGCGACGAGGGCGCAGCACGACGCTCCCACGAGGGCTGCCCAGAGCGGGACCTCGAGGGAGAGGCCGATCAGCGCGCCCGCGAACGCGAGCACGAACAACGGCACCGCTGGCGACACGTCGCCCTCAGCGGCTCTTGTCGGTCTTGGTCTTCTCGGCTTTGTCGGCCTTGGCAGCGTCGCCGGCGGGCTCGACCTTCGGCTCGCGCTTCAGCACGTACACCCGCACCTTGCCGCCGGGCAGCTCGTAGATGTTGATGCCGGCCCACTCACCCTTGTGGTGCGTGTTCTCGATGTGGATGTACTTGATGGTGGGGAGGTTGACCTCCCGGTGCCAGCGCACGCCGCGCCAGCCGCGGAAGTACTTCTGGAAGTAGTCGACGGTCTTGTCCCAGTTGCGCGGCGACTGGTAGCGGTCCTCGTCGATCTTCTTCGACCACGAGATGAGCTCGATGC
>CAYLZW010000628.1:0-2179 GCA_964388085.1 uncultured Myxococcales bacterium | reverse complement strand
GTGCCGTCACGACGGTGAGCCCTACGCGCGCTACTGGCTGCACAACGGCTTCGTCGACTTCGCCGGGGAGAAGATGTCGAAGAGCCTCGGCAACTTCTTCACCATCCGCGACATCACGCAGCGCTACCACCCGGAGGCGCTGCGCTACTTCCTGCTGACGGCGCAGTACCGGAGCCCCATCGCGTTCGACATCAGCGCGCGCTGCCCAGCGTGCAAGGCCGAGCTCCTGCCCGACGAGCAGCAGAACCTCCACTGCGCTTCGTGCGGCGCCGGCCTCGAGCGCGACGTGCTGCGGCAGAACGTCGTGTTCCCCGGGCTCGAGGAGGCCGAGGGCCGCGCGCGCTACCTCTACGAGACGCTGCGCAAGGTCACCCGTTACCTCGCGGACAACGTCGCCGGTGACGGCGATGACCTCGAGAAGACGTTCAGCAAGGGCGACGAGCCGTTCGCTCCCTGGAGCCACTTCGCGCTCTCGATGGACGACGACTTCAACACGGCGGGGGCGCTCGCGGCGCTGGCCGATCTGCTGAAGGTGGCCAACGCGCTGGCGGACTCGAACGAGAAGGAGCTCATTGGGCGGAAGCTCAAGCCCGCCGATCGCGCACGCCTGCTCATGGAGTGGCAGCAGCGCACCGGCGAGATGCTCTCGGTGCTCGGCCTCGGGCAGCGCGATCCGAAGGTGTTCCTCGAGGAGCAGCGCGAGCTACGCCTGAAGGTGCGCGGGCTCTCGAAGGCGCAGGTCGAGGAGCTGGTGCAGCGTCGCTCGGACGCACGCGCGCAGAAGGACTGGGCCGCGGCCGACGCCGCGCGGGACGAGCTCGTGAAGCTGGGCATCGAGGTCCGCGATCTGAAGACCGGCGTCGAGTGGACAGTGGGCTGAGCGGTCAGGCGCTGACGGTCAGGCCCTGAGCGGTCAGGCGCTGAGCGGTTCAGGCGCTGGTCTTCTCGCTCACGGGCTCCGCCTTGACGACGTCAGCCTCGTTCTTCGCCTCGAGACTCTTGGCGTCGGTGGCCTTCTCTTCGTCGCCCTTGAGGCTCTTCTTGAAGGTGTGCACGGCGCCACCGAGGCCCGCGGCGATGCCCGGCAGCCGGCTGGCGCCGAACAGCAGCAGCAGGATGAGGAAGATGACGACGAGCTCGGACATGCCGATGCCACCCAACATAACCAACTCCCTTTGGCGGGCCCGACGGGCTTCCCGATGCGGGCCCCTACGACGCGCTCTTAGCCGATAGCATCGAGAGCTACGCGTTTCCATCGGCGGCGCAAGCCCCCTCCCGAAGGAGCCCCCATGGCCAACCCGACCCCCCGCCTCGCGCTCACCCACCGTCCTCGTCGCATGCGCCGCACGGATTCTTTGCGCAGGATGGCGCAGGAGGCGGTGCTCACGCCGAGCGATCTCGTGCAGCCCATGTTCGTGGTCGAGGGCAAGGGCGTGCGTGAGCCCATCGCCTCCATGCCGGGGCAGTCTCGCGTCAGCGTCGACGTGCTCGTCGAGGAGGCCAAGGCGCTCGTGAAGCTCGGCATCCCCGGCATCGCGCTCTTTCCGCGCGTCTCGGGCTCGCTCAAGGACGAGGAGGGCACCGAGAGCTACAACGACGACGGCCTCATCCCGACGGCGGTGAAGGCGCTCAAGGACGCCGCGCCCGAGCTGATGGTCATCTGTGACGTCGCCCTCGATCCCTTCACCTCGAGCGGGCAGGACGGCATCGTCGTGGACGGCGAGATCTTGAACGATCGCACCGTGGCGGCCCTCATCGAGCAGGCGCTGTGCGAGGCGAGGGCGGGCGCCGACATCGTGGCGCCGAGCGATATGATGGACGGCCGCGTCGGCGCCATCCGGCACGCGCTCGACGAGCAGGGCTTCGAGCACGTGGCCATCCTGAGCTACGCCGCCAAGTACGCCTCGTCGTTCTACGGCCCCTTCCGCGACGCGCTCGACTCGGCGCCACGCGGCGGCGCGGACAAGAAGACCTACCAGATGGATCCGGCCAACTTCCGCGAGGCGCAGCGCGAGGTGCAGCTCGATCTCGACGAGGGCGCGGACCTCGTGATGGTGAAGCCCGCGCTGCCTTACCTCGACGTGCTGCGCTTCGTGAAGGACATCTCGACGGTGCCGGTGGCCGCCTACCACGTGTCCGGCGAGTACGCGATGCTCAAGGCCGCCGCCCAGAACGGCTG
>CAYLZW010000627.1:0-2181 GCA_964388085.1 uncultured Myxococcales bacterium | reverse complement strand
GAGATGACGCCGGTGCGCTCGATCTTCTCGCCCTTGAGCTCGGCGATGATGAGGTCCTCGCCGGGGCCGAGGTAGCTCCGCATGACGCCGAGCACCTCGAATTCGAAGCGCTCGGGCCCGCTGGCGCTCTCGAACACCGTGTAGCCGTGCCCCTTCAGCCCGCGCTTGACGTCGCTGAGCGGGAACACCGGCGGATCCTCGACGGCCACCGCGCGGGGCGGCGCCGCGGGCACGGGCTGCCTTGCTGCGGCTGCATCGGACGACGATAGAAGCATGAGCCAACAGCAGACGACGCCACCGGCGCGGAGCTTCGAGGAGAACGTCGGCAGCGCGGAGGGGGTCATTCGCTTCATGGTGGCGCCGGAGCGTAGGTAGAGGTCAGGGTCCCCGTAAAGATCTGTGGGCAGCGGGTCACGCCGGCGGGTCCTCTCGGCGCGAGCGCGCGTTGCGGAGCGACGACTTTTGGTTCATGGGGCCCTTCGCGTGGGGAGGTGTGCGGCACGTGCGGGAGGCTCTAATGACGCGCAAGTGGACAGTCCAGGACAGCGCCGAGCTCTATCAGATCCCGCACTGGGGTCGGCCCTACTTCAGCGTCAACGACAAGGGCAACCTGACCTGCAGCCCGCTCGGTGAGGAGGGCGGTCACATCGACTTCAAGGAGCTCGTCGACGACCTCTGTCGCCGGGGCATCGAGCCGCCGCTGCTCATCCGCTTCAACGACATCCTCGGCACGCAGGTGAACCAGATCGCGGGCGCCTTCCGCCGCACCATGGATGAGTACGGCTACAAGGGCGACTACCGCGGCGTCATGCCGATCAAGGTCAACCAGCAGCGCCACGTCGTCGAGGAGCTCGTGCGCCACGGCGAGCAGGTGCACCTCGGCCTCGAGGCCGGCAGCAAGCCCGAGCTGCTCGTCGCCATCGCGCTCCTCGAGGGCGAGGACCGCCTGCTCATCTGCAACGGCTATAAGGATCGCGAGTACATCGAGACCGCGCTCGGCGCGCAGAAGCTCGGCCTCAAGCCCTTCATCGTCGTCGATCGCTTCGCGGAGGTGGACCTGCTCATCGAGTGCGCGCTGCGCCTCGGCGTGCGCCCGCACATCGGCATGCGCATCAAGCTCGCGGCGCGCGGCTCGGGCCGCTGGCAGGAGTCCTCGGGCGAGCGCAGCAAGTTCGGGCTGTCCGCCGCCGAGATCGTGCACGCGCTCGAGAAGCTGAAGGCGGCCGAGCTGCTCGACTGCCTCGAGCTCATCCACTTCCACATCGGCTCACAGATCACGGCCATCCGCTCGGTGAAGGACGCCATCGGCGAGGGCGTGCGCATGTACATCGATCTGCGCCGCATGGGCTGCGAGAACCTGCTCTACGTCGACGTGGGCGGCGGCCTGGCGGTGGACTACGACGGCAGCCAGACGAACTTCCCCTCGTCGCGCAACTACTCCACGCAGGAGTACGCGCGCGACATCATCTGGCAGGTGCAGGAGATCTGCGATGAGCAGGAGCATCCGCACCCGACCATCATCAGCGAGTCCGGCCGCGCCCTCGTGGCGCACCACTCGGTGCTCGTGTTCAACACCCTCGGCGTGCACGAGCAGGGTGACGACATCGTCGACGCCAGCAAGCCCGGCGAGGACGATCCCGACGTCGTCCACTCCATGTTCGACGCCTACAACAGCGTCACGCTGAAGAATTTCCAGGAGGCCTACAACGACGCCTCGCTGCTGAAGGAAGAGGCGGCGACGCTCTACCGCCACGGCGTCATCGACTTGAAGGCGCGCGCCCGGCTCGAGGAGCTGTTCTGGGCGACGCTCAGGCGCATCCAGCGCATCCTGCCGAAGGCGAGCTACGTGCCCGACGAGCTCGACGACCTCGACCGCTACCTGTGCGACACGTATTTCTGCAACTTCTCCATCTTCCAGTCGCTGCCCGACAGCTGGGCGGTGAAGCAGCTCTTCCCCATCACGCCGCTGCACCGCCTCGAGGAGGAGCCGCGCCGGAAGGCGATCCTCGCCGACCTCACCTGCGACAGCGACGGCTGCCTCGGCAACTTCATCGACCTGCGCGACGTGCGCGACACGCTGCGCCTGCACGCGCCGAACGGGAAGCCCTACTACCTCGGCGCCTTCCTCGTCGGCGCCTACCAGGAGACCCTCGGCGACCTGCACAACCTGTTCGGCGACAC
>CAYLZW010000626.1:0-2204 GCA_964388085.1 uncultured Myxococcales bacterium | reverse complement strand
GCGGCATGGCCCTGCGCATGGTGCTCGAGCTCGAGCCCGACGTCGTCACCTGCGATCTCGAGATGCCGCGCATGGACGGCTTCACGTTCATCCGCGTGATCTCGCACAAGAGCGCCGTGCCCGTCATCGTCGTCACGAGCGACGCGCGGCCGGAGGCGGCGCTGCAGGCGCTCGACCTCGGCGCGCGCGACTTCGTGGTGAAGCCCGGCACCCGCCCGGGCGCGCTGCGTTCGCTCGGGCCGAGCCTCGTCGCCAAGGTGCGCGCGCTGGCGTCCGAGCGCGTGCGCCGCGTGACCTGGACGCCCCCCGCCGAGGTGCCGGACGTCTCCGCCCGCGAGCTCGTCGTTATCGGCGCCTCCACCGGCGGCCCGAGCGCGCTGCGCGATCTGCTCTCGGCGCTGCCGCGCGCGCCGCTGGCGCCCGTCGTCATCGCGCAGCACATGCCGGAGCGCTTCACGGCCGCCTTCGCCGAGCGCCTGACCCGCGCCACCGGCCTCGACGTCGCCGAGGCGCGCGACGGTGAGGCCCTGACCCCCGGCGTCGTCCGCGTGGCGCCGGGCGGCAAGAACACCGAGGTCTCGCGCGTGGGGGCGGGGCTCATCGCGCGGGTGCTCGAGCCCGCGGCCGACGATCGCTACCTGCCGAGCGTGGATCGCCTGTTCGCGAGCGCGGCGGGCGCGGTGGGCTCGCGCGCGCTCGGCGTCGTGCTGACCGGCATGGGGAAAGACGGCGAGCGCGGCGCGGCTGCCCTGCGGGACGTCGACGCGCCGCTCTGGGCGGAGTCTCGGGCCACCGCGGTCATCGACGGCATGCCGGCGGCGGCCGCGCGCGCACACGGCCGCGCGACCCGCCTCCCGCTGGACGAGCTGGCGGCGTTGTTTGCGCGCGTCGTCAGCCCACCCCTGCCGTTTGGCGGGGGGACGCCCCGGTGAGCGCGAAATTCCCGCGCTCGCCCGGACGCTTTGTTGCCTCGCCCAAGAGCGACGTGGCATGTTCCGGCCTCCGGCCGGGCACGGGACCTTCTGGTCCTCGTCGAGCGCGGACGTTGGCGTGCAAGCTCTCTTCGTGACCCCATGAGCGACAAAGACCGACCCCCCAAGGATGAGACCGAGCTCGCGACGCGCGCCGGCGAAGGTGCCAACGCGCACCGCAAGGCCGAAGAGGTGGTCTCGCTCTTCAAGCGCGGGCTGCGCTTCACCGAAGAGCTCCTCGAGGAGAACGAGCGCCTGCGCTTTCGCATCGCGACGCTCGAGGCGCAGTCGCACGGCATCGAGCGCCACAAGGAGGCGGCCAGCAGCGAGGCTCTCATCGAGGCGCTGCGGCGGCAGATCAGCGAGCTCGAGACCGAGCGCACGCGGCTGCTCGAGTCGTTCCAGCTCGTCGAGGAGAAGAACCGCGACTACCAGTCGCGCTACGCCGAGATCGAGGAAGAGCACAACAACCTGGCGAACCTCTACATCGCCGCGTACCAGCTGCACGCGACGCTGGGCTTCTCCGAGGTCGTGCGCGTCGTCGCCGAGATCGTCATCAACTTCGTCGGCGTGCAGCGCTTCACGCTGTTCTTGCTCGACGCCAAGAGCGGCACGCTGCACCCGCTCTTCACCGAGGGGCACGACGTGGCGGACGTAGAGCCCGTGAAGCTCGGAGAGGGCAGCGTCGGCAAGGCCGTGGCCGACAACGTGCCGCTGCTGCGCGAGACCTCCGCGGGAGGCGGACCGCGCGCCATCGTCCCCCTCGCGACCCTCGAGGCGAAGGTCGGCGCCCTCGTCATCGACGAGCTCCTCGTCCAGAAGGAGTCCTTCACGAACGTGGACCACGAGCTCTTCACGCTGCTCGGCGCGCACGGTGCCACGGCGCTCATCGGTGGGCTGTTGCGAGAGCGGGTCGGCGCCGAGGGCCAGGCCGGCGTCCTCGATATCTCCCAGGCCAAGAAGCTGCTGGAGGCGTGAAAGTGCGTTTCGAGAACTCGAACCCCGCCGTGGACGAGGCTTGAGCCCAATGGCCGACCTGATGCACGCCCTCGTCGTCGAAGACTCGCCCACCATGCGGCAGCTGATCGTCTTCGCGCTCTCCCGCATCAAGACGCTGAAGGTCGTCGAGGCCGATGACGGCGTAGACGCCCTGAAGAAGCTCAGCCAACAGCACTTCGACATCCTCATCACCGACATCAACATGCCGATGATGGACGGCCTCAAGCTCGTCTC
>CAYLZW010000625.1:0-2226 GCA_964388085.1 uncultured Myxococcales bacterium | reverse complement strand
CTCATGAGCCAGGCGCTGCGCAAGCTCACCAGCGTCGTCTCGCGCACGGACTGCTGCGTCGTCTTCATCAACCAGCTGCGCATGAAGATCGGCGTCATGTTCGGCAGCCCCGAGACCACCACCGGCGGTAACGCGCTCAAGTTCTACGCTTCCGTGCGCCTCGACGTCCGCCGCATCCAGACCCTCAAGGACGGGGACGGCCCCGTCGGCAGCAGGACGCGCGTGAAGGTCGTGAAGAACAAGCTCGCGCCGCCCTTCCGCGAGGCCGAGTTCGACCTCCTCTACGGCCGGGGCGTCTCCCGCGAGGGCGAGCTGCTCGACCTCGGTGAGAAGGAGGACCTCGTGCAGAAGGCCGGCGCCTGGCTGTCGCTGAAGGGCGAGCGCCTCGGGCAGGGCCGCGAGAACGCGCGCAAGGTGCTGCTCGACAACAAGGCGCTGGCGGACGGGCTCGAGAGCGAGCTGCGCGTCAAGCTGGGTCTGCCGGCGCTGACGACGTCAGCGGCCGTCACGAAGCCCACGGCGGACGTGCCCCAGCCCGCCGACAAGAAGAAGGCTGCCTGAGGCGCAGAACACAAATCTCGCGCAAAGCCGCAAAGCCGCAAAGCCGCAAAGGGGAACAACGTTGTCCTCCTTTGCGGCCTTGCGGCTTTGCGGCCTTGCGCGAGAACTTCGTTTGAGGGTGTGGCTGCCACGGTCACACGCGCGTGACGACGATCCGGTCCGCCTCGAAGCGTACCCTGACCTGCTTGCCCTTCTTGATGCCCAGGGTGTTGAGCGGGAGCCGCAGGAAGGGCGCCCCCGACTTGATCTGTTGGGCCCGGTAGCGCCGCTCTTCACCGACCTGTGGCACCGAGCGGCCACGGCCGGTGGAGCCGAACTTCTCGGCGATGAAGCTCTCGAGCTCCCGTGTATCCGAGCCCTGTGCTTTCAGCTCGCGAAGGGCACGTTTGAGGACGGCAGCCGGGCTCTTGCGTCCTTTGATGAGGCGCTCGATCCCGGCGATACCATCTAGCAGGTAGGCGATCTGAACGTCCTTGAACGAGATCACCTTGCGGTTATCGGCCTTCTTCGTTGCTGCTGTTCCCGCCTCTTTTGCCTTTGCCATAATAGATTATTAGTCGCGGCATCGGCACGGCGCAAGGACACACTCAAGCCAGGGCCTGGCAGACCGCCCGCTCAGGCGGCCAGCGCGGCCTTCAGGTCGTCCAGCAGGTCGTCGATGTCCTCGACTCCCACCGACAGGCGGATGAGGCCGTCGTCGATGCCGAGCGTCTTGCGCGTCTCGGCCGGCACGGAGGCGTGCGTCATGATCGCGGGGTGCTCGATGAGGCTCTCGACGCCACCGAGGCTCTCCGCGCAGGCGAACACGCGCGTGGCCTTGAGCAGGCGGCGCGACTTCTCGAGGCCGCCCTTGACGACGAAGCTGATCATCCCGCCGGGGCCCTTCATCTGCTTCTGCGCGAGCGCGTGCTGCGGGTGCGACTCGAGGCCCGGGTAGTAGACCTTCTCGACCTCGGGGTGCGCCACGAGCATCTGCGCCACGCGCTGGGCGTTCTCGACGTGGCGCTGCATGCGCAGGTGCAGCGTCTTGATGCCGCGCAGTTGAAGGAAGCAGTCCATGGGCCCCGGCACGCCGCCGGACGAGTTCTGCACGAAGGCGATGCGCTCGCGCCAGCCGTCGTCGCTCGTGACCACGGCGCCGCCGACCACGTCGCTGTGGCCGCCGATGTACTTCGTCGTCGAGTGCACCACGAGGTCTGCGCCGAGCTCGAGCGGGCGCTGCAGAAACGGCGTGGCGAAGGTGTTGTCGACGGCCACCGTGACGCCGCGCTTCTTCGCGAGCGCGCTCGTCTGCTCGATGTCGATGAGCTTGAGCATCGGGTTCGTCGGCGTCTCGACCCAGAGCAGCTTCGTCTCCGGGCGGAGCGCGGCCTCGGTCTTCTTCGGGTCCGTCATGTCGACGAAGCTGAAGGTGATGCCGAGGCGCGTGAACACCTTGTCGAACAGCCGGAAGCTGCCGCCGTAGAGATCATCGGCCGCCACGACGTGATCGCCCGCGGAAAGGCACATGATGACGGCGGTGGAGGCCGCGCAGCCGGAGCCGAAGCAGAGGCCGTGCTTGCCGCCCTCGATGCCGGCGATGTTGGCCTCGAGCGCCTGCCGCGTGGGGTTCAGCGTGCGCGAGTACTCGTAGCCCTTGTGCTCGCCCGGGCCCTCCTGCACGTA
>CAYLZW010000624.1:0-2249 GCA_964388085.1 uncultured Myxococcales bacterium | reverse complement strand
GCTCGCACACCGCGCGCATCCTCTCGCGCATGGGCGTCAGCCTCGTCGCCGTCGGCGATCACACCGGCTACTACACCAATGGCGAGGGCTTCAATCCGCACAAGCTCGCCGAGCACGTGAAGGCGACGGGCTCTCTCGAGGGCTACCCGGGAGGCAAGAAGACGACCCGCCAGGCGTTCTTCGCCGCCGAATGCGACATCATGGTGCCCGCCGCGCTCGAGCTGCAGATCGGCGCCGAAGAGGCGAAGGCGATCCGCGCGAAGGTCGTCGTCGAGGCTGCCAACGGACCGACGGACCTCGAGGGCGAGAAGGTGCTGCTCGAGCGCAACATCGATCTCATCCCCGACATCCTCGCGAACTCGGGCGGTGTGCTCGTCAGCTACTTCGAGTGGCTGCAGAACAAGCGCAGCGAGAGCTGGGACGCCGAGGAGGTCGAGAGCCGCCTCGAGCACCGCATGAAGCGTACCTACGCGTACGCGCGCGAGCGCATGCGGGACCTCAACACCGACATGCGCACCGCGTGCTACGCCATCGCGCTCGAGCGCCTGCGCGACATCTACACCTCGCGCGGCCTCTGGCCGTAGTCGCGTCCGCGCCTGGTTCTCTCGCGACGCCGCGACGCCAAACAACACATTGTGTTTTGCGTTGCGGCGTTGCGGCGTTGCGGCGTTGCAGCGTTGCGAAACCTCTTTCGGGAACGTCACGAGCCCGAGCGGCTGTCCCGTCTCGGGCGGCGCGTTTGTGGCTCTCGCGCTCTTCCGTTGGCTATGGTCGCCCTGCCTTCCCACGAACGAGGTAGGACATGCGACGACTCGTCATGGCTCCGCTCTCCGCCTGCTTCGCCTTCGCGCTCTTGCCCATCAGCGCGCACGCGACCGAGCGGCTACAGCTCACGCCTCCGGGGCTCATCGCGGACCTCGTGCGCGAGGATCGCCTGGCGCAGGACTACGACGAGGCCTTCGACGAGGGTGAGGAGTACGAGGAGGAGGCGCCGAGCAGCGCCGAGAGCAAGCCCAAGAAGAAGCGCACGCGCAAGCGCTCGTCATCGCAGCGGGCGCGCTCATCGTCGAGCAACAGCGGCGGTGGCGGCGGTTACGCCAGCTACGGCGGCGGCGGCGGCGTGGCGCCCATGGGCAAGACCTTTGGCGTCGGCATCCAGTTCGGCCTGCCGACGGCCGTCACCGGGAAGTTCATGCTCACGCCCGAGTCGGGGGTCGTCGTGGGCGTCGGCGCCGGTTATGGCTTCTTTTACAACCCCGCCGTCAGCCTCAGTCTGCACGCCGACTACGTCTACCATCCGACGCTCCTCTTCGAGAACGACGGCGTGAAGCTGTCGTGGTTCATCGGCGGCGGTGGCTGGATCGGCCTGCTCGGGCAGGGCAACCGCGCGTACCGCGAGTTCGTCGTGCCGCCCTTCAACTACGGCGTGTACGGCTCCCCGCTGTTCCTCGCGGCGCGCTTACCCATCGGCATCAGCCTCGCGCTGCAGTCGATCCCGGCGGAGTTCTACCTGGAGGCCGTCCCCGCGCTGAACATCTTCCCCGCCATCAGCTTCGGCATCGGCGTGGACCTGGGCTTCCGCTTCTACTTCTGACCCTGGCGGCCCCGCGCCGCAGTTTCTGCATTCGGCCCTGCCCGGTGTAGGTGCCCCAAAGCGTACGGCTCACAGCCTGGGCGCGACGCTCTGCTAGCGTCGCGCTAAGCCCCAGCCCGCAGCCATGCAAAAGCCTGTCCTCGGCCTCGACTTCGGTACCACCAACACGTCCGCCGCCTGGTGTGACGCGCAGGGAGAGGTGCACCTCGTCCCTGTGCGGGAAGGTGTGCACACCCTGCCCTCGGTGGTCTGCTTCCACGGGGACGGCACCCTCGTGGGGGAGCCCGCCCGCCAGCTCGCCGCGGACGATCCCCGACACACCATCCACGGCGTAAAGCGCTTCCTCGGCCGCCGCTTCTTCTCGGACTACGTCGGCCGGCACAGGAGCCGCTTCGTCTTCCAGCTCGCCGAGGGCCACGAGGGCATGACCGCCATCGAGGTGCACGGCAAGGTGGTGCCGCTCGAGGACGTCGCCCTCGCCATCGTGCGCCGCATGGTGGAGCTCGCCAACATCGCGCTCGGCGAGCCCTTCGAGGAGTGCGTGTGCTCCGTGCCCGCACATTTCTCCCAGCGGCAGCGGCGCATCATCGCCGGCGTCATCAAGAGCGCCGGCCTGCGCCTCAAGGCCATGGTCAACGAGCCCACGGCGGCGGCG
>CAYLZW010000623.1:0-2256 GCA_964388085.1 uncultured Myxococcales bacterium | reverse complement strand
GCGCCCCGAGGTGGAGGAGCGCGGCATGGGCATCAAGTTCGTCTACGACGACGACCAGCAGCGCTCGACCTTCGAGCGCATCGTCGAGGACCTGATGCAGCGCTCCCTCGGTGACGTCGTGTACAAGAAGCTGATCGAGCGCTCGCGCACGAGCTGAGCGGACGCGCGCGCGCAGGGCGGACGACGTGCGCCGCGCGATGCGCTAACCCGCGCTCATGTTGCTGCTCATCGTCGTCTCGCTCTTCTGGGCGTTCTCCTTCGGCCTCATCAAGACCAACCTGCAGGGGCTCGACGCCACCTTCGTGAGCTTCGCGCGCCTCGCGATCTCGCTGGCCGTCTTCGCGCCGTTCTTCCGTCGACGTGGGCTCTCGCGCCGCCAGGTCGTCGAGCTCGCGCTCATCGGCGGCGTGCAGTACGGCCTCATGTACTGGCTCTACATCTCGGCCTACCAGCACCTGCAGGCGTACCAGATCGCGCTGTTCACGGTGACCACGCCGCTGCTCGTCATAGCCACCGAGGGCGTGCTCGCGCGCAGGGTGAAGCCGCTCCCGCTCGTGGCCGCGACGCTGGCCGTGCTCGGCGCCGCGGTCGTCGTGCTCAAGGGCGGATCGCAAGAGGCCGTGTGGACCGGCTTCTTGCTGCTGCAGGCCTCGAACCTCTGCTTCGCAGTCGGGCAGGTGTTCTACCGGCGGCGCATGCGCGGCCGCTCGGCGCAGGATCAGGCCTCGCACTTCGCGCTCTTGTTCGGCGGCGGCGTCATCGTCACCGCGCTGGCGGCGGCGGGCACGGGCGGCTTCTCGTCGTTCCACGCGCTCACCGGCGCGCACGTCGGGACGCTGCTCTACCTCGGCGTGCTGCCGAGCGGCCTCGCGTTCTTCTTGTGGAACCTCGGCGCCACGCGAGCGAGCCCGGGTGTGCTGGCGGTGATGAACAACGCGAAGGTGCCGCTCGGCGTGCTCGTCTCGCTGCTCGTGTTCGGCGAGAGCGCGGACCTCGGGCGGCTGCTCGGCAGCGTCACGCTCGTCGGCGTCGCGCTCTGGTTGGCGCACCGGAGCGAGCGGCAAGGCCTTTGACGACGGGCCCAGCAGAGCGCTCGCGCACGACGACGGCCGCACGCGAGCGCTCCGGTCACGCTCACGGGGCTTCGACGGGGGCCGCGGCGGGCTCGGCGGCCGGTGTCGCAGCGGGCGCGTCCTTCATCGTGTGGCACGAAAAGCAGCCGAAGCCCGTGTGGGTCTCGGGGTCGTAGCCCTCGACGCCGAGGACCTCGACCATCTTCGGGGTGAACACCTCCATCATGAAGGTGACCATCTCGGCGTCGTGCGCCTTGTGCTCGGCGAACATGTCGGCCGGGTTGAGCTTCGGCAGCTCCGGGCTCGGCATCTCGAAGTGAACCGCCTTCGGGTCCTTGCCGTGACAGGTCTTGCAAGTGACCTCGGCGAACTCCTCGGGGTCTTGCTTCTGCAGCAGCGCGCCCATGGTCGGGAGGACGACCTCCTTCATGAACGCGCCCTTCTCTTTGCCCTCGAGCTGCTCCCACGACTTCTGGACGGCCTTCGCCTCCGTCACGGGCGCCTCGCTCGCGGGCGCGGTCTTCTCCTGGGTGCTCGAGCAAGCGGTGATGACGAGGAGCAGGGCGGGAAAGAGGAAGAGCGAGCGCATGACAAACCTCAAGACGCGGGGCGTTTGTCGCCCGGCGCCGCCCCCTTAGCGAACGGTTCAACGTCGAACAAGTGGCGGACGACGGAGGCCCGGCCGAGCTGCGCTACTTCTTCTTGCGGTTCTTCTTTCGCGCCTGCTTCTCGTTCTTGCGCTTGGTCTTCTGCTTCTTCGTCGCGCGCCCGCCGCCGGCGCCCGCGGTCGTCGTCGACCAGTAGCCCGGCGGCGGCGCGATGGGCTTGCCCCCGCCCGGTCCGAACGGGTTCATGCCGCCGAAGAGCGCGCTCATGTCGCCCGGGCCAGCGCCGCCGCCGAGCCCGCCGCCGCGGGCCATCTGGGCCATCTTGGCCATGTTCCCGAAGCCGGGGATGCGGCCGAGCATGGACGGCTGCATGCCGATCATCTGCATCATCTGCTTCATCATCTTGAAGCGCTGCAAGAGCTCGTCGACCTCCTTCTCGACGCGGCCCGAGCCCTTGGCGATGCGACGGCGGCGGCCCTTCTGCTGCTCGATGAGCTCGGGTTTCTTGCGCTCCTCCTTGGTCATGGAGCACACCATGGCCTCGAGCTTCACGAACTCCTTGTCGTCGACCTTCT
>CAYLZW010000622.1:0-2258 GCA_964388085.1 uncultured Myxococcales bacterium | reverse complement strand
TCGTAGCCGCGCTCCTCCGCTACCGTGTAGAGCGCCTCGCACGCGATGAACTCCTGCGCGCCCGGCAGCTCGCGCGAGAGGTAGCGGTAGAAGCGGTTCTCGAGGATGTGCCGCGTCGCCTCGCCGTCGCCGCCGATGCGGTGCACCATGTCGTCCCAGGCGGCCTGCAGGTCCAGCATCATGGCGTCGACCGGAGCGCTCGGGCTGAGGCCTGCCGCGCGCAGCACGTCCGCGTCGAGCGTGCGCGGCGCGTGCGCGAGCTCGTCGACGCCGAGGGAATTCGCCAGCCGCCGCGCTGGATCGATGGTGATGACGAGCGTGCGCTTACCGACGGCGGCGCCGTAGAGCGCGAGCATGGCCGCGGTCGTCGTCTTGCCGACGCCGCCGGAGCCGACGCAGATGAGGACCTTCATGTCCTCGACGAGGTGGGCCAGGCGCTCGGCGTCCGGGGAGATGGGCAGGCGGGCGGCGCTCACGTGGCCTCCGCGATCTCGTCGGCGAGCCGGCGCACGTCGTCACGACCGAAGCGCGCGCTCAGCAACAGCGGCAGCGTGATCACCGGCAAGCCGAGGTCGCGAGCCCTGAGGCGCTGCAGCTGCTCGGCGGTGAGGGCGTCGCGCGTGAGGCGGCGCGCGAGCACACGCGCCAGGCCGAGCGTGTTCTCGTCGTCACCGGCCTGGTCAGCGCGCGCGCGGCTCATGATCCCGGCGTCGCTGAGCGCCGCGCGTGCGTCCGCTGCGAAGCCGGGCTCCATGACGCTGTTGACGATGATGTAGCCGAGCGGCGCCACCTCCGTTCGCCGCACCTCGGCGACGAACTGCAGCGTCTCGTTCGTGGGCATGTCCTCGGGCAAGGTGACGACGTGGAGGCGGGTGCGCTCGGGATCGGCGAAGGTGCGCGCCATGTTGCCGGCCTCGACGGCGACGGGCCCCGCGCGCACGACGTCACGCACCACCTGGGAGACGCGCAGGAAGCCGAGGCCATGACCCGTGGAAGGGCAGTCGACCACGATGCGATCGAAGCGCGGCCGCTCCTCGCCGCGTGCGCCCGCGCGCTGCTCCTCGGCGTGGAACCAGATCTTACCGAGCATGTTGAGCTCGGCCATGGAGGGGATGAAGCGCAAGAAGCGCTGCACCACCCGGTTCTCGACGGCCAACCGGTAGAGCGCCTCGAGCTTGAGCTTCAGCAGCACGTACTCACGCAGCGCCTTCTCCGGCGTCATGTTGACCGCGAACAGGCCGTCCTCGATCTCTTCGATCTCGTCGGGGATGGGCGACACGTCGAGCAGCCGCGCGTGGCTGTCTGCGGCGTTCACCTGCGCCAGCAGCACGCGGTGGCCCTGCTCGCGGAACAGCAACGCGAGCGCGCAAGCGACGGTGCTCTTGCCGACGCCGCCCTTGCCGCACACGAAGTGAACCTGCCGCTCGAGCGTCACGAAGCCGACTCCTCCGCGAGGGCGCTTAGCACGACGTCCAGCGCGCGCCGATGGACCAGCAGCCCAGAGTGGCCCACACCGGGCAGATCGACCTGCACGGCGCAGGGAAGGTGACAGCTCTCGCGCGGATACACGATGGCGTCGAGCTCGGCCGCGACGGTGACGACGTGGGCGCCGGGACAACAGCGCTCGAGCGGCGAGAGCTCGGCCAGGAAGGCGGCGCGCCGGCGCATCTGTCGAACGTTCTGCCCGACGACGTACCCGCGCGCGGCGGCCGTCCCGGCGTGGGGGCTGCCGAGGGTGATCAGCGTCCGGACGCGCGCGGCGAGCTCCGGGTGATCCATCAGCGCGCGCCGCACCACGAGGCCGCCCATGGAGTGGGCGACGATGTCGAGGCCGTCCCGCTCGCGGTAGCGGCCCTCGAGGCGGAGCAGGTGCTCCGCGAGCACGCGCGCGGACGACTCGATGGGCGCGTGCAGCCCGCCGAGCCCGACGGAGTAGGTGGGACGTCCGAGCCGGCTGACCGCGCGACGCATGCCGCGGAAGTCGGGCGCCGCGCCCCAGTAGCCGTGTACGAACAGGACCGGGCGGCCGGGCAGGTCCGAGGACGCCGGCCGGTCGGTGCCCGAGCGAGCGGGCAGGGCGCGCCAGCCGAGGACGCGCAGGGTCGCCGCGCCTTCGCCGAGGAGACCAAGCGCGAGCCCCCCTTCCGGGTGCGGGCGCGGCAGCCCCTTGAAGCGGAGGTAGGCGAACAGGCGCGCGAAGTTCGCCAGGACGAAGGCCGCGACGAAGCCGAGCGTCGCGACGAGCGCGAGACCCATCG
>CAYLZW010000621.1:0-2258 GCA_964388085.1 uncultured Myxococcales bacterium | reverse complement strand
TCGACCTGCACCGCCTCGTGCGCACCATGGAGCGGCGCATCACCGACATCCAGACCGCCATCATGCAGGTGCGCATGGTGCCGCTCGGTCAGGTCTTCGATCGCATGGCGCGCATCGTGCGCCGCATCGCGGGCGAGCTCGGCAAGGAGGTCTCGCTCACCATCTCCGGCGAGGAGACCGAGCTCGACAAGCTCATCGTCGAGGAGCTGGTCGATCCGCTCATGCACCTCGTGCGCAATTCGGTGGACCACGGGCTCGAGGATCCGAGCGCGCGCGAGGCCACCGGCAAGCCGCGCGCCGGCAAGCTCGAGCTGCGCGCCTTCCCGCGCGGCAACCACGTCGTCATCGAGGTCAACGACGACGGACGCGGCATCGACGAGGTCGCCGTCAAGCGCGCGGCCCTCGAACGCGGGGTGGTCGATGAGGAGCGCGTCGGCGGGCTGACGCGCACGGAGGTCTGGAACCTCATCTTCAGCCCCGGCCTGTCCACGAAGAAGGCCGTCAGCGAGACCAGCGGCCGCGGCGTCGGCCTCGACGTCGTGAAGCACAACATCGCGCGCCTCTCCGGCATCATCGAGGTCTTGAGCGAGCCGGGGCACGGCACGCGCTTCACCATCACGCTGCCCATCACGCTCGCCATCATCCAGGCGCTCATCGTCCGCTGCGCGGGGCATCTGTTCGCGCTGCCGCTCGCGAGCGTGCTCGAGATCCTCGCCATCGACGGCAACGAGCTCTGCCGCGTCGAGGGGCGGGAGATGATCCAGCTGCGCGGCTCCACCCTGCCGGTGCTGCGGCTGCAGCGCTTCTTCGACCTCGAGGACCAGCGAGAGCGCGCCGCCGACAGCGCGCCCGACGGCGAGCAGCAGGGCTTCGCCGCCGTGGTCGGGCTCGCGCAGCACCGCGTGGCCCTCCTCGTGGACGACGTCGTCGGGCAGCAAGACATCGTGCTCAAGTCGCTCGGCGCCTACCTGGCCGCGGCGAAGGGCATCGCCGGCGCCACGCACATGGGCGATCACGAGACCATCCTGGTGCTCGACGTGGCCGGCCTCGTGCAAGAGGTCCTCGGCGGCACGGCGGGCAGCGAGCTCGGCACCCTGGCGACGAGCCCGTCACGCGTGGGGCTCTAAGATGTACGAAGCCTTCTACGGCCTCGAACGCCGCCCCTTCTCGAAGACCCCCGACCCCGCGTTCCTCTACGAGGGCAGAGCGCACGCCGAGGCCTTGGCCCGCCTCGAGCTGGCCGCCGCCGACAAGGAGATCGCGCTCTTGACCGGCGAGGTCGGGGCGGGCAAGACGACGCTGTCGCGCGCGCTCATCGATCGCCTCGGCGAACGCTACCGCGTCGTCCTCGTCATCAACCCGCGCCTGAGCCCCGCGCAGATGCTCTCGCTCGTCGCCGAGCGCCTCGGCGTCACGCCGGTGCCGGCGCGCAAGACCAAGCTGCTCGACAAGCTCACCGAGCGCCTGTTCGCGCTCTACGAAGAGGGCGCCGTGCCGCTCGTCATCGTCGACGAGGCGCAGCTCGTGCCGAGCAAGCAGGTGTTCGAGGAGCTGCGGCTGCTCACGAACCTGCAGCTCGACGACACGCCGCTGCTCGGGCTGCTCGTCATCGGCCAGCCCGAGCTGCGCCAGAAGCTCTCGAAGCCGGGGCTGCTCAGCTTCGCCCAGCGCATCGGCATGGCGTACCACCTCGGCGCCTTCGACGAGGAGGAGACCGGCGCCTACATCCGGCACCGCCTGCAGGTCGCCGGTCGCGTGGAGCCGCTGTTCAGCGACGACGCCATCGCGCGGGTCCACGCCGGCAGCCACGGCATCCCGCGCAGCATCAACACCATCTGCCAGAGCGCGCTCCTCGTGGGCTTCGGCAACGACGCGCGCCGGATCGCGGGCGCCATCGTCGACGAGGTGCTCGACGATCTGGCGACGCACCTCGGCCCCATGTTCCGCGCGCCGCGCCCGGCGCCACCGCTCCCGGGGACGCCCTGATGGACATCCTCAAGATCCGCAAGAAGCAGCGCGACGAGGCGGCCGCGCGGACGTCGAGCGAGGCCGCGAGCGAGCCGGCGCCGTCGCCGCCGCCCGTCCGATCGCGCGCGAAGGCAGCGGCGTCATCGACCCCTGCGTCCGCAGCGTCGCCGCCGCCGTCTGCACCGTCGCCGTCCCCCCCGCCGCCGTCATCCCCGCCGGTGATGGCGCTGCCGTCGTCGACGCCCGCTGCAGCGCCGTCGCCGCTCCCGCCGCCCACCCCGCCGCCCACC
>CAYLZW010000620.1:0-2281 GCA_964388085.1 uncultured Myxococcales bacterium | reverse complement strand
TGATGAGGTAGTCCTCGGCGCGCGTCTTCAGCTTCTTGTGCTGCGCGAAGGTCTCCGGCGTCGCCTCTTTGGAGGTGATA
This sequence comes from uncultured Myxococcales bacterium, assembly GCA_964388085.1. Lineage (GTDB taxonomy): Bacteria > Myxococcota > UBA727 > UBA727 > CAYLZW01 > CAYLZW01. The sequence continues at coordinate 2,201 of CAYLZW010000620.1, read as the reverse complement.
ATCAGCGGGATGTTCTTGAGGTCGGCGTCCTTCTTGAGCTTGTTGCAGATCGAGTAGCCGCTCATCTTGGGCAGCTCGACGCACAGCACGATCAGGTCCGGCTGGTTGTCGCGCGCGTACTCGAGGCCCTCTTTGCCGTCGTCGAGCTGCTTGACGGCGAAGCCTCGGCCCTCGAGGGCAGAGGCGACGTCGTTGGCGAAGGGCTGTTCGGCGTCGATGACGAGGATCCCGCTCATCCGTCACACTCCGTCGTTCACGAACGCTGCCGTCGTGAACAGAACTCGTTCGCGACCGCGCGCGGTCGTCACCAAAGCTCAACTCGGTTCGGACCTTAGACGCACCCTCCGCCAGCCGTCAAAGCGTCGGCCGGGGCGCTGTTCGTTCCGGCGCGTCGTGCGGGCGGGTCCCCCATTTTGCGTGCGGCGCGCCCGGCGAACCAAGGCACGTCGCGCGCGCGGGCGGCAGACGATGCAGGCGACCTGCGCGCGCACGCTCGTCCTGCAGCGGGCCCTGCGTCGTTGACGGGAGCACGGGCAGACAGGATGCTCCCGCCCCGTCACCGCACCCGGTCGAGGAGACGGTCTCTCTGAGACGCGTCGTGGGAGAGCACGCATGGCGACCAAGCCGAGCCAGTCCGAGGATGAGTACTTCGCGCGCGAGCAGGCGCTGAGGCTCCAGAAGATCCACCAGGAGAAGCTCCGGGAGACCGCCAGCGCCGAGCGCGAGCGGCAGAAGCAGCTGCACTACATGAAGTGCCCAAAGTGCGGCTGGGATCTCGAGACCCTGCGCTGGCGCGACGTCGAGGTCGAGAAGTGCCTCGACTGCGGCGCGGTGGTGCTCGACGACGGTGAGCTCGAGAAGCTGGCCGGCAAGGAAGAGCGCGCCACCTGGGTGAAAGACTTCTTCACGCTCTTTACGGGCAAAGAGAGCAAGCGCCCCTGAGGGGAGCTCTCGTCGCGCCTTCGGCCGAGCCGCCCGTGCCCCATTCACGTCGCAAGCACATCGTCGCCGCGCTCGTGTTGCTGCACCTCGTGAGCGTGCTCGTGTGCTCGCTGCCCGGTGTGCGCGGCAACCTCTCGCCGTCGATGATGCGCGAGCCGGTGGTGCAGCACGAGCTGCGGCAGTGGACCCGCGCGTTTGGCCGGGTCGGCGTGAGCATGACGACCGACGAGCTGCAGCGCGGCCTGTTCGCCGTGGGCACGCTCTACAGCGACGTGCGCGACGTGCTGATCGCGCCCTTCCGCCCGTACACCCGCTACTTCGGCACCGCGCAGACCTGGAACCTCTTCACCTCGGCGCACCGGCTGCCGAGCCGCCTCGAGATCGACGTCGAGGAGAAGGGCGCCTTCCGCACGGTCTATCGGGCGAGAGACGGCGAGCTCGCCTGGAACCGCGACAAGTTCGACGACACCCGCCTGCGCAAGGCGGTCTACCTGCTGTCGTGGAAGCGCGCCGCCCGCACCTACGGGACCTTTACGCAGTGGATCGCGCGCGAGGCCGCTCGCGACTTCCCGGGCGCGAGCCGCGTCCGCGTTCGCTACTGGAGCTACGAGACGCCCTCCCCCGAGCAGGTCCGCGCCGGTGACGAGCCGGAGGGCCGCTACCAGCACACGCGCGTGCTCGACCTCGAGGCGCTGCGATGAACCTCCCCGGGCGGAGGCGGCTCCTGGCGGTCTACGAGGCCTTCCTCGGCCTGCTCGATCGCAAGGAGCCCGCCGTGTCGCTGGCGCTCTTTCGCGCCGCGCTCGGCCTCTGCACGCTCTCGCTCGTCGGCACCGCCGTTTTGCGCGGTCTCGTCGACGTCATCTGGATCGACAAGCGCTACGGCGGCTACCGCAGCATCGACCCGAGCCACCCGCTGCTCGACCTCGCCGGCGGCGCCACCCCCACCGTCGCGTGGAGCTGCGCGCTGCTCGCGCTCCTCGGCGGCGTGCTGGTCTTCCTCGGCCTGTTCGGTCGCTGGAGCGCGTTCCTCACGCTCATGGCGGTGAACTTCCTCATCCACCTGAACGGCGAGGTCGCGAGCGGCTACGACCGCCTGCTGGCGAACGGGCTCTGGCTGCTGGTGCTCTCGTCGTCGACCACGACGCTGTCGCTCGACTGCCGCCTGCGCACCGGTAGCTTCACCTCGGCGCGCGAGGTGAAAGCCTGGCCGCGCTACCTCGCGATCTTCCAGATCGTCGTCGTGTACTGGATCGCGG
>CAYLZW010000619.1:0-2287 GCA_964388085.1 uncultured Myxococcales bacterium | reverse complement strand
CTGCTCTTCGACGAGGGCAGCTTCTGCGAGCTGATGATGCACGCCCACCACCAGAGCGAGAGCCCGATGATGCAGGGCCGAGACACGCCGGCCGACGGCGTCATCTGCGGTCATGGCCTCGTCGATGGACGCCGGGTCTGTGTCATCGCCTATGACTTCACGGTGATGGCCGGCAGCATCGGCATGGTCACCGAGATGAAGTCTCATCGCATGCGGCAGATGGCGCTCGATCAGCGCATGCCCATGGTGTGGCTGCTCGACAGCGCCGGCGCGCGTGTGCAGGAGGCGGCCACGGCGATGTTCGCGGGCTCCGGGCAGATGTTCTACGACCAGGTGATGATGAGCGGCGTCGTGCCGCAGGTCGCCGCCATGATGGGGCCGTGCGCCGCCGGCACCGCTTATGTCCCCGGGCTCGCGGACTTCGTGCCCATGGTGAAGGGCACCTCCTCCATGTCGCTGGCGGGCCCGCCGCTCGTCAAGGCGGCCACCGGCGCGGACGTCACCGCCGAAGAGCTCGGCGGCTCGAAGGTGCATTGCCGCGAGTCGGGCGTCGGTGATTTCGAGGTGAAGAGCGACGAGGAGATGATCGAGACCATCAAGGTCTACCTCTCCTTCTTCCCGTCATCGTGCGACAGCAAGCCCCCTCGCTACGACACCCGCGACAGCGTGGAGCGCCGCATCGAGGACGTCGCCTCCCTCGTGCCGGACAACGCGCGCTCGCCCATGGACATGCTCGGCGTCATCACGCGCATGGTCGATCAGGACGGCCCCGTCCTCGAGCTCAAGCCGAAGTGGGGCCAGGCGATCCACACGGTGCTCGCCCGTATGGACGGCCGCCCCGTCGGCATCGTCGCCTCGAGCAGCAAGCACATGGGCGGCATCCTGACGAACGATCCCGCCGACAAGGCCGCGCGCTTCATCGAGCTGTGCGACGCCTTTCAGATCCCGCTCATCTTCCTGCAGGACGTCCCCGGCTTCATGGTCGGCGTGAAGACCGAGAAGGAGGGCATCATTCGCCACGGCGCCAAGATGCTCTACGCCGTCAGCCGCGCCACGGTGCCGAAGCTCACCGTCGTCGTGCGCAAGGGCTACGGCGCCGGCTATTACGTCATGTGCGGCAAGGGCTACCGGCCGGACCTCATCGTCGCCTGGCCCACGGCGGAGATCAGCGTCATGGGACCCGAAGGCGCGGTGAACATCGCCTTCCGCAAGCAGATCGAGGCGAGCGACGATCCCGACGCCACCCGCGCGGGCCTCGTCGAGGGCTTCCGCGACCTCATCAACCCCTACATCCCCGCGGGCTGGACGTACATCGACGACGTCATCGACCCGAGCGCCACGCGTACGGTGCTGATCAATGGCCTGCGCGCGTCCGAGAACAAGAGCGTGCAAAACCCGCCGCGACGGCATGGCGTGATGCCGGTCTGAAGGAATCTCGCGCAAAGGCGCAAAGGCGCAAAGGCGCAAAGGCGCAAAGGAGAACAGCATGAAGCCCTTTGCGGCTCTGCGGCTTTGCGCGAGAAATTGTGTCGGAAGTAGTCTCGAGGAGCGACATGACGACGACGAACAAGCCGGTGATTATTACCTGCGCGCTCACGGGCGTGCTCGCCAATCGCGATCAATGTCCGCACATCCCGTACACCCCGAAGGAGATCGCCGAGGACGCCAAGCGCGCCTACGACGCCGGCGCCACGGTGGTGCACATTCACGGCCGAGAAGATGACGGCGCGCCGAGCTGGCGGCTCGAGGTGTTTCAGGAGATCGCCGCCGAGATCCGCGCGCGCTGCCCCATCATCCTGAACTTCTCGACCGGCAGCATCGACGACGACACCTCGCCGCAGGAGGCCATCATCCGCGAGGTGCGGCCGGAGATCGCGGCGCTCAACATGGGCACGATGAATTACGCGAAGTTCTCGAAGACACGGAAGGACTTCGTCTTCGACCTCATCTTCCCGAACACCTTCACGAAGATTAAGACCCTGCTGAAGGCCATGAACGACGCCGGCGTGAAGCCGGAGCTCGAGTGCTTCGACGCCGGCCACACCAACAGCATCTGGCCGCTCTACGAGATGGAGCTCTTGAAGCAGCCGACGCAGTTCAGCTTCATCATGAACGTGCTCGGCGGCATCCCGGCGTCGGTCGAGGCCATTCAGCTGCAGCGCAACCAGATCCCGCAGGGCTCGACCTGGGAGGTCATCGGCATCGGCCGCCCGCAGTGGCAGCTGCTCGCGAGCTCGCTCGTGCTCGGCGGCAACATCCGCGTCGGCCTCGAGGACAACTTCTACCT
>CAYLZW010000618.1:0-2310 GCA_964388085.1 uncultured Myxococcales bacterium | reverse complement strand
TCACGTAGGCGTCGAGCTCGGCGGCGGTGATGCGGCGCACCCAGCGGTAGGCGTCCGTCTTCTGGTTGAAGCTCGAGCGGCCGCAGAAGGTCACCTCGCGCGGCAGCTCCAAGAAGCGACGTACGGCGCTCTCCTCGCGCAGGTCGAGCGGCACCGGCCCGAGGGTCGGCACCGGGGATACGACGGCGCCGTGAGAGAGCTGACGCGTGAAGTACGAGGAGCGCGCCGCCGGCGTGCTGAAGGCGCGGCCGTGCGGATCGGCGCCGGGCGTGTCGGGTCGTCCGACGAGGGCGCGCTTCTCGGGGCGATCCCACACGACGTGCGCGGGCTCGGTGTGGCCGCCGCAGCAGGCGGAGTAGACGCTGTCGACCACGCGCTCGCCCTCGAAGGCGAGCTCACCCGCGGTCTCTGCCGCGGCGGCGTTCGAGCGCGGGTGCTCGGCCGTCTTGCCCTTGTAGACCTGACAGTGTTGCTCGCTGCACACGAGGTACGGATCGCCCGCGTGACGACGGCCGATCTTCGCGAACAGCTCGCCGCGCGCCGTCACCGCCTGCGCCTTGAGCGCCTCCATGGGCGCCGAGGCGAACATCTCGGACGGCAGGATGCCGGCGACGAGCACGGCCTCCGGCACGATGTTCACGACGGCCACGCTGCCGTAGCGATCGGGCAGCAGCACCACGTCGCCGCGCAGCTCGCGATCGGCGAAGCCGTGGTTCGCGTAGCCCACGCTGTGCTCCACGTCGCGCACGATGACGGTCTCGCCCTCGCCTCTGGCGCGCACGCGCACCACCGCCGGCGACGCTGGGGTCCCGGCCGTGAAGGCCGCCTGGCCGCTGGCGCTGACCTGGACCGTGAGCTGCGGCAGCCCTCGCAACACGACGTGCTCGGTAGGCCGGACGCCCCAACGCTCGAAGGCGTCGTCGGGCACGGGGTCCGTCGTCACCACGAGCAGGGCCCGGTTGTCGACGACCGTGCCGCGCATGCCGTACACGCCGCCGCTCGAGGAGAGGCGCGCGTGCACGCGCCGCTCGGCCCAGCGCGCGATGGCGGCGTCCCGCTCCTCGCGCGCGTCCCCCTCGAGCGTCTCGAGCACCCAGCGCACATCGACGGGCGCGGCCTTGCCCGCGAGCCGCTCGACCACGAGAGAGCCGGGCGCCGGGACGGTAAAGGGGGCGCGCCCCTCGACCTCGACCAGGAGGCCGCTCGCGGCGGTGATCTCGACCCGCGACCTCCGCTCCATCATGCGCACGGGCACGAGCGGCGCGCCGTCGGCGGCGAACAAGAGCCGGTTCGAGTACAGCTCCTCGAGGGTGCCAGCCGACGCAAAGGACGATACCAAAATCGTGAAAGTGAAGAGCAGGCCTGCGCGCGGCGTCATGCGGAGAGCCTGTCGCGCAGCACGCGCTGCACGGCGGACAGCTCCGCGTCGACGAGGACGGGCGGGTTCCGCAGGCCCTCGAGCGCCGCGGGCAGCGCCCCGCCCGGCGCGTTGCCGGCGGCGCCCTGCCGCTCATGGAAGCGCGCCTTGGCCTCGGTGAACTTGAGGCCGTGCGCGGTGGAGACGACGACGCAGGTGGAGCTGTCGTCCACGACGCCGTCGCGCTTCAGGTGCTCGAGCCCCGCGAGCGCGGCCGCGGTGTGCGGGTCCGTGAACAGCCCCTCGCGGTCCGCGCGCGCCTGGGCCGAGAGCAGCTCCTCCTCGCTGACGCTCGTCACGAGCCCGCCCGTGCGCTCGAGCGCGCGCTTGGCGCGGGGCCAGCTGACGGGGTCGCCGATGCGGATGGCGCTGGCCAGGGTGTCCGTGGCGACGACGGGCGTGAGGTCTTGCAGGCCGGCGAGGAAGGCGCGGTAGAGCGGGTTGGCGGCGTCCACCTGGCAGGCCACGAGGCGCGGCAGGCGATCGCTCAGGCCGAGCTCGAGCAGCAGCGAGAAGCCGCTCTCGAGGGCGGCGATGTTGCCGAGGTTGCCGCTCGGGACCAGCACGACGTCGGGCACCGCCCAGCCGAGGTCCCACGCGATCTCGAAGGCGACCGTCTTTTGCCCCTCGAGGCGGAGCGGGTTCTTGCTGTTCGCGAGGAACATGCCCGGCTGCCGTGTCACCTCTTGTACGACCTTCATGCAAGCGTCGAAGTCACCGTCGAGGGCGAGCACGTGCGCTCCGTGCGCGAGCGGCTGCACGAGCTGAGCGGCGCTGATCTTGCCGCGCGGCAGCAGCACGACCACGGGCAGGCCCGCCATGGCGCCGTAGGCCGCGAGCGCGGCGGAGGTGTCCCCCGTCGACGCGCACACGAGCGCGCGCACGTCCTCGCC
>CAYLZW010000617.1:0-2310 GCA_964388085.1 uncultured Myxococcales bacterium | reverse complement strand
TTCCTGCGCCAGGACCCCGACATCATCATGGTCGGCGAGATCCGCGACTTCGAGACGGCCGAGATCGCGGTCAAGGCCGCGCTCACCGGCCACATGGTGCTCTCGACGCTGCACACCAACGACGCGCCCTCGACGGTCACGCGTATGTTGAACATGGGCATCGAGCCCTTCCTCGTGACGGCGTCGGTCAACGTCATCGTCGCGCAGCGCCTCGGCCGCCGCATCTGCAAGGACTGTAAGACGCCCTACGACGTGCCGCGCGACGCGCTGCTCAAGGCGCAGGTGCCCGCCGACAAGATCGGCAGCTTCCAGGCCTTCAAGGGCGCCGGCTGCGACACCTGCAACGGCACCGGCTACAAGGGTCGCGTGGCGTTCTACGAGGTGCTGAAGATGACGGACGAGCTGCGCGAGCTGGTCTTGAACGGCGCCTCGACGGGCGAGCTCAAGGAAGAGGCCATCAAGCTCGGCTTCATGACGCTGCGCATGAGCGCCGTGCGCCACTTCATGGAGGGCACCACCTCCGTCGAAGAGCTCACGCGCTCCACCGCCAACGACGACTAAAGGACGACGCACTCCATGGCGAACCTGCACCAGCTCCTGAAGGCCATGATCGAGAAGGGGGCGAGCGATCTCCACATCACCACGGGGACGCCGCCGCAGCTGCGCATCGACGGCGACCTCGTGCCGCTCAAGGTGCCGCCGCTCACCCCCGTCGAGACCAAGCAGCTCTGCTACTCGATCCTGACGGACGCGCAGAAGCACCACTTCGAAGAGGAGAACGAGCTCGATCTGTCGTTCGGCGTGAAGTCCCTGGCGCGCTTTCGCGCCAACATCTTCATGCAGCGCGGCGCCGTGGCGGCGGCGTTCCGCGTCATCCCGTTCAAGATCCTGACCTTTCAGGAGCTCGGTCTGCCGCCGGTCATCAACGAGATCGCCGAGCGCCCGCGCGGCCTCGTGCTCTGCACCGGGCCGACGGGCTCGGGCAAGTCGACGACGCTGGCGAGCATCGTCGACAAGATCAACACCGAGACGCACATGCACATCCTCACCATCGAGGATCCCATCGAGTACCTGCACCCGCACAAGGGCTGCCTCGTCAACCAGCGTGAGGTCGGCGCCGACACGGACAACTTCAAGAAGGCGCTCAAGTACGTGCTGCGTCAGGATCCCGACGTCGTGCTCATCGGCGAGATGCGTGACCTCGAGACCATCGAGGCCGCGCTGGTCATCGCCGAGACGGGTCACCTCGCGTTCGGCACGCTGCACACCAACGGCGCCGTGCAGAGCATCAACCGCATCATCGACGTGTTCCCGCCCTACCAGCAGCCGCAGATCCGCGCGGTGTTGAGCTTCGTCCTCGAGGGTGTGCTCAGCCAGCAGCTCATGCCACGCGCGACGGGCCACGGCCGCGTGCTCGCGCTCGAGGTCATGATCCCGAACGCCGCCATCCGAAACCTCATCCGTGAGGACAAGGTGCACCAGATCTACTCGGCCATGCAGGTCGGCCAGTCGAAGCACGGCATGCAGACCATGAACCAGCACCTGCTCGCGCTCGTGCAGCGGCGGCTCATCACCGTCGACGAGGCCGTCGGCCGCTGCGGCGATCCGGACGAGTTCCGGCAGATGCTCGGCAACGCCGGCATCTCGATGAAGATGCAGGAGCACCGGCCCGTCGCGCGCGCTGCCGGCACATGAGCGCCGCACCGTCTCCTCCCGAGGGGGCCGCGCGTGAGACACGGCCGCCGTTGTATTTCAGTGTCTTACGCGCGCAATTTGGGGTTGGTTTGCGGTCGCTTATAGGCCCCTGTTAGCGTGGGGTCCTGCGAAGAGAGCGCGGGTTGACCGCGTCGAGGAGCGCTCATGCCGGTCTTCATTTGGACGGGTCGCACGCGAGGCGGCGATCGCCGCACGGGTGAGATGGACGCGGCGAACCGCGATGTCGTCGATCAGCGCCTGCGCGCCCAGCAGATCACCGTCGAGAAGATCAAGAAGAAGCCGACCGAGATCAACCTCAAGATGCCGGGCTCGAGCGGCGTGCAGCTGCGCGATCTCATGCTGTTCACGCGGCAGTTCTCGACGATGATCGACGCCGGTCTTCCGCTCGTGCAGTGCCTCGACATCCTCTACACGCAGCAGGCGAACCCCTGGTTCAAGAAGGTGCTCGGCCAGGTGAAGGCCGACGTCGAGTCCGGCAAGACCTTCGCGGACGCGCTCGGCCGACACCCCGCGGTGTTCGACCCGCTGTTCGTGAACCTCGTCGCCGCCGGTGAGACGGGCGGTATCCTCGACACGATCATGACGCGCCTCGCG
>CAYLZW010000616.1:0-2312 GCA_964388085.1 uncultured Myxococcales bacterium | reverse complement strand
GAGCTCTCCGGTGAGTTCAGCGACGAGCTCAACTACCAGCTCGCGCGCTTTCACTTCCTGAGCGCGCTCGAGCTCGGCGCCAAGGGCGTCGACGTCGAGCAGTCCGAAGTGGAAGAAGACGCGGACGGCTCGGGCGGCTTCGACTTCGGTGACCTCGGGGACGAGGGCGGCACCGGCGACGCGTTCGAGAACGCCGGCCCCGGCGAGGGCGGCACCATGAAGGAGAGCGAGTCGAGCGAGGAGATCGAAGAGGGCTCGGGCTTCGACTTCGGCGGCGGCGACGACGACGGCTTCAGCTTCGACCTCGGCGAGGTCGACATCGATGACGCCGCCGGCAAGAAGGGCAAGAAGGGCAAGAAGGGCAAGAAGAAGCCCAGGGTCAAAAACGAGACCAAGAGCCACAAGAACGAGAATCCCGACAACGCCGAGGACGCGCTGCGCCTCTCCCTCACCCACCTCGGCCGCGTCAGCAAGGACTTCGACCAGTACGCCAAGGCGCTCTACCTGAAGGGCCTCGCGCACTTCTCGCTCGGCGAATTCGAGCCGAGCGTGGACGCGTTCCGCGAGGTCGTGCGCATGACCGACCCGAAGAAAGAGGGGACCATCGACAACCCGAAGCTGCGCGAGATGGCCTTCTTCTCCCTGGCGCGCATCCACTACCAGTTCGAGCAGTTCCGCTACGCCATCTTCTATTACGAGCGCATCGACCGCGACTCGGAGGCGTGGCTCGACGCCCTCTTCGAGTCGAGCTGGGCGTACTTCCGCCTCGGCGAGTACGAGCGCGCGCTTGGCAACCTCGTCACCATCCAGTCGCCGTTCTTCCAGAACGAGTACTACCCCGAGAGCTACATCCTGAAGGCCATCACCTTCTACGAGAACTGCCGCTATCCCGAGGCGCGCTCGTTCCTGAGCCAGTTCGAGAGCCAGTTCGGCGGCGTGGTCGAGGAGGTGCGCCGGCTGACGCAGTCGAGCGGCGGCCAGAGCGCGCTCTACGAAGAGCTGTCCGCGCTCGAGCGCCGCGTGGCCGAGGGGCAGGACGACGCCCAGAAGTCGGGCCTGCTCACCGCGCGCATCCTGCGTCTGGCGTTCAAGGACAAGCGCCTCGCTGCCTACCGCGCCGCCATCGTCGAGGTCGAGGCCGAGAAGGCGCGTCTCCTCTCCGTGCCGGCTCCCTTCGGTGGCTCCGAGCCGCATGGCGCGCTGGTGAAGGGGCTCGACGAGCGCCGCGCGCAGCTCGTCGAGGCGGCCGGCGGGCTCTTGTCGAAGAAGCTGAACGAGGAGCTCGGCTTCCTGCAAGACCTGAACGCCAAGCTCGTGCGCATCCAGTTCGAGATCACGAAGCAGGAGAAGGAGGCGCTGGCCGCCAGCCTCCAGAAGGAGAGCCTCACCGTTCCGCTCATCGGCTACGACTTCTCCACCGCGACCGACGACGAGCGCGTCTATTGGCCGTTCCTCGGCGAGTATTGGCGCGATGAGCTCGGCACCTACATGTACACATTGACCCACGGTTGCCGGCCGCCTTCGGACGAAGGCTGACGAGGGTAACGCATTGACTGCGGTCCATTCCTTGCAAATGAAGCCCCGGCGTCGAGTCGCGAGGGGTCTGGAGGATGGGCTAGTCTGCCGAACGGACTCGATCCCTAGCTCAGAGGTAGCGCACCGGACATTGTCCGGTTCGCACAGGATGGACATGCGACGCATTTCAGCCTTCCGATCGGCCGTAGGTCCGACAGCTCGTGCGACCGCTCTCGTGCTCCTCGCCGGGCTGCCCCTGGCGGTGACGCCGGCCCTGGCGCAGGACAAGGGCGAAGACAAGGCAGCCGAGGAAGGGCGGGACTCGCGCGCTCCCTCCGCGGCCGACGAGGCGTGGTTCGAGGAGCAGCGCAAGGCCGAGGAGGAGCGTGACAAGCGGACGCCGCAGGTGGTCGAGGAGAAGGAGCGCGAGAAGGTCGAGGTCCAGGACCAGCCGACGCTGCGCTACGAGGACTACCGCCGCGGCGTCGAAGTGGAGATGTCGCAAAAGCGCGGCGAGATGATCGAGCAGCTCGACAAGATCATCGCGCAGACCCAGGACGAGAAGGAGCGCCCGTCGCTGCTCTTTCAGAAGGCCGAGCTGTTCCTCGAGGAGAGCCAGTTCCACTTCTTCCGCGGCATGGAGACGGACGATCAAATCGCCAGCGCCATGGCGGACGGGCACGACAAGAAGGTGCTGCAGCTCCAGAAGGCGAAGAAGAAGCAGCTCGACGACTCTCGCCAATGGGTGCGCGACGCCGTGCTGCTCTTTCAGGAGATCCACGACCTCTACCCGAAGT
>CAYLZW010000615.1:0-2323 GCA_964388085.1 uncultured Myxococcales bacterium | reverse complement strand
CGCTCGAGGCCATGGGCGCGACGGTGCTCGCGAACGCCTGCGGCCCCTGCATCGGCCAGTGGAAGCGCGACGACATCAAGGACGGCGAGGTCAACACCATCGTGACGTCCTACAACCGCAACTTCCGCGGCCGGAACGACGCCAACCGCGAGACGCTCGCGTTCATGGGCAGCCCCGAGATGGTGACCGCGGTGGCGCTGTCGGGCTCGCTGTCGTTCAACCCGCTCACCGACAAGCTCAAGACCGCGAGCGGCGACGAGGTGCTCCTCCCCGCGCCGAGCGGCGATGAGCTGCCCGAGCAGGGCTTCGTCATCGACAAGCAGGGCCTCGAGCCGCCCGCGGCCGACGGTCGCTCCGTCGACGTGAAGGTGGCGCCGAATTCAGAGCGCCTCGCGCTCATCGAGCGCTTCCCCGCCTGGAACGGCGAGGACTACAAGGGCATGCCCGTGCTCTTGAAGGCCAAGGGCAAGTGCACCACCGACCACATCTCGCCGGCGGGGGCGTGGCTGCGCTTCCGCGGTCACCTCGATCGCATCGCCGACAACACCTACTCGGGCGCCATCAACGCCTTCACCGACGAGCCGGGCAAGGGCAAGGACGTGCTCGACGGGCAGACCAAGTCGTTCCAGCAGGTCGCCCGCCACTACAAGGCGGAGGGCCTCGGCTGGGTCGTGTTCGGCGACGAGAACCTCGGTGAGGGCTCCTCGCGCGAACACGCGGCCATGCAGCCTCGTCACCTCGGCGGCAAGGCGCTCATCGTGCGCAGCTTCGCGCGCATCCACGAGACGAACCTGAAGAAGCAGGGGATGCTCGCGCTCACGTTCGCGAACCCCGCCGACTACGACAAGGTACGCGAGAACGACCGCGTCGACATCACCGGCCTGAAGGATCTCGCGCCCGGCAAGCAGCTGACCGTGACCTTGCATCACGACGACGACACCAACGAGAGCTTCGCGGTGAACCACACGCTCTCCGACGAGCAGATCGAGTGGTTCAAGGCCGGCGGTGCCCTGAACCACATCGCGAGCAGCCAGGGCGCCTGAGCCCACCTGCGCAGACATCCCGAACCTTTTCTGACAGAGCCAATGAGGCCCGAATGACGAGCCTCTCTTCGATGGGAGATATGACATGAACCGTATTCTGAACCTCTTCGTTGCCAGCGCGGCCCTCGCGCTCGTCGTCGGCTGCTCCGACAAGCCTGCCGAGACCGCTACCCCCGCGACGCCGACGACCACGGAGCCCGCCAAGCCCGCCGCCCCGGCCACCCCCACCGCGCCTGCCGCGGGTGATCCCGCCGCCGCGCAGCCCACCGCCGCCGCCGCCGGCGACGCCGCCGCCGAGGCCAAGAGCCTGTTCAAGACCCGCTGCGTCATCTGCCACGGCGAGAACGGCAAGGGCGACGGGCCGACCGCCGCCGCCTTGAACCCGAAGCCGCGCAACTACACCGACGCCGCCTGGCAGAAGAGCGTCACCGACGCCGACCTCGCCAAGATCATCGTCGAGGGCGGCCAGGCCGTCGGCAAGAGCCCGCTCATGCCCGCGAACCCCGACCTGAAGGCCAAGCCCGAGGTCGTGAACGAGCTCGTGAAGATCATCCGCAGCTTCGCCCCGCAGGGCTGAGCTCGGTTACAGAGCGGGCGTGTTCGCTTGCTCGACGATGGCGCCCCACGTTTCGCTTCGGCGTACGTGGGGCGTTTTTCTGTCCTTGCGGGCGGCTCACCGCTGACGTGCTCCTCAGGGGTCGCTCGCGCTCCTCGTCGTCACTGCCGCCCTTCGCGGCGCCATTGGCTCTGCAAGTGCGCGAGTGGAGCGAGGGCAGGCCGCCGGCGCGACGCTCGCTGGCTTGTCCTTACCCCCGGTCCACTCGCGTTGATCCCCCCTCGCTCGGTCTTTCGCCCGCTGGCTGCGTTGGGTGCTCGGCGTTGGGCCCGTCGCGCCGGTTGACTCGAACTGCCTGCCCGCCTCAACAACAATGAAAGTCTTTCCTGAAGCTCGCCGTTGATGGTGAGGAAGAGAGCCGGCTCGCTCCGCCCAGCAAGGAGGAGCGGGCGCACGCCATCGAGGTAGCGCCGGATCCACAAGAGCGCGCGCGCACCGATGGGCACGATGCGCTCCTTCTTGCCCTTGCCGCTTCGAATGTGCGCGGTCTCACGCTGCCAAACGACGTCGTAGACGCCTAGCGCCACGAGCTCCATGCGGCGCATTCCTGTCGAGTAGAGCGTCTCCAGGATGGCGCGCGCGCGAACGCCGAGCGGGTCGTTCACGTCAGGCGTATGCGTCCGGCAAACGGCGTCATGGACCACCTCTTGCGCCGCCGTGTCTC
>CAYLZW010000614.1:0-2326 GCA_964388085.1 uncultured Myxococcales bacterium | reverse complement strand
ACGGCAACAAGCTCGAGATCGTGCAGAAGCCGAACGCGGGCAACCCGCTCACCGAGGGCCAGACGCCCGTGCTCACGCTCGATGTGTGGGAGCACGCCTATTACATCGACTACCGGAACGCGCGGCCGAAGTTCATCGAGGCCTACTGGAACCTCGTGAACTGGGACTTCGTCAACAAGCAGCTCTAGCCCCCGCGGCCCCCGGATCCCGCGAGAGACCCCTCCGCCCGGAGGGGTCTTTCGTTTGCGCGGAGCAGGTGAGAAGACGCACGCATGAGCGGCGTCGTCGACGGTGAGCCCGTCCCCTTCCACGAGTACGAGCGCCTGCGCCGCGCGTACGTCGACACCAAGGCGCGCCTCGACGCTTTGGTGCGCGCGAGCCCGGCCGGCATCGCGGTCGTCGACGAGCAGCTGAAGGTGAGCTTGTGGAACGCGGCGGCCGAGCGGGTGCTGGGCGTGCCGCGCATGGAGGCGATCGGCCGCGAGCTGCCCGTCGACGCCGAGCAGCGCGCCTGGCTGAAGAGCGCGCTCGAGGCCCTCGACGCGCCCTCGCCACACCGGGCTCGGCGCACGGTCGACGCGGGCAACGTCATCGAGGTGATGCTGCACGCCGCGCCGCTCAAGGACGAGCGCGGGGCCGGCGCCGGCGCCGTGCTCATGTTCCAAGACATCACCGAGCAGGCGCTCCTCGCCGAGCGCATGCAGCAGGCGCAGCGGCTCGAGTCCGTCGGGCGCCTCGCGGGCGGCATCGCGCACGACTTCAACAACGTGCTCATGGCGCTGCTCGGCGCCGTCGAGGCGCTGCGCCTGTTGCTGCCGCCGGGCGGCGAGACGCACGAGGACCTCGACGACATGGAGGAGGCCATCGCCCGGGGCGGCGCCTTGACGCGGCGGCTGCTCGCGTTCGGCAAGGGCCAGGTGCTGCGCCCCGAGGTGGTGGATCTGAGCCACGCCGTGCACGAGCTCGAGCGCATGGTGCACCACCTGCTCGGCGAGGACATCGAGGTGGAGCTCTCGCTCGTCGACGACTCGGTCACCGTCGAGGTCGACCCCGGGCAGATGGAGCAGGTGCTGCTGAACCTCGTCGTCAACGCGCGCGACGCCATGCCGGAGGGCGGCGCTCTGCGCCTCGAGACCGGCTCGCAGCGCCTCGATCACCTCGCGGTCATCGGCAACAACACGCTGCCGCCCGGCAACTGGGTGCGCGTCTCCGTCATGGACACGGGCGTCGGCATGAGCGACGAGACGCTCAAGCGCGCGTTCGAGCCCTTCTACTCGACCAAGCCGGTCGGCACGGGCCTCGGGCTCGCCATCGTGTACGGCATCGTCATGCAGAGCGGCGGCCACGTGTGCATCGAGAGCGTGCTCGGACGGGGCAGCTGCGTGCACCTCTTCTTGCCTGCGCACGAGCCGGCGGACGACGGCGCCGAGAAGGCGCGTGGCGGCGCGATGGTGGATCACCGCGAGCCGGCGCCGGGAGAGCTCATCCTGCTGGTCGACGACGACGACATGGTGCGGCGGGTGCTCCATCGAGCGCTGAGGCGCGCGGGCTACCGCGTCCTGTCCGCGGCCAGCGGCGCGGAGGCGCTCGCGCTGTGTGAGCGGGCCGAGCACCGTCCTGCCCTCGTCATCTCCGACATCGGCATGCCCGGCATGCGCGGCACCGAGCTGGTCGCCGCCATGCGGCAGCGTCGTCCCGACATCAAGGCGGTGCTCGTGTCCGGACACATCGACGATCATCCGGTGGCGATGGACGTGGCGCGCCTGCAAAAGCCGGTGTCGGTGCACGAGCTGACCGCCACCGTGCGCGCGTTGTTGGCGGGTCGCTGAGCGGCTCGCGCGCGCTCAGCCGCCGTCGTCGTCGTTGACGTTCAGGTCTCGCGCGGCGTCGAGGCGGAAGCGCGCAGCGTCGCTCTCGATCGAGGACGCCTCCGCGATCGAGAGCCGCCGCTCGACGACGGGCTCGCTCGTGTCCCGGCCGCCGAGGGAGACCCAGGCCTTGCCGTCCCAGACCTCGCCGCCTGGAAAGCTCGCTTTGTAGCTCATGGTCTGCGAGCCGGGCACGAGGTAGCCGAGGTAGTAGTGCGACTTCTTCCAGCGCTGGCAGAGGTCAATCTCGACGAGGGCGGAGTAGATGCCGAGCGAGAGCTTGCGGAGCGCGGGATCCCAGTAGAAGTACACGCTCGAGAGCGCCGCGGGCGTGACGTCGAGGACGCCGACGCCGATGAGCTTCTTGTCCTTGTCGCGCCAGCTCAGCTCGATGGTGTCGGTGACCGTGTCGACGAGGAAGCGGCGGTAGCTCGTGGCGTCGGCGCTCTGCGCGTGCT
>CAYLZW010000613.1:0-2334 GCA_964388085.1 uncultured Myxococcales bacterium | reverse complement strand
TCGACGCAGCTCGCGCAGACGCGCGCGGGCGTGCTCAAGGGCAAGTACGCGTACATGAGCCCCGAGCAGGTGCGCGGGCAGAAGATCGATCATCGCTCGGACATCTTCGCCGTCGGCCTCGTCATGTACGAGCTGCTGACGGGGAGACGACCGTTCGAGCGCGACTCGAGCCTGAAGACGCTCAAGGCCATCGTGCAGGAGAAGCCGCTGAACCCGCGCGAGCTGAACCCGGAGCTGCCGGGCGAGGTCGTGAAGCTGCTCTCGCGCGCGCTCGAGAAGAACCCGGACCGCCGCTACAAGAACGCCCAGGAGATGCAGCTCGCCATCGAGGACTACCTCGAGTCGAGCCCGAAGAAGTCGAACAACGTCCGCCTGAGCCGTTACCTGTACGAGCTGTTCGACGACGAGCTGAACTCCGAGTCGGGCACCATGGTGGTGCAGGGCATCGGCGAGGTGATCATCCCGACGGGCGGCAAGCCGTCCGAGAAGCCGGTCGCGTCCGCCGAGGAGGAGATCGACTCGAAGACGCTCTCCGCGGCGCTCATGCCGACGCCGCCCGAGAAGCACGCGGCCGAGACGGATAGCCCGGCGACGCAGACGTCCTCGGGGCGGGTCGCGCCGCCGGACGGCAAGCTCGGGCGCCGAAAGCCCAGCGAGCCGGGCGTGCGCGTGGTGCGGGACGATCAGCGGGCCGCCGCGAGCGCGGACGGCGAGCCGATCACGGACTTCGGCGAGGGTACGGATCCGGGCGCGGCTGCGGCGGCTGCTGCCGCGCTGCTCGAAGACGACTCCATCGAGGACGAGGTCGAGGACAAGACCATCCCCGTCTACTCGATGGAGGAGTACGAGCAGGAGCGGCTCTTGCGGGAGGGCCGGCGCAAGGGCGGCGCGGGGTCTGGCGCGAGCCTCGCGGGCGCGGACCGCACGACGGGCGGCATGTCGGCGGACGGTGACGGCGAGCTCGGAACGGCGCAAGACAGCGCCGTCGGGGCCGCGATCGCGGCGGCCTCCGAGCGGGAGGATCCGCGCGACAAAGCGCGCGCCGCGGCGCTGCTCGCGAAGGTCGACGCGCTGGCGGAGGGCTTTGAGCACGGTCGCTCCGATCCGAGCGCCGAGACCATCCCGCCGTCGAGCGCCCCGGACGACGACGACGCGCCCGAGTGGGAGGACCCGACGCAACAGGCTCCGCCGGCGCCGCTGCCGCCCGGGGGCGTCCTGCACTCGGACGAGGCCGTCGTGGGCCCGAACGGCCTCGTCCCGCGCCAAGGCGCGCGCGGCATTCGTCCGCCCGCGGAGCCCAAGGACGCCATTCGCCCCGCGGCGAAGGGCGCCGCCCGCACGCAGGGCGCCGCCGTAGCGACGTCAGCGCCCTCGCGCACGTCACCGCCGATGTCGGCCACCCCGGCCGGCACGCCGGGCACCTCGGCGACGGCAGCGACCCCAGCCGGTCTACCCGCGGGCGCCCCGGGCGATCTCAGCGCCGCCTCGCAGACCTCGCTGCCGCGCCGCCCGCGCCCGCCGGCCGCCTTGGCCGAGCCCACACCCTCGACGACGATGAACCCGCGCGCGGGTGGCTTCCGCATGACGCCGCCCGTGATGCTGGCCCTCGGCGCCATCGGCCTGCTGTTCGTGCTGACCCTCGGCGGTCTGGCGGCGCTCCTGCTGATCGGCGACGACGGTGACGCGGGGGTGGCGGCCGGCGCGCCGCGCCTCCTGCAGCTCGACACCACCCCCTCCGGCGTGGAGCTGCGCTTCAAGGGCGTCACCTACCGGACGCCGGCGACGCTCATCGTCGAGCAGGGCGGCACGGCGACGGTGGAGATCGTCCACAACGGCAAGACCACCGCGCTGCAGCTCCAGGTGCCCATCGGCGCCGAGCCCGTCAAGAAGACCATACCGCTCACGCAGTGACCCTCTCGGGCAGGCTGTCGCGGGGACGAGAGCGAGGTTTCGCCGCCGGCTCTTACTCGGCGCTTGGTGGCAGCAGCCACGCCTGCGTGCGCGGGCCGACGTCGGCCGCGCTCGCCTCCTCGGGGTCGAGGTGCAGCTCGAGGCTGGCGCCGGGGCGCACGCGCACGAGGACGTCGCGCACCACGCGCGTGCGATCGCTGCCGACCCATAGCGTCACGGTGCTGTCCGGGGTGAGCCCGAGCTCTTTCGCCTGCTCGGGGGAGACGTGCAGGTGGCGCATGGCGTTCAGCACGCCCTCGGCGAGCACGATGGTGCCGGCGGGGCCCTCGAGCGTGCAGCCGAACGAGCCGCTGAGATCGGAGGAGAGGCGCAGCGGGCCCTCGACGCCGATCTTCGCCTGGTCGCGCACCGTCAGCTCCACCT
>CAYLZW010000612.1:0-2337 GCA_964388085.1 uncultured Myxococcales bacterium | reverse complement strand
GACATCCGCCGCATCGGCGCCATCAAGCAGGGCGACGTCGCCATCGGCAACCGCACGCGCGTGAAGGTGGTGAAGAACAAGCTCGCGCCTCCGTTCCGCGAGGCGGAGTTCGACATCCTCTACGGCGAGGGCGTGAACAAGCTCGGTGAGCTCATCGACATGGGCTCGGACGCCAACATCGTCGAGAAGAGCGGCGCCTGGTACTCCTACGAGGGCACGCGCATCGGCCAGGGCCGGGAGAACGCGCGGCAGTTCCTGAAGGACAACCCGGCCATCTGCGCCGACATCGAGAAGAAGATCCGCGCTCACTTCCAAATCGGCGCCGCCTCCGCGGACAAGGAGGGCGAGGGCGAGACCGCGGCCGCGGCCGCCGCCGCGAGCGAAGGTGCGAGCGCGGACGACGCCGGCGGCAACACGAGCGCCCGCTCGAGCTCGTCGAAGAACGGCAGCAGCAAGGCCAGCCGCACGCGCGCCGAGGCTTGATCGTTACCAAGCTCCCAAAAGCGCCCGGCTCATGACTCTGTGTCTCCTGGTGGGGAAGGCGCTCTCTGACGAGGGCGCCTTTCCTTTGTGTGCCCGACATGGGCGCGTCATCCGACGCTCTGCTCCATCTGCTAAACGCGAACGGTGCAGCACGGGCAGTACGATCGAGGCCGGCGCGTCGTCGTTACGGGGGGCTCCGGGCTCGTCGGCCGTGAGCTCCTGCGCCTATTGGCGGCGGACGGCGACGACCCGCTGGCGCTCGACCTCCGGCCGCCGGAAGTCCCCGGCGCCCGCTACGTGCGCGCCGACATCCTGACGGACGATCTCGCGGCCTCCCTCGAGGGGGCCGACGCCGTCATGCACCTCGCCGCCCGCGTGGATCCGCCGCACCCGCGTCGCCGCGAGGCCATGCGCCGCTTGCACGAGGAGGGCACCGAGAACGTGGTGCGGGCGGCGACGAGGGCAGGGGTGAGGCGCCTCGTGCTTTGCTCGTCTGCGGTCGTGTACGGAGCGAGAGCGGACAACCCCGTGCCGATCACGGAAGAGCACCCGAGCCGGCCGCTCGAGACCTTCCCCTACGCCGTCGACAAGGCCCGCCAGGAGGCCATCGTCTCGGCCGCCGGCCAGCGGCTCGAGGTCGCGATCGCGCGGCCGGCCATCATCTACGGCGCGGGAGCGCGCAGCTACCTGACGGAGCTCCTGCGCCGCGCTCCCGGCGTGCTGCCCGCCCTCGACGGACGGAGACCGCCGCTCCAGTTCGTGCACGTTCACGACGTGGCGCGGGCGCTCGCGGCGCTCTCGCGTTCCTCCCTGACGGGGCCGTTCAACGTCGGCAGCCGCGACCTGGCCTCGTTCGAGAGCGTCGCAAAGCGCGCGGGGCTCCGCGTGGCCGACGTGCCGCGACGGCTGGTCGCACCGGTGCTCGACGCCGCTCAGTGGGTGGTCCCGGGACGGCTACGAGCGCCGTCGTACGTGCTCGACCACCTGATGTACCCGTTCGTGGTCTCGAGCGAACGGCTGGTCCGGGAGCTCGGGGTGACGCCGCGCTACGGCTCGCTCGCCGCCGTCGACGAGCTGTTCAGCGCCCGACGCGCTGCACGCGCAGGTAGCCGCCGCTCAGGCAGCCGGCCATGAGGACGACGAGGTTCGCGAGCTGAAAGCCGACGGGCTGCTCGCCGAAGCTCGCGATCATGGAGACGACGCCGATGACGCCCGAGGTGAGCGCGAGCGCGGCGGCGTGCTCGAACGGACGGCGCCGCGCGAGCTTTCCCGCGAGGTAGCCGCCGAGCGCCGCCGACAGAAAGCCCCAGACGACCGCGACCGCGATGAAGGTCCAGCTCGGATCGATCTCACCGACCGGCGCGTCGACGAACCAGACGGCGAACAGAAGGAAGATCGCCAGGGTGATGACGATGTAGCCGGTGGCGACGGCGAGGATGCTGCGCATGGGGACCTCCGCTGCCCCTCGCTCGCTTGGCGCCAAGGGGAGCCAAGGAGTACCGGACGGCGCCTCGTGGCTCCAATTTCGTGCCGCTCCGAAGGCGTCACCTGGGGCATGAGCTCGCGCCGAGGTCATGCGAACGCCGGACAGGGAATTTCTCCCGCAAGCCACAGAGCCGCAGAGCCACACAGCCGCACAGCCGCACAGCCGCAACAAGATGCGGTTCATCTGGCGGCTTTGCGAGAATTTGCGGTTCAACCAGCGTCGTTATCGCCCGCGTCGTCGTTCCCAGCGTCGCCGGCATTTCCAGCGTCGGTGTTTCCAGCGTCCACGTCGTCGCCAGCGTCCACGTCGTCGCCAGCGTCCACGTCGTCGCCAGCGTCCACGTCATCGCCAGCGTCTACGCCGGCATC
>CAYLZW010000611.1:0-2344 GCA_964388085.1 uncultured Myxococcales bacterium | reverse complement strand
TAGATGCCTTCCACGGGGATGGGTCCGTAACGCGCCGACATTGTCGAAGCAACGCGTGAAGCAAAGCTTGCGCCGTCGTCGAGGAGCGGGGCGCCGCGCCCGTGTCTGCCGAACCAGCCGCTCCGCGCCCCGGGGCAGCGCGCCTCGAACGGCCAGGACGCCACGCACGAATGGACGCGCGCGCCGTGCCGCCGAGGGAGCAAATGGGAGCACGGCTTGCACTCCTCGAGGGCGCCGCGGCGGGCGGCTCGCCGCGGACGTCGTCCGGGCGCAGAAGGAGAACCCGAACATGTACGTGAACTACTTCCGACAGTGGTCCTTCGCGATGTTGTTGGTCGGCGCGATCCTCATGCTGGCGAGCCTCACGGACACCACGTGGCCGCTCGCGCTGTTCTTTCTCGGCGTGGGCCTCGTCATCGGCGCCATCTCGTTGGCGCGCACCTTGGCGGCCTTCATGCGCCGGAATGATCACGATCCCCGCCGGAACGACGACCCCTGGCCGGGCACGGAGGGGTTCCCGTGACGGCGTGTCCTCCGCGGACGCCCTATTGGAGTCCGTCGAGGCAGATGGCGTTCGAGTGGTGCCCGGCCTTGTCCGCGACCTGCAGCGCGACGGCCTGCTCGAGGACCACGGACACACAGAACACGATCTCGAGGCGATCGACCTCGACGGTGCCGTCGTCGGAGGGGAGGATCTGTACGTCCCATAGCGAGGGGTTGTGCTGCTGCTGGTCGACGTCGGTGAGGGTGACCTGCGCCTGGCGCTCGGCGCCGTCCTCCTCGAGGCTCCAGTCGGTGCGCAGGCCGCTGTCGTATTGCGGGTCGAACACGAGCACGTTCGCGACCACCGAATTCCGGCCGCCCTCGCAGTCGCCGCTGAAGCCGTCCTCGAGCGCCGGCTGGCCGCGCGCCGGGGTGAGAAAGGGCCCGTCTTCCTCGTGCTCGAAGAACAGGTTCTGCGCGGCCTCGCAGGACTGCAGGTCGGCGAAGGGGCGGCAGCCCCACTTCCCGTCGTCGAGCTCGGCGCAGGCCTCGCCCTCGTCGGCGCAGTGACCGCAGATGGCGACCTCGTCCTCGTACAAGAGGTGGCCGACGAGGCCGGCGCCGTTCGCGAGCCCACAGCCCGAGCCGCCCGCGACGAGCGCGCACAGCAGCCAGCAAAATCGCGCCGGACCCTCAGCGCTCCTCATCGTCGCCTCCGAATGGGCCCATGACGATGCCGCCGATGACGGCCGCGGCGCCCACCCCCATCACGGCGGGGCCGACGAAGTCGAGCGCGCCGATGTCGTAGTTGGCGCTGCTCGGGCTGAAGAGGTCGAAGGCGAGCCCGGCGCCGGCCACGGCGACCCCACCCGTGATGAGCAGCCAGGGCACGATGGGGATGCTCCCGCTCGCCTGCCGCTCGACCCGCGCGATGCGGCGGGTGTCGCGCACGGGCGGCTCGTCGAGGTCACGCAGGGAGCGGCGCGCGCTCGCGGACGATGACGTGGAGGCACCCTCGTCGCCGCCCGACGATCCGGACGAGGAGGAGGCCGACGCCTCACCCTCGACGACGTCACCGCCGGCGTCGCTCTCGCGGCCGGCGTCGTCGGCACTGCCCTCGGACGCGCTGTCGGACGCGCTGCTCGCCAGTCCGCCGCTGGAGGACGACGCGAGCGGTTGGCCTTCGTCCTCGAACGCGCCGCCGCTCTCGGGGGGCGCGCTCTCGTCGTCGAGCCGCAGCGGCCGGCGCCCGCTGCCGCCCTTGCCGCGCCGGAGCGTGCCCGCGAGCTCGGCCGGGAGGTCTGTCAGCAGCGCCGCGAGCCCGTCATCGATGTCGAGCGGCAGCACGTTGCCGCCTTGCGAGCGCACCTCGGCGGTGGCGATGCGCTTACGCGCGCGCACGTCGAAGAGCTCGAGGTCGACGGCCACCGTCACCCCGTCGGGCGGCGGCACGAGCTTGCCGGCGAGGATCCAGCGGGACCAGGCCGGCTTCCAGACGCAGCTCGCCTTCGCGCGGCAGCTCCCGTCGTTCTTCGGCAGGGCGTCGAGCGGCACGGTGGCGGCGTCGACGAGCTCGAGCTTCGACTTGGCGTCGAGCCGGCGCGTGAGCTGCTTAGAGACCTCGGCCTGCGTCTTGCCGCCGCTGGCCGCGCCGCTCTCGTCCGTCAGCGTGAGCAGCGCCAAGCGTCGTTCGAACGCGCGCGTGAGCTGGCCGAGCACGCGCTTTGCGTGATCGGTGTAGGCCTTTCGGGCCTGACGCTGCTCCGCGCGCGTGTACGCCGTGAACAGATCGAAGGCCTCGGCCATGCGGCCGCGCTTTCGCTGCACCTCGGCGAGCTCGAAGAGGGCGTCGTGGTCCTTC
>CAYLZW010000610.1:0-2347 GCA_964388085.1 uncultured Myxococcales bacterium | reverse complement strand
GCGCTCGTGACGAAGGTGATGTTCATGCCGCGGAGCTTGTCGACCTTGTCGTAGTCGATCTCCTGAAAGATGATCTGCTCTTTGAGCCCCAGCGAATAGTTGCCGTTGCCGTCGAGCTTCGCCGCCACGCCGCGGAAGTCGCGCACGCGCGGCAGCGCGAGGTTCACCAGGCGATCGACGAACTCCCACATGCGCGGCCGGCGCAGCGTCACCGACACGCCGATGGGCATGCCCTCGCGGAGCTTGAAGGTCGCGATGGACTTGCGCGCCATCGTCTGGACCGGCTTCTGCCCGGTGATCTTGCTGAGCTCCTCGACGGCGTTCTCGAGCACCTTCGGCCCGTCACGCTGGACCGCGCCGCCGACGCCCATGTTGAGCACGACCTTCTCGAGCCGCGGCACCTGCATGCGGTTTTTGAGGGCGAACTCCTTCATGAGGAGCGGCACGATCTCTTTGTCGTAATAGTTCTTGAGGCGCGGGGGCATGTTGCTCGACGACGTAGTGGTTTCGGCCATGGATGTCTCCTGTGCGGCGAAGGCGCGAGCTCTCAGAGCTCCGTGGCCTTGAGGCCGCGACCGCGAGCGACCCGCTTCTTGGTCCCGTCCTGGGTGAACGTGGATCCGGTACGAACCGGACGGCCGAGCTCCTCGGAGACGAGCATCACGTTCGAGAGGTGGATGCTGCCCGGGCCCTCGATGATGCCGCCCTCGGGGTGCCGCGGGTTCTTCTGCGGCGCGAGGTGGCGCTTGATGATGGCGACGTCCTCGATGCGCACGCGGTTCTTCTCGCGCAGCACCTCGATGACACGGCCGGAGGCGCCCTTGTGCGCGCCCGAGATGACCTTGACGGTATCCCCGACCTTGATGCGCGTCTTCGTACGCGGCTGTGGCTTCTTGGCTGTGGTCATCAGAGCACCTCAGGGGCGAGCGAGACGATCTTCATGAACTTCTTCGCGCGCAGCTCGCGGGCGACGGGCCCGAAGATGCGCGTGCCGACCGGCTCCTTGTCCTTGTTGATGAGGACGGCGCCGTTGTTGTCGAAGCGGATGTAGCTGCCGTCCGAGCGCGCCAGCTCCTTGGCGGTGCGCACGACGACGGCGCGGATGACGTCGCCCTTCTTCACCTTGGAGTTCGGCGCGGCCTCTTTGACGGCGCACACGATGATGTCGCCCACCGAGGCGTAGCGACGGTGCGAGCCGCCGAGCACCTTGATGCACATCACCTTGCGCGCGCCGCTGTTGTCGGCCACTTCGAGGACGCTCTGGGTCTGAATCATGACCACCACCGTCCGTCACGTCGTGACGGCTAAGGGACGCTCGCCTCTGACCCGAGGGCCGCGAGCAGGGAGCTCTCGACGAGCTCTATCGAAATCCAAGCGACCTCAAGAGGCCGCGTTCCACGCTGGACTCAGATCCCCTGAGTGTGGCGCCTGTGAGCTCGAAGCCAACAAGGGCCGCCCGGCGTCTTTGCAGACGGAGAGATCACCGAGGGGGACAGGGTCTCCAACGCAGCAACAGGAACAGGAACAGGAACAGGAACGTCGGGATCGCGAGCGATCCGCGAATGTAGGCTCTTAGCCTACCGGTACTGCTTGTCAAGCACCGCCCGACAAGAACGAGGACAAAGGCGCAGGATCAGATCCGAGCCTTCTCGACGATCTTCTGCAGGCGCCAGCGCTTGAGCTTCGACAGCGGGCTCGCCTCGACGATGATCACGGTGTCGCCGATGCCGGCCTCATCGCGCTCGTCGTGGGCGTGGTACTTGTCCCGCCGCTTGATGAACTTGTTGTAGCGCTTGTGCGGGACCGTCCGGCTGACCTCGATCGTGATGGTCTTCTCCATCTTGTCGCTGGTCACGACGCCCTGCAGGGTGCGGCCGAAGCCTCGCTCGCTCATGTCACTCTACCTCTGAAACTTTGAATCGGACGTCGATGGGGCGGCTCAGCCCGCGGCCTGCTCGCGCGTCTTCTGGGAGATCACGGTCAGCACGCGGGCGAGCTGCTTGCGCGTACGCGACATGGACGCGGTGTCCATGAGCTGCCGGGTGCCGTGCTTGAACTGGAGGTCGAAGAGCTCCTTGCGCAGGCGCACTTCCTCGTCCTTCAGCTCGGCGACGGTGTTGTCGTGGAGTTCCTTGGCCTTCATCTCAAAGCTCCTGCTCGCGCGCGAGGATCTTGCACTTGATCGGCAGCTTCGAGGCGGCCAGCTCCAGCGCGGTCTTCGCGGTCTCGGCGTCGACGCCGCTCATCTCGTACAGCACGCGCCCGGGCGTGATCACGGCGACCCAGGCCTCCACGGAGCCCTTGCCCTTACCCATGCGGACCTCGGCGGGCTTCTTCGTGATGGGCT
>CAYLZW010000609.1:0-2368 GCA_964388085.1 uncultured Myxococcales bacterium | reverse complement strand
AAGCCGGCCGCGAAGAAGAAGCCGGCCGCGAAGAAGAAGCCGGCCGCGAAGAAGAAGCACGGATAGCCACTGCCGCAAAAGCGTCGGCCCTGCGGTTGCAAATGATCGGTCCACCGGTGTCGCGCCGCCCATCGGGAGGCTGCAGGGCCCGGAGGCGCGTGACGCCGGAGCAGGCTCAGGGAGCGCTCGGCTCCTGCCTGTCACGGCCAAACGGATCGCCCGCCAGCGACTCCGTATGCATCGCGCACACCCACGCGTCGTCCTTCTTGACCCACACGCTGGTGTCGTAGGCGTCGAGCTTCGCCGACTCGCCATCGACGACCATGTCTTCGCTCACCTTGTAGGCGCAGATGACGACGCCAGGCGCGATCTCACGGGCCTTGAAGTCATCGCTCAGCTCGAAGCCCTTCACTTCGTACGGCGAGCCCTCGACCATCTTGCCGAGGGAGGCCCGGTCGACGTCACCGATGCCCTGCGGGCCGACGACGATGGCCGAG
Source organism: uncultured Myxococcales bacterium (assembly GCA_964388085.1). Taxonomy (GTDB): domain Bacteria; phylum Myxococcota; class UBA727; order UBA727; family CAYLZW01; genus CAYLZW01. Next base: position 1,871 of record CAYLZW010000609.1, on the reverse strand, counting down.
TCGTCGCTGAGCCTGGTCGCCGTGGCGGCGTCCCGGCTCTGCATCGCGCTCCAGAACTGCTTCTCGAGGTCGAGGAAGTCCCGACCGGCTGCGGTCGCCATGTCACACCCCTTGATCGTCCCGCCCTTTCGATCGGCGTAGCAACGTCGAGGCGAGCCCCCACGGTCGGAGGCGATCGCGAGCGACCGCTCTCGAGATGAAGGCGCCGTAGAGGAGCGCCGAGCGCCAAGATCCCACACGCCGGCTATGCTCGGAGGGATGCCGCCACCTGCCATCCCGATCCTGCGCGGCGCCGTGCCGCTCTCGCTTGCCGTCGCTACGAGCGCCTGCGCCCTCCTCGTTACGGCGCCTCCCGTGGGAGACGGAGGAGCCGCCGTTGGCCAGGCGCCGTCGGCCGACGCGGGCGCGCTGCACGACGGCGGCACGTCGTATGACGCCGGCGCTGTGACGGACAGCGGCCCGCTCGACGCCGGCCTCTCCCAGGACGCAGGGGGGGTCGTCGGCCCCGACGCGGGCTTCCCCGACGCGGGCCTCGGCGACGCGGGCGTCGTGGACCCGGGCGCGAACGATGACGGCGGCGCTGTGCCGGACGACGACGCAGGCGCGGCAGAGGACGCGGGCGTCCGGGAGGTCGACGCCGGGCCCGTCTACTTCCGCGTGCTTGCGTCCGGCTCTGCCACTGGCTCGGCGTCCGTGCCTCTCGACCTCGGCGCCCTCCAGGACAGCGACACGGTGCTGCTGTTCCTCGCACGCGAGGAGGTGGCCGCGGTGGACGTGCCTGGTGACTGGAGCGGCCCCACGTTCGCGCGCCAGGACAGCGACGGGCAAGAGGTCGTCGGCGCCACCCGCGTGTTCCAGGAGGAACCTGCCAGTCTGTCGAACCCGCTCCCCATCGGCGTCGAGTCGGGCGAGCGCTTTTCGTACGCGCTCGTCGGCGTGCTCGATCTCGCGGGGCCGGACGACAGCGACTCCCACCGCGGTGACACGACGAGCACGGCGGCCTGCGCCGGCGTAACCACGACGTCACACGACCTGTCCGCGGAGGATCCTTTCTACGCCGTCACCGCGCTCGCCCACGTCGGCGCGCCCGCGCTCGGCATCGCGCCCGGACGCGCGCTCGAGCGGGTCGAGCCCCCGCTCGGACCGTCCTTGCTGTTACAGGTGCTCGAGAGCGGCGCACAGAACGCGGTCTCGTCACGGGCCTGTCTGGATCGCGAAGGGCCCTACGTCTCGCTCGCACACTCTTTCGAGCGGCCGTAGTTAGGGCGTCGTTACGCGCAGATCGAAGTCGGAGAGGGTCACGGCGACGTGCGCGCCAGGGTCCGTCTGCGGCTGGAAGCGGACGCCGAGGTGCGTCCAGCCGGCGACTTGCGCGTCCTCGACCAGCTGCGTGAGGTCGTGCGTTCGCGTCTCGCCAATGCCGAGCGTCGTGCTTGGGATCGTCGTCACCAGGCCCAGGGAGGGACGCGCACAATCCGCCACGCCCGCGTTGCCATTGCCGGCGATGACGTGCACCGCGATGACGAAATCACCCGGCCCGATCTGCCCTTCGACGCCGGTGAGCGACGCCACGAGATAGCGGAGCTCCACCCGCGTGACGGTCCCCTGCGGCAGCGGGAACTCGACGACGCCGCGCACCTCCTCGGCGTCCTCCCAGTGGCCGACGGAGAAGGCGCCCACATCGGCGGCGTGCACGTGGCAGTCGGGTGTCCCGCCGTAGGGAAACGGCGCGTTCGTGCCGAGGTACACGTCGGAGACCGGCTGGACCGTCGTCGTGACACCAACTTCGCCTTCGCCTTCACCTTCGCCCTCGCCCTCGCCCTCACCTTCGCCCTCACCTTCGCCCTCACCTTCGCCCTCACCTTCGCCCT
>CAYLZW010000608.1:0-2368 GCA_964388085.1 uncultured Myxococcales bacterium | reverse complement strand
CTCTACCGGCAGCTGCAGTCGAACTCCGACGACGTGCTGCGCTTCGCGCGCCTCAGCATGGACGACCTGAACCTCAAGCTCGACGAGGTCGACCAGATGCGCGGCGTCGTCGTGCAGGGCACGACCGCGAGCCCGGCCGATCAGGCGCGCGTGCAGCAGTCCATCACGAACGAGGAGGAGCGCGTCCTCCCGAAGATGGTCGTGGTGCTGTTCCAGCTGCTCGAGCTCGACACGCACGAGGAGAACTTCGAGGACGTGGCCGAGGCCTTCGTGCAGCTCCTCGACGCGCTGCTGTTGGCGGAGAACTTCACCGCCATCCAGCAGATCAGAGAGCGCTTCAACGTCGCCGTCAACAAGCAGACCATCAAGCCGCAGGCGCGTGACCTCATCCAGCGCTGCGCCGATCGCTTCCACGCGAAGATGGCCGAGAGCCAGCGCTTGCAGATGATCGCGCAGATCCTGAACTCCGGGAACGCGAAGGACCCGGACGCGGTGCGCCACTACCTCGTCACGCTCGGCCACAACGCGGTGCACCCGCTGCTCGAGATGCTCGAGATCCTGGAGCTGCCGCAGAACCGGCGCCTCGTGTGCGACGTGCTCGCCGAGCTCGGCGAAGACTACGTGCCGCTTTTCACGTCGCGGCTGACACATCCGTCGTCGAACCTCGTCAAGGACATGCTCTACGTCCTCGACCGCATCAACCCGCCCGAGAAGTTCGCGCTGTTCGCGCACGTCCTGAAGCACCCGAACGCGGTGCTGCGCCTCGAGACGCTCACCATCATCGGCCGGAACCAGAACGAGGAGTGTTGGGAGCAGATCCGCGGCGTGTTCCTCGAGAGTGAGGACCCGCAGATGCGCTCCCAGGCCGCGCGCCTGTTGCCGCATCACGCGCCGCAGAAGTGCGTGCCGGTGTTGATGGCGGCGGTGCAGGCGGGCGAGGCCTTCGACCAGCGCACCGAACCCGAGAAGAAGTCGATCTTCATGGCGCTCGCCATGGTGGGCGTGCAGGAGACGCAGAAGTACCTGACCGACATCCTGATGCAGAAGGGTGGGCTGTTCGGCAAGAAGAAGGTCGACGAGATGAAGCTGCTGACCATCGCGGGCCTGAGCGCCGCGCCGAGCCTGCCGACGCTGCAGCTCCTCGCCGAGGTAGCCAAGGACCCGAAGCGGCACGGCGACGAGGTCTCCGAGATGGCGCGGCAGGTGGCCATCGCCATGCAGTCGCGCCTCCTCGGCGGCTGAGCGGACACGTAGAGAGAAAGTAGAGCGGAGCAGCGCGTGGCAGAGCTCGGCAAGCTGGACTTGAAGAAGCAGGGACCTCCGCCCTCACGGGGCCGAGACGCGAAGCTGCAGGCGCTCGGCCGCCAGGCCGTCAGCACGCTGTACATGCTCGTGCGCAACGTGAAGATGTACGACCCCGACAACGAGATCTTCGTCCAGCCGCTCGACAACCTGCGCCAGGCCATCAACACCATCGTCGCGGTCGAGGGCCAGTTCCAGTTGAGCGCGGTCAACACCGTCGTCTACGTGAACGACAAGCAACTGCAGCTCGACTTCAGCTCGCTCGAGAACGTGCGCCACCTGACCGAGCAGTTCAAGGAGCGCGACGTCGGCGGCTTCAACGTCTCGCGGCCGGTGCAGGTGCAGGAGCTGAAGGACTTCATCTGGATCTTCAGCCCGCAGAACGAGAAGGACACGGGCGAGGACGGCGCCGCCGGGCGCAAGCTGCTCAACATCAAGGTCGGCAAGTTCGCGCGCATCGTCGAGACGCTCGACAAGATGGAAGAGAACGCCATCGACGCCGAGCGCAAGGTCGATCGCCGCAAGTACGCCATGACGGTGTACGCGCGCTCGGTCTTCTATATGCGCACGTTCGTGGAGCGGCTGCACAACGGGGGTCAGCTGCCCGCCATGCAGCCCGCCTCGCGCCTCATCCGCGACTTCGTCGACATCTGCGCCGAGAACAAGAACCACTTCCTCGGCATGACGACGACGAGGAGCGTCGAGGACTATCTCTTGTTCCATTCGGTGAACACCGCGCTCATCTCGGTGGTGTTCGGACAAGAGCTCGGCCTCGACCGAGCGCAGTTGCACGAGCTCGGCCTCGCGGGGCTGTTTCACGACATCGGCATGGCCGAGGTGGACAAGTCCATCGTGAACAAGAAGCGCCAGCTCACCAAGGAGGAGCGGCGCATCATCGATCTCTACCCGCTGCACACGGTGAAGACGCTGCTGAAGGGGCGCGCCCTCGACGCCAACATGATCAAGCGCATCATCGCGGCCTACGAGTCGAAGGTGGACTACTCGGTGCCCATGAAGGACCAGAACGGCAACGTGAAGCTCATGCTGCCGAAGGTCGAGCTCGGCA
>CAYLZW010000607.1:0-2374 GCA_964388085.1 uncultured Myxococcales bacterium | reverse complement strand
GGGTGCCCGAACAGGTCGTAGGCCCGCCGGCGCTTCGGATCGGAGAGCACCTCGTAAGCCTCGGTGATCTCCTTGAAGCGCTCGGTGGCCTTGCGATCGTCCCCGGTGACGTCGGGATGGTACTTGCGCGCCAGCCGCCGATAGGCCGCCTTGATCTCGCGCTCGTTCGCTCGGCGGGGAACCCCGAGCGCCTCGTAGTAGTCACGCGCCACGCTGCTCCTCACGGCAGTACCACCGAAGGAACGTAGGGCCCCGCCCGACGCCAGGCAAAGGGCGAAATCGCGGCCTAGATGACCGTACGTTTCCAACCGCCGGACACGAACTTCCAGCCCATGGCGCACAGCAGCGACAGCCCGTAGCACCCCGCGGCCGCCCAGCAGCCGAGCAGCCCGAAATTCAGCTTCACCGCGAACAGCCACGCGAGGGGCACGAGGCAGAACATGTGCAGGAACAGCTCGACGACCATCACGAAGCGCGACTCACCCGCGCCGTAGAGCGCCTGCGTGAGCACGAGCGCGGCGGCGGCGAGCGGCGCGAGCACCCCGCAGACCCGCAGGGCAGGGCTCGCGATGGCCATGACCTGATCCTTCAGGCCGGCGGTGTCGGCCGCGTCGACGGGCAGGTAGAGCCGCAGCAGCGCCTCGGGGAAGAAGATCATGAACAGCCCGACGAGCGCCATGACCGGCACCATGAGCTTCACGCTCTGCCAGCCGTAGCGCGCCGCCAGCTCCGGGTTCTTCGCGCCGAGGGACTGGGACACGAGCGTCGCCGTCGAGGAGCCGAACGCGATGCAGGTCATGAAGACCAGCATGCAGAGGTTCACGATGATGCTGGCCGCGTTGACGTTGATGCCGGGCAGCCCCTCGATCTCGTCGATCTTCCCGACGATGACGAAGAACAAATAGAAGCCCGACATCATGAAGATGGTGGCGAAGCCGGAGAACACGCTCAGCTTCGCGACGGTGCCCGCGACGGACAGGTCGAGGTTCTTGAAGCGGTAGACGCGGAAGAGCTTGCGCTCCTGGCCGCGCAGCGTCCACACGACCATGATGATGAGGCCGAGGTTCGACGCGATGACGCTCGCCCAGGCGGAGCCGGCGACGCCCATGCGCGGGAAGCCGAGGTTGCCGAAGATCAGCAGGTAGTTGAGCCCGGCGTTGATCAAGTTCATGACGACGGCGATGCTCATGAACACGTAGACGCGTCCGATGCCGTCGTAGAACGCCTTGTAGGACTGCATCGCCACCATGCTGAAGATGCCGATGAGGCGAGGGGTGCCGTAGGCGATGCCGGCGGCGCGCACGCCCGGGTCGTGCGTGATGAGCTCGAAGTAGGGCTCCACGACGTAGAGCGCGGGCACGGTGATGATGGCGGACGCGAGCAGCGCCACCCACACCGAGTTGAGCAGCGTCTTGCCCGCGCCGCGCCCGTCGCCTTCGCCGTAGCGACGGGCGACCACCGCCTGCGTACCGACCTGGATGGCGGCGAGGAAGCCCCCGAAGACCCAGAACAGGATGAGCGCGGGCGTGAGCGCCGCCGTGCCCGCGACGGCCTCGCGCTCGGGGAGCCGACCGACCATGAGCGCGTCGATCTGGTTGATCGCCGTCTGCGTCAGCATGCCGACGATGACGGGCAGGCCGAGGTTCAGGATGCGGCCGACGAGGATGGGCTCGTAGCCGAAGAAGCGCTTGCCCCGGGGCGGGTCGCTCACGTAGGTCGAGAGCAGCCGCTCGCTGCGGCTCCCCGGGTTCGAGACCTCATGCGTGAAGCCCCCGTCGTCGGGTGCAGCGACCTCTTCCGACGCGGTGGTCGCGCGAGCGGCGTCAGGGGGAGGCGTCATGCGTGGCGTCCCGCCCTGGTGTCGTCTGGTCGAGCGGCGTTCATGGCGGCAGAGTCGTCCCGGCTGGCGGTGGATCTCGGCACGGCTGCAAACCGTACACGCCGCCATGCTCTATCGGAGGGGATACGCGCTCGCAAGCAACTCGAGGCGGGTCGGGCGCACCTACATGACGCGTCGAAGCAGGCACAACACGTCGGGGCAGGTGGTTAATCCACGCGAGTTTCCGCTGCAAAAACGGTTGATTCGATTTCCGTCGATGGCTAGCGTCGCGCGGCCTCGTTCGATCGTTCGTCTCATGCGCCTCGCATACGTTCGCTCGCTTCTTCGTTCGTCAGTCATCATGTCGCGTCGTCCTTGCGCGCAGGAAAGAGAGACAGCCGTGACCGGACAGCGTTCCCTCGGTGCCCGCTCCATCGGATCGTGCTCGACACGTCACCTTCTTCTCCTCCCGCTCTTCGCCCTCGTGGCGTTGTTCTTGAGCGCTTGCCCAGCCCCGGACTGGCCGAAGTGCGAGAACGACGACCACTGCAAGGC
>CAYLZW010000606.1:0-2379 GCA_964388085.1 uncultured Myxococcales bacterium | reverse complement strand
GCGTGGCGATGCGCTCCTCCGCCTCTTGCAGGCGGCGGTACATGCCGTCGAGGTCACGCATGCGGATGGAGGTCTTCAGCCAGTCGACGTGCGGGTAGGCGGGGACGCCGGACCACGCCGCGCGCGCGGGCATGTCGCGCGTTACGCCGCCGCGCGCGCCGACACGCGCGTCGTCGCCGACGCTGATGAAGGGCGTACAGCCCGCCTGGCCGCCGAACACGACGCGGTCACCGATGCGCGCGCCGCCGGCGAGGCCGACCTGCGCGACGACGACGGCGTCCTCGCCGAGCACGACGCCGTGCGCCACCTGCACGAGGTTGTCGATCTTGGTGCCGCGGCCCACGCGCGTGTCCGACAGCGCGCCGCGGTCGACGCAGCTGTTGGCGCCGATGTCGACGTCGTCCGCGAGCACGACCCCGCCCACCTGCGGCACCTTGACGTTTCGGTCGCCGTCCGGCGCGTAGCCGAAGCCGTCGCCGCCGACGACGGCGCCGGGCTGGAGCTGGACGCGCGCGCCGAGCCTCGAGCCGCGCAAGAGCACGCAGCCGGGCGCGATGTGGCAGCCCTCGCCGAGCTCGACGTCGTCGTCGACGAAGCTGAGGGCGGCGATGAAGCTGCCGGCGCCGACGCGCGCGCGGCCGACGACGGCGAAGGGCCCGATGGAGACGCCGCCCCCGATGTCGGCCTCTGGGTGTACGGCGGCGCGCGCGTCGACGCCGACGGGCGCGAGGGAGCTCGGGTGGAGCAGCGCGAGCGCCTCTCGCAGCGCACCATAGGCGTCGTCGGAGGCGAGCACCGGGCAGGGCATCTCGTGCGCGCGCTCGGCGGCCATGTCCGAAGAGAGCAGCAGCGCGCCGGCGCGGGTGGCGGTGGCCCGCTTGGCCTCGCGGGGATGGGCCACCAGCGACAGGTGCGTCGGGCCCGCGTCGTCGAGCGAGCGCACGGCGGACACGCGAACGTCGGGGTCACCGATGAGGCGCGCCGACAGGCGCTCGGCGAGCTCCCCGAGCGTGAACACCAGCTACTTGCCCTTCTTCGTGCCGTAGGCGTCGTTGTAGCGGCGGATGAGCTCGTTGGTGAGGTCGAGGCTCGGCTTGGCGTAGAGCACGGCCGACTTCTCGACGATCATCGAGTAACCCGCCTCCTTACCCATGGCCTCGAGCAGCGTGCCCATCTTCGCGAAGATGCCGCTCGTGGCCTGCGCCTCCTTCTGCGAGAGCTCCTGCTGCAGGCCGTAATAGAGCTGCTGCACCTCCATGAGCTTCTTCTGCAGCTCGCCCATCTTCTCCTGCTTGGCCTCGGGCGTCATCATCATGCCGCGTGCGTCGAGCTCCTCCTTCATGGCCTTGAGCTCGTTCTGGCGCTTGTCGAGCTCGGCCTGCTTGGCGTCGAATTCCTTCTTGAGCGCGGCCTTGGCCTTGGCGCCCTCGTCGACCTCGTTGAGCGCGCGCTGCAGATCCACGTAGGCCATCTTCATCTCGGCCGCCCCCGCCGGTGCAGCGAGACCGAGCGCGAGCAGCGCGGTGAGGAAGACGAGCGCAAAGCGACGAGAGGACAGGCGACTCATGGAGGGGCTCCGAGGAGGAGGGGGCGTCACAGAGGAGACGCGGCGCCCCACGAGAGATTCAACCGAGAGAGCGGACGCTAGCCACTCCCCGGATCGTGTCAACGGCGACGCGCGCGGGGGAGGCTGGCGGCTTCAGCGCATCATGGCGGCGGCGGTGCCGACCATGTGCAGGTGCAGGCTGTTGGTGCGCTGGTGCGCCGACATGGGCACCTTCGAGATGACGACGACGGTGTCACCCGGCCGCGCCACCCGGCACTCCTGCACCTTCTGATCGATGGCGACGAAGAGCGCCTCGGGGCTCTCGGGCGGCGGCACGACGGCGGTCTGCACGCCCCAGGCGAACATCAGCCGACGCTGGTGCTCCGCGTCGGGCACGAGCGCGAGGATGGGGACGTTCGGCCGGTAGTCGCTGACCAGGCGCGCGGTGTTGCCGCTCGTCGTGTAGACGATGATGGCCTCGGCGCCGAGCTCGTGCGTGGCGCGGACGGCCGCGAGCGAGACGGCGTTCTGGAAGTCCTGCGCGCCGTGCGTGGCCAAGAAGTCGCCGGTGCGCGCGTAGCGGGCGCGGTGGCTCTGCTCCGCTTGCACGACGATGCGCTCCATCATCGACACCACGCCGGCGGGGTTTCGTCCGACCGCCGTCTCGCCCGAGAGCATGACGGCGTCGCAGCCGTCGAGCACGGCGTTGGCGACGTCGCTGGCCTCGGCGCGCGTCGGCCGGGGGTTGTGGATCATCGACTCGAGCATCTGCGTGGCGACGATGACGATCTTGCCGCGCCGGTTCGCCTCCTCGACGATGGTCTTCTGGATCA
>CAYLZW010000605.1:0-2380 GCA_964388085.1 uncultured Myxococcales bacterium | reverse complement strand
GACTGAAGCGAACTCCGCTCTCCAGCGAGGTCCGCACCGAGGACAGCTTCGACGCCGTGGGCCGCACCGACGCCACCGCGAGCCGGGCCGAGGCAGCGACGTCGTCCATGCCCGCCGCAGCCGACACCGCCGGACGCACCAACGAGCTCGCTCAGCTCGAGGCCAACATCATGGCGTTCGCCAACGCTCAGGCGCAGCGCCAGGGCCAGACGCCGCCGTTTCAGGTCAACGTCCAGGTCGACGGCGAGACCGTCGCCCGGGCGAGCCACAACGCCAACCGAGACGCCGCCGCGCGCTCCTTCTCGCCGGTGCCGGCGTATTGAGGTGACGGATGCCGATCGAGCTCGCCATGGTCCGTCCTCCACGCTGCGTCCTCGTGAATGTCATGAGCGGCGAGTCCATGGAGTGCCTGTTCAACCCGACGCAGCTCACCGAGAAGGTGCAGGTCAACTGGAGTCGACTCGCGGTGCCCGGCCTCTCGCACCAGGTGCTGCAGTTTCAGTCCACGGCCAACCGCTCGCTCGCGGGCGTGGAGTTCTACCTCGACCGCTTCTTCGCCACCGAGCAACCGGGCGAGCCGGACATCATGGAGTTCCGCTCGTTCATCCGTGCGCTGACGGTGCCGCCTTCGGGGACCGAGGGCGTGGTCGACACGGCTCCACCGCGCACGCTCTTCATCTGGCCGGAGGTAATCACGGTCGAGACGGTGGTGACCGATGTGGAGTTTCAGTACCGGCAGGTCGCCGTCGACGGACGGGTGCTGGTCTACTCCGCGACGGTGACCTTCGAGGAGATCCTCGACGTGCGCGTCACCTCCGAAGAGCTGCGGGAGGAGGTGTGACGTGCCGCCTCGCGTAGGCTCCCGCTACGGTTTCGTCCTCGGCGTTCGCGACGAGGACGGCCTCTCGGCGCTCACCGACCGCGAGCCGTATCGGTATCGCGCCCACGCCGACAACCGGACGCACCTCGTCGTGCAGGGCGACACGCTGTGGGCTCTGGCGGGGCGCTACTTCGCGCCGCTGCCGCGCGCCTGCGGCTACTGGTGGGCCATCGCCGACTTCCAGCCGGATCCCATCGTGGACCCGACCCTCGTCATCGAGTCCGGCCGGCGGCTGGTTATCCCAAGCCTGCGTGTGCTCACCGACGTCATCCTCGGCGAGGCCGGGCGCAAGGAGGCCGCGTCGTGAACCCGGTCATCGACCGCAGCGCTCCGGGGTACGCATCACGCTGCTTCCGGACGAAAAGGCCGGCAGCGGCGAGCCGCTCGACCTCGGCAGTCGCCTCATCGGCTTCACCTTCGAGGATGCCGAGCGCAAGGTGGACAAGGTCTCGCTGCAGCTCGACAACTTCGATCTCGGCCTCTTCGACCGCGAAGACCTGATGGGCGGCGCCGTGCTCGAGGTGTCCTGGGGCTACCCGGGCAACATGTCGGTGCCGCGGCGCGTGGTCATCAAGAAGCTCAAGGGCTTCTCGACGCTCACGGTGGAGGGCCAGGCGCTGTCGGCCCTGATGAACCGCGAGAGCAAGACGCGGAACTGGGAGAACGTCACCCGCGCCGAGGTCGCTCGTGAGCTCGCCGAAGAGCACGGCTACGAAGGCCAGTTCATCGACGTCGACGACACCGAAGAGACCCTCGACGTCATCAGCCAGACTTCCGAGACCGACGCCCGCTTTCTTCGGAGGCTCGCCGCTCGCGAGGAGTTCGAGTTCTACGTGGATGACGGTGGCTTCCACTTCCACGAGCGACGACAGGACGCTGCGCCCACCCATGTCTTCGCCTGGTACGCCGACCCGGGGCGGGGCGACCTGCTGAGCGTCAACGTCGAGTCGGACCTGGTGCGCAGAGCCGGGCGGGTCACGGTCCGCGGTCGCGATCCGCTCCAGCGCTCGACCGTCGAGGCTTCGGCGACGGCGGGCACCGCCGACCGCACCACCATCAGCGAGGTCGTCGAGGTGGTGGATCCGGAGACCGGCTCGACCTCCCTCGAGACCCGCAACGCGACGGCCACCGTCCATCCGACGTCGGTGACCACCGAGGCCCGCGCCCAGCGTGAGTCCCAGGCTCGCTTCCGGCGTGCCGAGCGAGCGACGGTGAAGCTCTCGATCCAGGTGGTCGGCGACCCGACGCTGCACGCCAAGAGCATCGTCGAGGTGCGCGGCATCTCGGGCCTCTTGTCCGGCAAGTACTACGTGCAAGAGGCCAAGCACGTCATCTCGGCGTCGGGCTACGTCTGCGAGCTGAAGCTGACCCGAGACGGAACCGGACGGCGCGCTCACGCAGTCGCTCAGTCGCAACGACAGCAAGGCGGCTCGCGCAACACCTCCCAGCCTCGCAATGACAGCGAGATGACCCAGGTCGAGGTGGTCGATCCCGAGAGCG
>CAYLZW010000604.1:0-2382 GCA_964388085.1 uncultured Myxococcales bacterium | reverse complement strand
GTGTAGAGCGCGGCCGTCCAACCGGCGGGGCCCGAACCGATGATGACGACGTTGCGAACGTTCTCGTCGTTCATGTGCTGCTTCTCCGTGCCCACGCGGCGGGCGTGTACGTGCGAGTACGACACGTAGGTGCCGTGCTGTTTGTGCGCTCGAGCGAGATAGGAGGCGGGCGGGCCGAATGCAATCGCGCCGGCCTCCCTCGGGCGACGCGAGATCACCAGGATGAAAGTCCTCCCACGGGGTAGGCTCGGGGGGTCTCGGTCCCGGTCCCCGTTCCGGCTCTGCTCAGGGAGGCTCCATGCACAAGCTCGCCGCGCTGGCCCTCGTCACCGCTCCACTGCTCGCCTCCGGCTGCATGAACGAGCGCGTCTACGACACCACGGACGGCATCGAGCCTGCCCTCATCGCCGAGCTGTTCGGCCAGGCCGGCGTGCTGCGCCCCATCGAGGAGCAGTTCCCCGCCGAGCGCGCGCAGGCGGGCGCGTTCGCCCTCTACGACAGCATCACGGTCAGCGACTACGGCAGCGACGTGTACGCGAGCATGTTCGTGCAAGAGCCCGAAGGGCGCGCCTACGTCGACGTCAGCGTCGAGCGCTACCAGCAGATGGAGGTCGGCCGGGCCTACACGGTCACGCTGCAAGGCGACGCCGACAGCGGCTACTACACCGACAGCGACGTCGCTCGGGACGAGCCCATCATCACGGTCTACGCCTGCCCCGAGGACGTGAACGGCCCGACGGGACAAAGCGGCAACGCGCAGGAGGTGACCGTCGTGCGCGATCTGGCGCCGAACGGCGGCAGCGTGTTCACGTTCCAGGCCGAGGCGGACAACCCGCGCCAGCAGCTCTTCCTCGACGGCTGGTTCCGCTCGAGCCCGGCGAGCGACGGCGGCTTGTGACGCCGGCGGCGGGCGCCCTGAGCGCGCGCTCGCTCCCGTCGTCGCTCGCGCGCTACCCTCTCCCGCGGGAGCGATGGGAGGGGAGCGTGCATGGCCGACGATCCGGCGCTGGAGGCCTTTGTCGAGAGGCATCCGTGGCCGTCCGAGCTGCTCGCGCTGGGTGAGCCGCTCGAGTTCCTCTGGCGCATCGACGTCAAGGCGCCCCTCGAGCGCGTCTGGCCGCTGCTCATCGACAACTCGCGCGTGAACCGCTTCCTCGGCTTCGACGCCATGCAGTTCGAGGAGCGCGGCGGCGTCCTGCACGGCGCCGCGGTGCACGGCGGCCGGCGGCACGAGTGGGTCGAGCTGCCGTGGCAGTGGAACGCCGGCCGCTTGATCGTCGCCATGCGTCGCTACAGCCGCGGCTTCGCCCACGTCGTGCGCTTCCTCTACGAGGCGGAGGAGCGCGACGACGGCGTGACGGTCGGCGTCTACTTCGGCTGGATCCCGCGCTCGCTCTTCGGCCGCTTCTGCTTGCGCATCGGCGCCGCCTCCATGGAGCGAGGCTATCGGGCGGCGCTGCCGAAGCTCGCGGAGAGCGCCGCCGCGGACGGCCCCTCGGCCGCGCTCAGCGTCGTCAGTGACGAGCCGCTCGGGCCCGAGGGAGAGTCCCGGCTCGCGCAGGGTAGGGCCGCGCTCGCGGACGCGGGGCTGCCGGCGGCGCTCATCAACAAGCTCTGCGAGCACATCCGGAGCGGCGACCCGCTCGAGCTCGATCGCCTGCAGGTGAAGAGGCTCGCGCGGCGCTGGGACGTGAGCGCGCGAGAGCTCTTGCGCGTCGCGCTGCACGCCACGCGCGAGGGGCTGCTCGACCTCAGCTGGGACGTCATCTGCCCGCACTGTCGCGGCGTGCGCCAGGAGCAGAGCCGGCTGAACGACGTGCCGGGCGGCGGTCGCTGCGAGGTCTGTCAGATCGACTTCGACACGCGGCCCGAGACCGCCGTCGAGGTCACCTTCCGCGTCCACCCGTCGATTCGACGCATCGAGAAGCGTTGGTATTGCGCCGCCGAGCCCGCCCACCGGCTGCACATCCAGGTGCAGCAGACCCTCGCCGCCGGCGAGCGGCGCGCGCTGCAGACGCGGCTGCCCGCGGGCCTGTACCGCGCCCGCGTCGGTGACTCGAAGAAGGCGCGCCTCATCGACGTGAAGGAGGGCGAGGCGCAGATGACCCTCGAGTGGACGGCCTCGGACGACGACAGCGTGCCGCCCGCCCGCACCGGCCCCGCGCCCATGCTCTCGCTCGTGAACGACAGCGAGCGCGAGCTGCGCTTCGTGCTCGAGGAGGCGCGCTGGTCCGACGAGGCGCTGCGGCCGGCGGACCTGTTCAACCTCGTCGACTTCCGCGACCTCTTCAGCGAGGAGTACATCGCCGCCGACGTGCAGCTCTCGGTGGGCCGGCAGACCATCCTGTTCACCGACATGGTGGGCTCGACGCGCTTTTACGC
>CAYLZW010000603.1:0-2401 GCA_964388085.1 uncultured Myxococcales bacterium | reverse complement strand
CCGATGATCTCGCCCTTGCCGGCGGGGATGGCGAGCTCGCGGCAGCCCTCGTCGACGAGCGTGGTGGTCTGGCTCGGCAGCACCTCGACCGTGAAGCTGTTGGTGAAGTCCGCCGCCGTGACGGACACCGTGTGCGTGCCCTCGGGGATGCCGGCCATGGTGAAGGTGCCGCTCTCGTCCGTGTCGATCTTGCGCTCTACGTCGCCCTGCACGTCGCTGACGTAGGCGATGCTGATGGTGGCGTCCGGCGCCGGCGCGCCCGTCAGGGGGTTACAGATCTTGCCGCTGACGGCGCCGACGGCCTGCGCGAGCTCCTCGTCGCACTCACAGCCGCCGAGGACGACGAGGACGAGGGTCGCGACCGTGAACGCTCGAGTGCGCGAACGCGCGTGGGCAGGCTTGGCCATCTGGGACTCCTCCCGTGCAGCGTCGGCTTGTAGGCCGAAGGATCGCGCGGGTCGTTGCGGCAGGTCACAGGGAGGGCGGTTGACGCTCCTCGCCGGAACACCGCTAGCACCTTGCGCCTGGCGCGCGAATGGGGCTTGCCCCGGCCGCTCGCGCGCGCCTCATCGAAAGCGCTCCAGCGTCGTCAGGGCGGCGTGCACCTCGGCGGGCGTGCGCGCCCGGCAGAGCGCCTCGACGCCGCCCTGCGCGGCCAAGCGGGTGACCTCGGCCAAGCGCGCGAGGTGTCCCCAGCCGCGCTCGCTGGCGCGCACGCCGATGACGACCTTCAGCGGCGCCCCGTCGGGCGTGTCGGTGCCGAGCGGCGGGGTCAGCGTCACGAGCGCCGCCAGCGGAGGTCCGGGCGCGAAGGCCTGCGGCACCATGACGCCGCTGCCGAGGCAGGTGGAGGACTCCTGCTCGCGCGCGCGCATGCGCTCGGAGAGCTGCCTCGGCTTGACGTCGCTGCCGGTGGAGAGGCGCGAGGCCAGGACGTCGAGCACGTCGCCGACGCGCGAGCTCGCGAGGTTCAGCACCATGCGCTCGGGCGCCAGGATCTCCGACAGCGGCGGCGCTTCGGGCAGCGGCGCGCGCGCCGGGGAGGGCAGCTCCCGCTCGAGCAGCTCGCGCAGGCGAGCCACCGCGTCCGCGTCGAGATCACGGCGCGCGATCTCGAGAAACAGCGCGCCCGCGGCCGGCACCTGCTGCAGGTACGCCGACAGCACCGGGCTCAGGCGGCCGGCCACCTCGAAGAACAGCGCCTCCGGCACGCCGAGCTCACGCGCGATGGCCCCGAGCCGCTCGGCGGTGGGCGCGCCGTCCCGGCCGTTCTCGACGCGGCTCAGGTACGCGCTCGAGACGCCGACGCGCTCGGCCAGCTCGCGCAAGCCGATGCCGGCGCCGACGCGCAGCACGCGGATGGTGGCGCCTACGTGCACGCGGGCGCTCCGCTCGCGGACGATGTCGCGGCCGCTTCACCAAGGGGCGCGTCGGGCCGCGCTCGCGAGCGCCCCGCCCGGACGAGGAGCACGGAGGTGTCGAGGGCCGCCGCCGCCTCCGCCGCCGCCGTGAAGTCGGCAGGCACCAGGACCAGATCGTAGTGGGCGCGCAGCTCGCGCTCGAGGGCGCCGGCGACGTCGTCCGCTGGCGTGCTGCGGTAGACGGCGCCGTCGGCCTCCTGAAAGCCGAGCTCCTGCAGCGCCGCGGCGCCCGCGCGCGCGCCGTCGTCGTCGTCGTCGTCGCCGTGGATGTGCAAAAGCGTGATGTCCGCGCGCGCCTGCTCCGCGAAGCGACGCGCCAAGCGCAGCACCCCCTCGTCATCGCCGGCGCGCGCGCGCCACAGCACGAGCACGCGCCGTACGCCGGCGAGCCCCTGATCGAGCAGGGTCGCCACCGTCGTCGGCGCCTCGGCCATGAGCGCGGCGGCGAGCGGCGGCCGGGCGGCGAAGCCCCCGAGCAGGATGAGGCTCGCCTCCTTGGCGCCCGCCAGCGCGCGCACCTCCTCGCCGGGATCGTCCGAGGGGAACGACAGCGTCGGCACGACGAGGCCGAGCGCCTCGCTGCGCCGCGCGAAGGCCGTCAGCGTGCCGGCGCCTCCGCCGAGGTGCACGGCGACGGTGGCGTCGGAGTCGTCCTCGACGAGCGCGCGCGCGAGCGGGGCGAGGCCGGGGACGTCGTCGTCACCGACGTAGATCAGCACGGCGTAGTCGGCGGCCGGCGCGGGGGCGGCCGCGACCTCGTGCGCCGGCGTCGACGCGGCCCGGGGCGCGCCCGCCGGATAGAGCAGGGCCAGGAGCGGCGAGGTCATTAGCGTCGTCACGAGCGACATGATCACCATGATGGTGAACACGGTCGGCGACATGACCTCGAGGTCGAGGCCGATGTTGAGGATGACCAGCTCCATCAGGCCGCGCGTGTTCATCAGCACGCCGATGGCGCTCGACTCGCGCCAGCCGAGCCC
>CAYLZW010000602.1:0-2402 GCA_964388085.1 uncultured Myxococcales bacterium | reverse complement strand
AGCTCGACGATGATGCGGATGCGGTGCGGGATGAAGTTGCGCAGCAGCGAGATGACGACGTTGCTGCCCGCCGTCACCGCCGTGACCGCGAGGCCCATGACGATGGCGTTGTTCAGCTGCACCGTGACCGCGAGCGCCGAGCAGATGCCGAGGATCTGGTAGGCGATCGGGTTGCTGTTCCAGGTCGAGTCCTTCAGGACCTTCTTGATGCTGCTCATCGCAGAGTCTCCCCGCCGCCATTGGCCGCCGGAGCGTGCAGGGCCGTCGCCTGTCCGCGCTGCTGCTTGAAGAAGGGGTCATACAGCTTCGGCACGACGTGCAGCATCTTGCCGACACCGTTGCCCGTGAGCGTCGCCCCCGAGATGCCGTCGACCGCGTGCTCGGCCTTGATGCCGACCTTGTCCGCGACCTTGCCCTTGACGACATCGACGCCGACGAGCTGGCTGCCGGCGTAGATGTGCTTGCCCTTGAAGTTCGAGGTGAACCACTCGCGCTCGATCTCGGCGCCGAGGCCGGGCGTCTCGCCGTGCTTGTAGAAGGCGATGCCGATGATCTCGCTGCCGTCCGGCTTTACCGCCAGGTAGCCGTACAACGTCGACCACAGCCCCTTGCCGATGATGGGGTAGATGAACGCGACGGCCTGGTCGCTGTTCTCCGCCTTTACGCGATAAATCGGCAGCTTGTCGCTGGGCTCCTCGAGCGTCGCGGCCTTCGGCTTGAGGTCCGACTGCTTGACGCCCTCGAGCACCTTGCCCTGGCGGTCGATGACGAGCTCGTCGATGCGAGACTCGTACAGATGATGCACCTCGTCGGCGTTCATCTCGGCGAGCTTGTCCGCCTCGAAGCCGGCGGCCATGAGCACGTTCTTCTGCCGATCGAGGACGCGGTTGACCTCTTGGCGCTCGGAGAGCGCGCCGGAGACCGCTGCCAGGAGCAGGCTGCAGACGACGCAGACGACCGCCGCGAAGCCGATGATGTAGGCGTTACCCTGCCGCATGGGCCGCCCTCCTCTTGAGCGCCGCACCGACGACGTAGTGGTCGATGAGGGGCGCGAAGACGTTCATGAACAGGATCGCGAGCATCATCCCCTCGGGGTACGCGGGGTTGATGAGGCGAATCAGGATGCAGAGGGCGCCGATCAGAAAGCCGTAGATGAGCTTCGAGGTCTTGTGGAAGGGCGCGGTGACAGGGTCTGTCGCCATGAACACGGCGCCAAAGGCGAAGCCGCCGAGCAGCAGGTGCTGCCAAGGGGCCATCTGCCAGTAGGTCGGGTTCTCGGGCCCCGCGGCGAGCCAGAAGGCGCCCGCGGTCGCGAGACCCCCGACGGCGACGCCGAGCATGGTGCGCCAGGAGCCGACGCCGGTGAGGATGAGGATGGCCGCGCCGACGAGCACCATGAGGGTGCTCGTCTCACCGATGCTGCCCGGGATGAGCCCGAGGAACATGTCGCTGACCTCGTAGAGCTTGTGCATGGCCTCGACGCTGGACTCGCCGGCGACGTTCTCCGAGGCGACCGCCAGCGCCGTGGCGCCGGAGAAGCCGTCTACGGCCTGCTCGCTGCCGCTCATGAAGGCCGCGATGTGCTCTTGCGGCACCGTGGTCTGCCAGAAGCGCGAGAGCGTGCCGTCCGCGGCCTTGACGACGGGGGTCGGCACCCAGACGTTGCCGGAGAGCTGGGCGGGATAGGCGAAGAACAGGAACGCGCGCGCGGTCAGCGCCGGGTTCAAAATGTTCATGCCGACGCCGCCGAACACCTCTTTGCCGATGACGACGCCGAAGCTGATGCCGAGCGCCGCCTGCCACCAGGGCAGCGTCGGCGGGACGATGAGCGTGTAGAGCATGCCCGTGACGAGGAAGCCTTCGCTCACCTCGTGGCCGCGCAGCTGCGCGAACAGCCCTTCCCAGGCGCCGCCGACCGCGTAGGTGATGACCATGATGGGCAGCACCCAGACCGCGCCCTCGATGAAGGCCGCGACGAGGCCCGGATCGTCGACGCCCACCGCGAGGTAGCTGTTTCGGCCCGTGTTGTAGATGCCCCAGAGGAGGCACGGCACGAGCGCGGCCACGACGGTGATCATGTAGCGCTTGAGGTCCGTCGCGTCGCGAACGTGCGGGGCGCGCTTGGTGACGACGGCGGGCTTTCGGAAGAACGTGTCCGTCGCGTCCATGAGGGCGCGGTTCGGCGGGAAGCCGAGCGGGCTCTTCGGCTCATGCGTCTTCTGGAGGATCTTGTCCCAGATCTGAAAGAACATCGGGGCTCACCCTTCCTTCGCGATGAGCTGTTTGCCGTCTTCGAGGTGCTGCGCGAGCTCGATCTTGGACGGACAGACGAAGGTACAAAGACCGCAGTCGACGCAGTCGTGGATGAACGACTGCTCCATCTTCTCGATGTCGCCCTCGAG
>CAYLZW010000601.1:0-2416 GCA_964388085.1 uncultured Myxococcales bacterium | reverse complement strand
CCTCGAAAGAGCTTGGCGGCTTTGCGCGAGTCCTTCTGCACGCGGCGACGACTGGGAAGGCGATCCGATGACAGCAGCGCGAGCCCGCAGCCCTTACAACGATTCAGCGCACCAATGTACAGAGCCGGCGCCGTCCTCGATGATCAGGAGCCCTCAAGCCACGAGGCTGCTTCCTCCGACGTTGGGAAGAACCGAAAGCGCGCTCCCCTGCCCGCTTCACGCGCGAAGTCGCGGAAATGCGCGGAGTGCACCGACAGGTCCGGTACCACGACGGCCAAGCGCAGCTGGTAGTTCGTAACCTTCTGGACGACGTCACCAGCGATTCCGGTGCTGAGGTCGAAGAAGGCTGGCGGAAGCGCGCCGTCCTCGATCAACAGGGCCGTGGTGCCCGTCTCGAAGCACCGGCCAACCAGGTCTTCGGGCGCGATCTCATCGGCTCGCGTGACGCGGACGAAGGCGCTCACCAGAGCCACGCGAGCACACCGCCGGCGCGAACGCTCGGCAATGGCAACGGGAAGAGCGTCACCGCGGCGCCAACCTCAAGGCCGAGCCGAAGCGCCCCAAAGTCGACGACGACGCCGGCCGGTACGTCGAGATACGGCCAGCCGTACAGGTCCGGTGCGCCAGTGAGAGCGCCAAAGCCGATTTGCTGCAAGAGCCCGGGCCGCGTCGTGAACCACACGGACTCGGTAGCGCGCCATGCCGCCGCGGCGCGGACCTCGGGCTGTACCCAGACGGACTCCGGCCGCGGCGCTCGATGAGAGAGGATGTCCGCACCGGCGCTCGTCGCCACCTCGGCGCCGAACGCGAACGGCCCGTCGGGCGTCCACCAGGCACGAGCCGCGACGAGCCCACCGGGACCGAGCGAGGGGTTGGCCGCGGCGCTCTCCGTGGCTGCACCGAATCCGACGTCGAGCTCGAGCGAGAAGTCACCGAGGGAGGCGAGCCTCATCGTGCCGAGGGCACCGCCGAGCAATGCCGCGTAGGGCGTGCCCACGTCGTTGTCATAGAGGTACACGCCGGTTTGAATGCCTCCGCTCGCGGTCGCGGAGCCTCCGAGCGCGAAGGTGCGGTCACTTGGCAGCGGCGCCATTGGGCGTGTGCTGGTCAGCGAACGACATGCGAGCGCGCCGCTCAGGATGGCGAGCAGGACCGTGAGCAGGAGCCGCTGGTGCATGGCTGACGGTACCATGAACAGACACGTGCTATCCCCCGTGGAGGGAGGCAACCATGGGTAGCGCTATCGCAGCATCCAGGCTCGCAGACATGGTCCGCGTCGCGCTCGCCGCGCAGGACGACGTGAGAGGCGAGCGCGGCGGTCCACTCTACGTGACGTTGCGGCTGCACGAGGGCGAGGACGTCGGGCTCGGGGAGCGGCGCGTGAACGTGCGCTCCGTCGTCGTGCGGCGGCTTTACACCGGCCGGAACAAGGCGCTCGAGAACGACTCGCTGTGGGACGTGCTCGTCGGGGCCGAGCTCGTGGACGGCGGCCTGCTCGCGGGCACGTTCACGTACGCGACGAGCGCGCGCGTCAGCGTTCGCGTGAGCACCGAGCCGCCCGTCGAGGGCGCAGCGCCGTTCGAGGGCGTGTTCACGTTGAAGAGCGTTTCGGTTCCTGGCATCCACTGAGCGCTGCGATGGAGCCGCTCGAGGACCGGCGCTTCGGGAGCGCGGCCTTGCTGCGCCAACGCGTTCGCTGACGCGCTCCGAGCCATCGGCTGCACCTGTTGCTCGCCGCGCCTTGGACACAAGCCTCGCGCAGAGGCGCGAAGCCGCACGAACACCGCCGCAACACCGCAAGAACACCGCACAAAATCAAGTACTTACAGGATTTATCGGCGTCGCGCCCGCAGCCCGGCGCCTGACCTCTGTGCTGAGCGGGCAGGCCGCGGACCGAGCTGGCGGCAACCGTGGTCAACCTGACCCGAGCAGGCTAGACCCCGCAGCGAGACCAAACACCGGAGGACACCATGGCTTTCGAGCTTCCCGAGCTTCCCTTCTCCAAGGACGCGCTCGCGCCCCACATCTCGTCCGAGACCCTCGACTACCACCACGGCAAGCACCACGCGGCCTACGTGACGAACCTGAACAAGCTCGTCGACGGCAACAAGGACCTCCAGGGCAAGTCGCTCGAGGACCTCATCAAGACCGCCGGCCCCGGCGGCGTGTTCAACAACGCGGCGCAGGTGTGGAACCACACCTTCTTCTGGAACTGCATGGCGCCGAAGGCCGGCGGCGCGCCGAAGGGCGCCATCGCCGACGGCATCAACGAGGGCTGGGGCTCCTTCGACAAGTTCAAGGAGGAGTTCTCGAACGCCGGCGCGACGCTGTTCGGCTCGGGCTGGGCCTGGCTCGTCAAGAACGGCAACAAGCTCGAGATCGTGCAGAAGCCGAACGCGGGCAACCCGCTCACCGA
>CAYLZW010000600.1:0-2445 GCA_964388085.1 uncultured Myxococcales bacterium | reverse complement strand
CGACCGAGGTCGAGATGAAGGAGAAGAAGGCCCGCGTCGAGGACGCCCTGCACGCGACCCGCGCGGCCGTCGAGGAGGGCATCGTCCCCGGTGGCGGCGTGGCGCTCTTGCGCGCGGCGGCCGGCCTCGAGAAGTTCAAGACCGAGAACCCGGACCAGGACTTCGGCGTGAAGCTCCTGAAGCGCGCCTGCGAGGAGCCCATGCGGCAGATCTCGGAGAACGCCGGCTGGGAGGGCTCCGTCGTCGTCAACAAGGTGCGCGAGGAGAAGGCCGGCTACGGCTTCAACGCGCGCGCCGAGAAGTTCGAGGACCTCGTCAAGGCGGGCGTCATCGACCCCACCAAGGTCACGCGCACGGCGCTCGAGAACGCGGCCTCGGTCGCCGGCCTGCTCCTCACCACCGAGGCCATGGTCGCGAACAAGCCCGAGAAGAAGGAAGCCGCGGGCGCCGACGCGGGCGGCGGCTACGGCGACGACATGGACTTCTGAGTTGCTGCGAGGGGGCTAGCCCCCCTCGTGGATACGCTGGCGCGTCGACCTCCCCTGTTGGTTAGGGCGGTGGCGCCTTGCGCGGTCGTCGTCGTTCGGGAGCGTCGCTCCCGAACCCTCCGGGCGGCTGCGGGATGCTCGAGTCCTTGAGAATGGGCGGCCTTCGGGTCGCCCTTTCTCTTGGGGTCGTGATGGGGCGCACGGACTGGCCCTATTGCATCGGAGGCGGCGCGGGGCCATAGCGTGTGCAACTCCTCCATACATGGACTCCGGGGAACCCACATGCTGCGTCACCTCTTCGTTTCGTCGGCCATCGCCATGGCCTGTACCGTCGCGTTCGCGCCCGCCGCGAGCGCGCAAGAGACCTGCGATCCCGCCACGCACGATCGCACCTGCGCCACCGACGTGCTCACCTACTGCACCGAGACGAACACGACGGCGACGATCGACTGCCGCGACTTCTTCACGGACGGCACGCAGGAGACCCTCACCTGCGGCGCTCCTGCGTGTAACGGCGCCGACTGCGCCACCGTCATCGACGAGCGCTGCATCGGCGAGGGCGTCGGCAGCGAGTGCCTTGGTCTGCTCCCGGCGTTCAACGTCGACGACAACGTCGAGCCCTTCGCGCTCCCGTGCGCGGGCGACACGAGCTGCGTGCTCGGCGCCGCTGGCGACGTCTGTCAGGCACAGGTCGGCGCCGACTGCACGCCCCCCGAGGACAACAAGGGCTGCGTCGGCAACATCGCCACCACGTGCTTGAGCTCCGAGACCAACCCGGCGTTCGCGTACGACAGCGCCTTCGGCATTGACTGCGCGGCGTTCGACGCGACCTGTGACGCCACCGGCGCCTTCCCGCGCTGTGTCGGCATCGAGGGCTCCCTCTGCGGCATCGGCATGATGGCCTGCGGCGACGGGCTGGTCTGTGACGGCTCATCGCTCACGTGCATCCCCGCCTGCGATCCCGCGACCTACGTCGCCACCTGTGCGGGCAACGTCGTCACCGCTTGCGTGGGCGGCGGCGAGCAGTCCTACGACTGTTCCCAGCAGGCCCTCGGTGGGACCTGCGACAACACCGGCGACAGCGCCGTGTGCCTCTCCGCGGCTGACTCGGTCTGCGAGGATCCCGCGCTCACGCCCGGCACCCCCTTCCGTTGCGCGGACGGGCTCGTGTGCGAGGGCGCGACGGCCGACGAGCTCGGCAACTGCGTGGCGGGCACGGCGGAGACCTGCGGGCAGATCACCGTCGCGGGCGAGTGCCAGGGGACCGACGCCGTGTGGTGCTCGGAGGCAGGCAACCCGAACGCGGAGCTCTTCCGCGTCACCTGCGGCAACTTCACCTACGGGGAGACGGGCGTGAACCAGGGCACCTGCGAGGTGTTCGGAGACTTCGGCGCGTGGTGCACGTTCGAGACGGGCGATCCCTGCGCGTTCACCGCCGGCGGCCAGCCGCTCCAGTTCGCCTGCGGCACGACCGCTGGCCTGGCCGCGGACAGCGCCTGCTCCTTCGAGAGCGGCTGCGTCGACACGGTGGGGACCTGCACCCCGCCGGCGGATCCCGCGCAGTTCAGCGAGACCTGTGTCGGCGACTTCCTCGCCATCGGCTGTAACCCATGGAACCAGTACGTCGGGGCCGACTGCTCCGCGCCCGAGAACGGCAACGGCACGTGTGACACGGCCACCGCGACCTGCATCGCCGGCGCCGGCGGCCCCTGCTCGACGGAGGCGGACAGCCTCTTCTCCTGCGCGGCCGGCCTCGACTGCGTCCTCCCGCCAGGGGAGACGACCGGCACCTGCGTCGATCCCAACGCGCCCGACGGCGGCCCGGTCAACGACCCCGACGGGGGCGTCGGCGAGGGCGAGGGCGAAGGCGAAGGCGAGGGCGAAGGCGAGGGCGAAGGCGAAGGTGAAGGCGAGGGTGAAGGCGAGGGTGAAGGCGAGGGTGAAGGCGAGGGTGAAG
>CAYLZW010000599.1:0-2449 GCA_964388085.1 uncultured Myxococcales bacterium | reverse complement strand
CGTCGTACCAGAAGCACACCCAGCCAGGCGTCAGCTCGTCGGTGGAGATGTTGTCCGTGAGCTTTAGGCCCTCGTCGTAGCGCAGCACCTCGCCCTCGAGCTGCTGCTTCAGGAGCGCCTCGTCCTCGGTGAGATACAGCACGCGGCCCTTCAGCTTCACAAGCGGCTCACGCTTCTGGTGCTTCGGGCTGTCCGTCGTCTTCGTCGCTGCGACCATGGCGGCTCGCTCCTTCTCCCCAGGGACGCCGTCGGTGTAGCGAGGGTGACGGGCGGGCACAAGAGCAGCGCGCTCGGCGTGCCGCACTGCGTTGAGCGGTAGCTGCGTCGACGCTCAGCGCGCGTTGTCGACGGCAGCTTGGACGCCCGAAGATCGCGGCGAGGCATCATCCTGGATCGGCGGCTCGAGCCGCCCCCGCGTCTGCAGCCATCCCGCCCCCGCCCAGAACGCGAAGGCCCAGGCCGCGCCCGCGGTCCAGCCGGCGAGCACGTCGGTGGGCCAGTGCACGCCGAGGTACACGCGGCTAAACCCGACCAGCAGCGTCATGACGAGCGCGGCGCCGAGCACGTAAGCCTTGAGGCGTTTTTGGGGCTGTATGCGCGCGAGCAGCGCGCCGATGGTGAGCCAGACGAGGGCCGACATCATCGAGTGGCCGCTCGGGAAGCTCGAGGTGAACACCGCGGCGCCGTGCGGCACGAGGTCCGGACGCGATCGATCGAAGATATCCTTCAGCATCAGGCTGACGATGACGCCGCCCGTGACGCTGCCGACGAGGAACGCTGCCGTTCGCGCGCGGCGGGCGACGAGCAGGTAGCCGGCGACGACGAGCGTCATCGCCCCGAGCAGCGGGACGCTGCCGAGCGCGGTGATGTCGCGCATCATGTCCTCGAGCCACCAGGGGCCGAGCGGATCGCTCACGTCTCCGTCGCTGCGCAGCGCCAGGAGCAGCCGCTCATCGAAGCGCGCGGAGGAGCCCTCGAGCACCTCGTCCGTGATCTCGACGAAGGCCCACAGGCACAGCAGCGCGAGGGTGGTGACGACGAGGGTCCAGCGCTCGACGCGAGATGACCACGCCGCGAAGCTTCGCCACGCACGGGTGGCGGCGCTGCCCTCGGCGGTGCGCGGAGCGGTCACGTCCTCGCAGGAGAACGCAACCGCCGTGCCGCCGTCCGGCAGGCTCAGTCGACGTTCAAGTACACGCTCGCGAACAGCTCGGCGGCGTCCGCGCGGGTGAGGAAGTCCGCCGGGCAGTACTTCGGACCCACCGCGCTGCACGACGACACCAGGCCGGCCGCGTAGGCGGACTCGATGCCCTCGTAGGCCCAGTGATCGCTGCCTACGTCGAGGAACGTCGGCGTGGCGGGCCCCTCGTTCGGCAAGCCCTCGGCGCGGCGCAAGAACACGGCGGCGGCCGCGCGGCTGACGCCGTCGTCGGGACAGAACTGTCGCGTACCGCAGCCCGAGGTGACGCCACGGCTCGCGAGCTCCTGCACGGCCTCGAAGTACCAGGCGCTCATGGGGACGTCGTCGAACAGCGCGTCGCTCGGCGCGCTGGCGCTGCTCGTCGTCAGCTTCTGGAACAGGTAGGCGACCTCGGCGCGCGTGACGGGCTGGTCCGGGCAGAAGTAGCCCGCGGAGCAGCCCCACATGGCGCCCGCCGTGCGCAGCGCCTCGGCGGCGGCAAACGCGGGGTGGCTCGGCGGCAGGTCGGCGTAGCTCTGCGGTCCGCTCGGCGGGTCCGGCTCCTCGCTCACCGCGGGCACCTCGCACGAGGCGTTCGCGAACGAGCTGTCGTCCTCGCACGTCGAGAAGTCCGCGCACTGGAAGGAGCCGTCATGGCACTTGTACCAGGCGCACTCGTCGAGCCCGCAGCCGGGATACGCGACCTGCACGCAGGAGCCGTGGTCGACGTCGCGGCCGAGCGTCGAGGAGTGACAGCTGTCGTAGACGGGCGCGCTCACGGCGCCGCAGGCCGCGTTGCCATGGCTCGCGCTGTCGTCGCAGGAGGCGCGGTTCACGCACTGCCAGCTGCCGGCGTCGCAGGTGTACCAGGCGCAGCTCCCCTGTCCGCAGCCGGCGTACGCGACCTGCACGCAGGAGCCGTGGTCGACGGTGCTGCCGAGCGTGTCCGAGTAGCAGCCGGGCGCGCTCCCGTCGGGTGTAACGCCGCCGGGGGTGCTCGGCGGCAGCGTGGTCCCGTCCGAGGCGCTCGCGAGCGCGATGAGCTCGCCGAGGCGGCCAAACAGCCGCTGGCCGGGACAGGACGTCGACGTCTGGCCGACCTCGCGGTGACCCTTCACCTTGGTGCGGCTGAGCACGATGCCGTACTCGTCGCTGAGCGCGCGCAGGATGGTGGCCGCGGCGTTGAGCTGCGCTGCCGAGGGCTCGGTGGAGCCGAAGTCGCCGACGAAGCTGATGCCGACGTTGTTCGTGTTGGCGCCGAGCGCGTGC
>CAYLZW010000598.1:0-2454 GCA_964388085.1 uncultured Myxococcales bacterium | reverse complement strand
CAGAGCATGGTGGCGGAGCTCGACGAGCGGAAGCAGGAGTTCATCGCCGAGGTGAAGGTCGGCCCGGACTACCCGCACCTCGGCGAGACGCTCGAGGGCGCGGGCCTCCGGCACCTGAGCGGCCTGTACCTGTTCCAGATCCTGCGCGGCGGCAGCGCCCTCACCCTCGCCGACGCCGCCGAGCGCGTGCGCGAAGGGGACCGGCTGTTCTTCGCCGGCATCCCCGCGACGCTGGTCGAGCTCTTGAAGACGCCCGGCCTCTCGAGCGTGGCCAACCTGTCCTTCGACGTCACGCACCTCGGCGCGGACCTGCAGCTCTTCGAGGCCACGGTCTCCGCCCGCTCGCCGTACCTCGGCCGCACCGTGCGTGGCATCGAGTTCCGGCAGCGCTACGACGCGGCCATCCTCGCCATCGACCGGCACGGCGAGCGCGTGGCGCAGAAGCTCGGTGACGTGGTGTTGAAGGCCGGCGACACGCTCCTGCTCATCGGCGACAGGGACTTCCACAAGACGTGGGACGGCAGCCCGCACTTCGACGTCATCATGGCGAGCGCGGAGCCCCCGAAGGCAGCCAGCGGCCGCCCCCTGGTCGCGCTCGTCGTCACGCTGGCCATGGTGGGCGCCATCGTCGCCGGCGTGGCGCCGCCCGTCTTGATCGCGACCTCGGCCGCGCTCGCCATGGTGCTGCTCGGCTGCCTGTCCATCGGCGACGCTCGGCGCGCCATCGACATGCAGGTGATGTTGGTGCTCGGGGCGAGCCTCGCCATCGGCCTCGCCGTGGAGAACGTCGGCGTCGCCGCCGGCGTCGGACGCTGGGTGCAGGAGAACGTCGCTGGCTTCGGCCCCGCGGCGGTGTTGGGCGCCATGATCCTGCTGACCATCGCCGTCTCGCTGGTGACCAGTAACCAGGCAGCCGTGGCGCTGGTGATCCCCATCGCCCTCGCCATGGGCACGGAGAGCGGCGTGGAGCCGCGCCTTCTGGTGCTCGCCGTCATCGCCGCCGCTTCGCTCAGCTTTGCGACGCCGATGGGGTACACCACCAACATCCTCGTCTGGGGCGCCGGTGGCTACCGCTTCCTCGACTACGTACGCCTCGGCGTGCCGCTCACCGTCGTCACGACGATCACCGCGCTCCTCGCGCTGCTGCTGTTTTACTGAGTCCGTCCCCTCTTCTTTTCGAGAGCGCTCATGTCCACGCGTTACACCCTCTCGCACCTCGAGACCCTGGAAGCCGAGTCCATCCACATCATGCGCGAGTGCGCGGCCGAGGCCGAGCGCCCGGTGCTCTTGTTCAGCGGCGGCAAGGACTCCATCGTCATGCTCCGCCTCGCGGAGAAGGCCTTCCGCCCGGCGCGCTTCCCCTTCCCGCTCATGCACGTCGACACGGGGCACAACTTCCCCGAGGTGCTCGAGTTCCGCGACCGCATCGTCGCGAGGCTCGGCGAGACCCTCATCGTGCGCGGCGTCGAGGACTCCATCAAGGCCGGCCGCGCGGTCGAGCAGAAGGACGCGTCGCGCAACCGCCTGCAGTCGGTCACGCTGGTGGACGCCATCGAGGAGCACCAGTTCGACGCCGTCATCGGCGGCGCCCGCCGTGACGAGGAGAAGGCCCGCGCCAAGGAGCGGGTGTTCTCGTTCCGCGACGAGTTCGGCGGCTGGGACCCGAAGCGCCAGCGGCCCGAGCTGTGGAACCTCTACAACGGCAGCGTCGGCGTCGGCGAGCACATGCGCGTGTTCCCCATCTCGAACTGGACCGAGCTCGACGTGTGGCAATACATCCGCCAGGAGAAGATCGAGCTGCCGCCGGTGTACTTCGCGCACGAGCGCGAGGTGTTCGATCGCCGCGGCATGCTGCTCGCCATGAACGAGCACGTCACGCTGCGCGACGGCGAGAAGCCCGAGAAGCGCTGGGTCCGCTTCCGCACCGTCGGCGACATGACCTGCACCGGCGCGGTGGAGTCGCGCGCCCAGAGCCTCGATGACGTCGTCACCGAGATCGCCGCCGCGCGCATCACCGAGCGAGGCGGCCGCGCCGACGACCGCTTCAGCGACACCGCCATGGAAGACCGCAAGAAGGAGGGGTATTTCTGATGACGACCGACACCCTCACCCAAGCGAGCCCGCGCGCCGAGCCGAGCGAGAAGTTCGACGCGGACGCCTTTCAGCGCATGGATCTGCTGCGCTTCCTCACCTGCGGCTCCGTCGACGACGGCAAGAGCACGCTAATCGGGCGCCTGTTGTACGACAGCAAGAGCATCTTCGAGGACCAGCTGCAGGCGGTGGAGAAGTCCTCGCGCGCCCGCGGCGACGAGGAGGTGAACCTCGCGCTGCTCACCGACGGCCTGCGCGCCGAGCGCGAGCAGGGCATCACCATCGACGTCGCCTACCGCTACTTCGCGACGCCGAAGCGCAAGTTCATCATCGCCGATACGCCCGGCCACGTGCAGTACACGC
>CAYLZW010000597.1:0-2466 GCA_964388085.1 uncultured Myxococcales bacterium | reverse complement strand
CGCATGAGCGCGCAGCAACTGGCGATCGACTGGACCAGAGAGAGGGACTGACGGGATGACCACGTGGCGGCTCATGGCCGGTGATGTGCGCGAGAAGCTCCGAGAGTTGCCGGAGGCCTCAGTGCAGTGCGTCGTCACCAGCCCGCCGTACTGGGGACTTCGCGACTACGGGCATGACGGTCAGCTTGGCCTGGAACCGACGCCAGGCGCTTACGTGTCGAACATGGTGGCTGTGTTCCGAGAAGCGAGGCGCGTGCTGAGGGACGACGGAACGCTCTGGCTGAACCTCGGAGACAGCTACAACAACCGAACGCGCACACGCACGAGCAGTCACCAGCCAGGCCTGAACGGCGTCGTTGACGAGGATTGGAAAGGTACGGCGGCTCGTGGCGGATGCCGGATGTCGATCTCGACAGACGGGCTCAAAGAGAAGGATCTCATCGGCGTGCCTTGGGAAGTGGCATTCGCGCTCAGAGCAGATGGCTGGTACCTCCGCTGTGACATCGTGTGGCACAAGCTGAACGGCCTTCCGGAGTCGGTGAAGGACCGCCCGACCAAGAATCACGAGTATGTGTTTCTCCTGACCAAGTCAGCCCGTTACTTCTACGACGCCGACGCCGTGAAGGAGCCGTACGCGGAGAGCACGCTCAAAGAGTTGGCCACCAAGTACCACGGCGAGGGCCGAAAAGATTACGGCGCGGCCGGCGTGCAGAACCCGAGCGACGTCAAGCGGCGAATCGTTGAGAGCGCCCAGAAGAATCAGGCCATCCGTGATCGCCGTCGCGCGGGTGTCAATGAGTGGGACAACCCGAACCGGAAGGGCGTCCAGGCGTCTGGGCCGCTGCCGCTGCACTCCATCGGGAAGCAGGACGGCCGGCATGAGCCGGTGTTCAGCACTGCGGGCCGCAATCGCCGGAGCGTGTGGCCGATTCACACGCAGCCATTCCCTGACGCGCACTTCGCGGTCATGCCCGAGGCGCTGGTCGAGCCGTGCATCCTTGCCGGCTCACGCGAGGGCGATACGGTGCTCGACCCGTTCGCCGGCAGCGGAACGGTCGGAGTCGTGGCGGTACGTCACCAGCGGCATTTCATCGGCTGCGAACTGAACCCGGCTTACGTCGAGCTCGCGCGGACGCGGATCGGATCCGTCGCGCCGTTGCTCGCCACGGAGGTCGCATGAGCCAACAGCTCGCCATCGACTGGACCCGTGACACGGCGCTGCCCATCTCCGGCCGTACCCGTGCGGCCCGCCACGCCTCGGCCTCAGGGGCGATGGTGGCAGCGCGTGGTCGCGGTGCGCTCAGCGTGGCCTACGTCAAGTTGCTGCGCGAGTGCGGGCCGCTGAGCGATGAGCAGGCGGCGCGGGCGCTGGGCCGGCGTCTGTCGAGTATCTGCTCGACGCGGGATGGTGTCGGTGAGTTGGTCGAGCCGAGCGGCGAGTGGGAGATCGTGGTCTGGCCGAATGGGCGGTCCTCGCGCCGGGTGAAGTGGCGGTTATGCCGGCGGCGACGGACCGCCGAGGAGATGGAGGGGTAGATGGAGCCGAAGGTGCTGGTGATTAATCGGGCGACGTGGCGGCGCGGTGGGGATGACGACAAGGAACTCAAGTATCGGTTCGGCCGGACTCAGTTGCTGAACGAGAAGGGCTTTATGTGTTGCTTGGGGTTTGATGCAGTCGCATGTGGCGTGCCTACTGTGGCGCTGATTGATCAAAATGAGCCGTGCGAGCTGGGTCCAGACGACAGGGTTCCCGCGGAGTACCTCGAGAGTCGGCTCGAGGCACTCCGTGAATACGACGACGATGACGAATACTACACGACGAGCTTCGGCAATGTTCAGGCTGTGTTTGAGGCGATGGACCTCAACGACGACAAGAATATCGACGACGCCGAGCGCGAGCGCCGCTTGGTGCCCGTGCTGAAACAGCTTGGCTGGGACGACGTTGTCTTTGTCGGCTGAGACCGACGCCATGACCACGCGCAGGCGGTCTCGGGTGCGCGCGCGCGGGCGGGCGTGGTGGGTGAGGGATTGGTCATGACGAGAGACGAACTGAGCGAGGAGACGCGCCGGTTGCTGGCGGACTTTGATCTGCACAGTTACAGCGGCTGGGCGCTGCTGGCGCGGCCGATTCTGAGCCGGTGGCACGACGAGGCGGCGCGCCCTGCTGACGCGCCCACGTGCGATCAGTGCGAGGGCAAGGGCTGGGTGACGCCGGACGATGTCGGCCGAGCCGTCGACAAGGACTCAGAGCTGTACTGCGCTGGCTGGGAGCACGGCATGAAGATGGGCGCAGAGGGCTATCGCGCCGAGCCGGAGACGAAGTGAAGCCGTCCTACGCCCGGCACCGACCGGACACGACGGCGAAGGCGCTGACCGCCATCGCGAAGCGGCTTGGCGCGCGCGTGCTGGCCCTGAACGGCGTCATCGACTGCGTGCTCGATTTCCGTGGCCAGTATCTGCTGGTCG
>CAYLZW010000596.1:0-2474 GCA_964388085.1 uncultured Myxococcales bacterium | reverse complement strand
GACCACTACGTCGACATGCACTACATCAAGAACAACAGCGGCTCGACGAAGGACATCGAGATCCGGGCCACCTGGCTCGACAACGCCGCCGGCGGCTTCCTGTTCGTGTACGGCGAGACCTTCTCGCTCGATAACCCGACGGGCGTGTGCTTCTACTCGGACGACACCATCACCACGTCGGTCATCGACGAGGCGGTCATCTTCCCGAGCGAGACGCTCATCATCGTGCCGAGCGACTGGATCGGCGGCGGCAGCGGCGTCGGACGCTACACGCTCGAGATCGAGGCGCTCTGAGCTTGCGAAGCGCGTACGCCCTCGTCGTCGCTCTGCCGCTCGTCGCCGCGCCGCTCGTCGCGCTCGTCGGCTGCAGCCGAACCGCGGCAGAAGGCGATGGGCTGCCGCTCATCCGGCTGTCGGTCAACGCCGTGGAGGGCGGCAAGGGATCGGAGAACGCGCGTTGGCTGAAGGAGATGGCGCCGCGCATCGCCCGCGAGCTGACGGCCGCCGGTCACCCGCTGCGCTTCGAGATCCTGAGCGACGGCGGCAGCGACGAGAGCTTCAAGGCGCGCATGGTGCTCGACCTCTCGGGCGGCACCGGCCCCGACCTCTACACCTTCGACGGCTTCTGGACGGCGGAGATGGCGAGCGCCGGGCTGCTCTACCCCCTCGACCGGCACCTCGCGGCGTGGAGCGACTGGCCGCTCTATCTGCCCTCGATGCAGAAGATGGGCGCCTTTCAAGGCCACACCTACGTCGTGCCGCTCGGCACCGACGTACGCGGCATCTACTACCGCAAGGATCTGTTCGAGAGCGCCGGCCTCCCCCGCGAGTGGCGGCCGCGGAGCTGGGCTGACATCTTCGCCGCCGGCGAGGCGCTGAAGAGGCTGCCCGGCGTCATTCCGGTGCAATGGAACGGCGGCACCTCGTTTGGCGAAGCGACGACGATGCAGGGCTTTTATCTGGCGCTGCTCTCGGCCGGCGGCGCGCTCTACGACGCCGAGCGAGGCCATTGGGTCAGCGGCGGCCCGGCGCTCGTGCAGGCGTTCGAATTCTACCGCACGCTCTTCGTGGAGAAGCAGCTCGCCGACGTCAATCTGCAGCTCGACCCGAAGGGACGTGAGCGCTCGTTCGAGCTCTTCCGCGACGGCAAGATCGGCATGTACCCCGAAGGCACCTACATGTGGCAGAGCGTGCTGAAGCCCGGCGCCACCTGGGGCATCGCCGACCGCGACGACGTCGTCGGCTGGGCGCCCATGCCGACGCGGCAGCCGAGCGATCAGGCGGTCTCCATCAGCGGCGGCGGCGGCTACATCATCAACAAGAGCTCGCCGCACAAAGAGCTCGCCTGGCGCGTGCTGGCGGCGCTCTCGAGCTACGACAGCCTGGCGCGGAAGTACCAGATCGATCCGTTCATCCCGACGCGCCGGGACCTTTTGCGATCGGCGGCGTTCAAGTCGGACGTCCAGCTCGCGCGCCAGGTGGAGCAGGCGCTGCCCGTCACGCGCTTTCGGCCCGGCTTCCCCGTGTATCCACGCGTCTCCGAGCTCGTGCAGCGCGTCACCGAGCGCGTCGTGCAGGGGCTCTCGCCCGAGGAGGCGGTGCGGGCCTACGCCGAAGGTCTCGCGGATCTCGTCGGTGCGGCGCGCATGGGGACGTCGCCATGAGCGCCAGCGAGCCGGCGCCGGCGCTCGTCGAGGGCGAGGGCGCGCTCCCGCGCGGAGAGGTCGTGCAGGAGTCGGTCATCCTGACGCGTCGAATGGCGCTGACGTTCTTGCTGCCCGCCGCGCTGTTGTTGGTCGCGTTTTTATTGGTGCCCACCGCCTGGTCGCTCTTGCAGGGCTTCACGAACTACACGCTGCTCGGTCCGGAGGCGAAGGAGCTGCGCTTCATTGGCCTCGAGAACTTCGCGCGCGCGCTCACCGACTCGGCGTTCTGGAATTCACTGCGCGTGAGCTTGTTCTACGTCATCGGCTCGGCGGTCATCGGCCAGGTGGTGTGCGGCCTCGCGCTGGCCCTGCTCACCGCGCGCGCGAGCGATCGATTTGGACGCGTGGTGCGCTTCTTCGCCATCGTCGCCTGGATCATCCCGGGCGTCGTCGTCGCCATCCTGTGGAACGTCTACCTGCATCCGACGGACGGCACGCTGAACCGGATGCTCGGCGGCGGGCCGCGCTGGCTGATGGAGTATCCGGTCCTGTCCATCGTGCTCTACAACCTCTGGCGCGGCACCGCGTTCTCGATGCTGCTGTTCGACGCCGCCGTGCGCACCATCTCGCCCTCCTATTACGAAGCGGCCGCCGTCGCGGGCGCCTCTCGCTGGCGCCAATTCTGGGACATCACGCTGCCGCTGCTCCGGCCCCACCTGCTGACCGACCTGCTGCTCATCACGCTCTGGACCTTCAACGACTTCGGCCCCTTTCTGCTCACGGGAGGCGGCCCCGCGTTCCAGACCGAGGTGCTGCCCATCTACACCT
>CAYLZW010000595.1:0-2477 GCA_964388085.1 uncultured Myxococcales bacterium | reverse complement strand
TAGAGCTGGATCTGCGAGTGCTGGTCGGTGCTGCCGACGGCGACGACGGGGGTCGGCCCGAGGTGCGCTTCTCGTCCGTCACGCGTCTTCGCCTTGCCGAGGCTCTCGCCCCAGAGCTGGCAGTACCATTCGCCGAAGGGACGCAGCCGATCGGCGTAGGGCATGACGACGTGAATCGGCCGCGAGAGCTTCGTGTCCGCGAGGTGGTGCACGACCGCGTGCGCCAGCGCCGGGTTCTGCTTCACGTCGTCACTGCCGCAGCGCGCGCGCATATCGGCGGCGCCTTGCAGGAGCGCGTGGATGTCGAGCCCAGCGAAGGCGGCCGGGAGCAAACCGACAGCCGTGAGCACGCTGAAGCGTCCGCCGACGTTGTCGGGGATGGGCAGCGTCTCGAGGCCGTCCGCGTCGGCGATGTCGCGCATGAGGCCTTTGTTCGCGTCTGTGGTCGCGAGCATGCGCTCTCGATAACCGTCGTCGCCGAGGGCGCGCTTCAAGCGATCGCGCACGACGACGAGCTGGGCCGCGGTCTCGACCGTGCCGCCGCTCTTCGAGATGACGTTGAACGCGGTGCGCTCGAGATCGAGGCCGTTCAGCACCTTCTCGAAGCGAACCGGATCGACATTGTCGAGGAAGATGACGCGCGAAGGATCGGCCGCGAGCCCCTCGATGAGCATCCGTCCGCCGAGGCTCGAGCCGCCGATGCCGAGCACGACCAGCCGATCGAAGCGCTTCCGCAACCTCTGAGCGACGTCATGACAACGCTTCGCGAGCGCTTTGTCGTCGGGGAGGTTCCAGAAGCCGAGCGTGTCCTTCTTCACGGCGTCGAGCACCGCCGGCACCGCCGCCTTCGCTCTCGGGTGCGAGAGGACGTCTGACGACGCGACGCCGCCCTGCACACGAGGCGACAGGGCCAGGGACAAGTCGAGCTTCACGCGGGCGTCGGTCATGGTGTCTCCTGGCGTCCATGAGGAGAAGGCATCGGAGTCTCACCCCAGAAGCCGTCAAGAGAAACACAGAACACAAGATCTCACGCAAAGGCGCAAAGCCGCAGAGGGGAACAACCTTGTGCTCTTCTTTGCGGCTCCGCGGCTTTGCGTGAAATTCGCTCTGTACGTTGCAGCTCATAAGAAAGCGCCCCGTTCCTTCAACGCCGTGACGTCGGAGAAACGGGGCGCCGTCTGTACGACACCTGCACGCAATGAATGCGCGAGGTGACGCTCGGGACTACTCCTCGGTCGGGCCGCCGACCCACTCGCAGTGCGGGTCGGTGACCTCGGCGGTCGCGGTCGCGCACGCCTGGCTCGACCAGCCGCCCATGTAATAGAGCAGGTTGTCGAAGTTGGTGCCGTTGAGCTCGACGAGCTCACCGTAGTTGGCGGGGGTCAGGCCGTCGTAGCCGGTGCCGAGGCGGAAGGCCTGGACGTCGGCGCCGAAGGCGCGGTTCGCGGTCACGGCGGCCGGCTGCAGCGCCGCGGTGCTGACGCTGGTGGTGCCGCCGGGGAACCAGATGTTCCACTCGGCGTCGCCGTTGTTGAGGTTCAGGCGGTAGAAGTCCGCGCTGCCGACCGACGCGAGCGTGAAGGTCTTGTCAGCGTCGTTGGTGATGTCCCAGCTGCCGCCCTGGTGCTCGAGGAAGGCCGTCGGGAACGTGTTGCTCGCGCCGTAACTGTCGGTCACGTGCGTGATCGTGCTCGCGCCGAGCGAGCCCGCCGTCAGGCCGTTGATGTCGAGCGCGATGGCGATGGTCACGAACTTGTTGCCCTCGAGGCCGTCGTGCGGCGGGGCGTAGTCGATCCGCGCCGTGCCGGCCGCGAGGGGCTCCGCGGCGCCCTCGGGCGGCAGGTGGTCGATCTTGCCGTCGCGCTGGTCGTTGGTGTCCTGGTCGTCGGGATCGTCGAGGCCGGCGGTGAGGCCGAGCGGGACGAGGCCGATGCCGGGCACCATGGCGCCCGTGAGCAGCACGGCGCCCGAGGCGTACGCGTTGCCCGTGCACGAGCCCGAGGTGCCCTGGCCAGGCACGCACGGCATCGTGGGCACGGTGTAGAGGGCCGACTGGGTGATGAGCGTGTTCAGCTTCACGGCGTTGGCGCCGGTCAGCTCGGGGAAGCTCCAGTCGGCGTACGGGATCGGGATGTCCTCGCCGAGCGAAGCCGGGCGGGCGACGCTCTCGAGGTCGAGCCCACTCACGATGGCGTGGTCGAACTTGGCGAAGAACGGCAGCACGGCGGAGAGCACCTGGCCGACGTTCACGTCGTCGCTGGCGGTGACCTGCGAGATGATGTCGCCGATCTCGTTGAGGCGCACGCGCCCGCCGAGGGCCCAGAGGACGCGCAGGCCCTCCTCGCCGAGGGTCACGAAGTCGCCCTTGATCTTCTCGTTCGAGAGCTCGAGCACGAGGCCGCTCGGCAGCGGCACCTGCTCGCCGTCGGCGTCGGTGACGCCCTCGAGCACGATGTTGTAGTTCGCGATCTCGCCGA
>CAYLZW010000594.1:0-2481 GCA_964388085.1 uncultured Myxococcales bacterium | reverse complement strand
GGCCGAGGCCGGTGCCGCTCGCGCGCGTGGTGAAGAACGGCTCGAAGATGCTCGTGTGCAGATCGTCGGGTACCCCGGGGCCGTTGTCGTCGACGTGCACCACGGCGTGCTCGGCGTCCGCGGCGACGGTGATGCGCACGAGCCCCCGGGGCTCCTCCTCGAGCGGCGTCTCCCCCTCGGGCTGCAGCACCATGACCGCGTTGCCCACGAGGTTCCAGAGCACCTGGCGGATCTGCTCGGGGTCCACGGGCGCCTCGGCGCGCGTCTCGATGACCACCTCGAGCTTCGCGTGGCGTACGCCGACCTGCGCCGTGCGAGCGGTCTCCTCCACGAGGCTCGCGATGTCGCTCAGCACGGCCGCGGGCGGGCGCGGGCGGGCGTAGGTCAAGAAGGCGGACACGAGGTTCGAGAGGCGCTCGGCCTCGCGGTGCACGATGCCGAGCATGCGGCCGCTCTCGCTGCCGCGCTCGTTCGAGGGCTTGCCCATGTCGGCCTGCAACAGCTCGAGGCAGCCGATCATGGCGGCGAGGGGGTTTCGGATCTCGTGCGCGAGCCCGGCGGCGAAGCGCCCGATGGTGGCGAGCCGATCCGCGCGGGCGACGTCACGCTGCAGGCGGCGCAGCTCGGTCAGGTCCTGAAACACGACGACGCTGCCGGCGAGCGCCTCGACCCCGGTGAGCTTCGCGACGCTGCCGCCGAGCACGCGGCCGGCCGCGCCCGGGTGCGTGAGCGTGATCTCGAAGCGCGCGCGCCCC
The DNA here is from genome assembly GCA_964388085.1 of uncultured Myxococcales bacterium. GTDB lineage: Bacteria > Myxococcota > UBA727 > UBA727 > CAYLZW01 > CAYLZW01. Next base: position 1,726 of record CAYLZW010000594.1, on the reverse strand, counting down.
GTGGCGTCCGCGTCGTGCGAGCGCGTCGGCAGCTCGCGCGCCACGCTGGCGATGTGTTTGCCGACGAGCGCGCGCGCGTCGGAGCCGAGGATGTGCGCGCCCGCCGCGTTCACGTAGAGGATGACCCCCTGGTCGTCGACGGTGAGCACGCCGGAGGGCAAGCTGCGCAGCACCGCCGCGTACAGCTCCTCGAGCTGGTACAGGTGCGCCTGCGTCGCCGTCAGGCTCTCGCTCGCTCGCCGGAGCTGCTCGGTCAGGTAGCCGGCCAGGATCGCGATCAGGAACATGCCGAGCACGTTCGTCAAAAAGGGCAGCGCGAGGCTGTCGACGCTGGCGCGCACAGGAGCGCCGAAGCGCGTGAGCACGCCCATGAGCTCGAGCGTGAGCACGCCGGCGTAGAGCAGCGCGCACTCCGCCGCGACCAGGAGCACCCCCCGGCGGCCGACGAGGGACGCGGCGACGAGCACGGTCAGAAAGTAGAGGAACGCGAACGCGGAGCCGACGCCGCCGGTGGCGAGCGCGAGCAGCGTCGCGAACACGGCGTCCCACAGGAGCTGGAGGTGCGCGAGGAGCACGACGCCGCTCGGGCGTTCATCGCCGCTCGGCCGCGTACGCGGGCGTCTCAGCCAGACCGCGCCGGCGAGGATCGCGGCGTAGCTCGTGGCGCAGGCGCCGTAGACGATGATGTAGCCCGGGCCGAAGATGTCCTCGCCGGTGCCGAGGCGAATGGCCACCGTGCTGACGAGGAGCGCCGCCACGACGACGGCGCGGAACAGCATGAGCCAGGTGAGCCGAACGCCGAGCTGCCCCTCGGGATCGCGAGGCGCCTCGGCGACGGACGGGCTGCGCAGCGCGCTGGAAGCGTTCCCGGGAGGGAGCTCTCGCGGAGTCACGCGCGCGGACGCAGGCCCGGAGTCATTGGATCGTGCCGGCGATGGTGAAGATCGGGAGGTACATGGCGATGAGGAACGAGCCGAGCACGATGGCGAGGAACACCATGATGATGGGCTCGAGCAGCGACGTCAGCGCGCCCACGGCGGCGTCGACCTCTTCTTCGTAGAAGTCCGCGATCTTCGACAGCATGGTGTCCATGGCGCCGGTGCTCTCGCCGATGTGCACCATCTGGCAGACCATGGGCGGGAAGATGCGCGTCTCCTGCAGCGGCTCCGCGAGCGTCTTACCTTCGGACACGCGCAGCTTCGCGAACAGGATGCCGTCGGAGACGACCGCGTTGCCCGAGGACTTGGCGACGATCTCGAGCGCGTCGAGGATGGGCACGCCCGAGCTCAGCATCGTGCCCATGGTGCGCGTGAAGCGCGCCACGGCGGTCTTCTTGATGAGCGGGCCGAACATCGGCAAGCCGAGCGCGATCTTGTCCAGCATGCGCTTGCCCTTCGGGTTGCGCTTGGTGAACGTGTAACCGACGGCGAGCAAGGTGGGCACCGTCGGGAATAGATACCAGTGCGCCACGGACCACTTCGAGATGTCGATGACCATCTGCGTGGGCAGCGGCAGCTCTCCGCCGAAGTCCTGGAACATCTTCTCGAACACGGGGATGACGAAGAGCAGCAGCGTCGTGACGACGCCGATGGCGACGGCGATGACGGCGGAGGGGTAGAAGAGCGCGCCCTTGATCTGCTTGATGAGCTTGGCGCTCTTTTCGATCTGCTGCGCGAGGCGCGTCATGATCGTGTCGAGGATACCGCCCGTCTCACCGGCGGCGACG
>CAYLZW010000593.1:0-2490 GCA_964388085.1 uncultured Myxococcales bacterium | reverse complement strand
AGAACTCCATGCGGTTGTCGCCGTGGTGCTCCTCGATGACGTCGGCGACCACGCGTGGGATGCGATGCTTTTGCGCGAGCTCCACGCCGTGCCGCACGTGATCGAGGAGGATCTCCGCGGACTCCGCCGGCGGCAGCTTGTCGTGGGGGTTGTCGCGGCCCTGCAGGTTCTCGAGGAAGAACTGCGGCCGCCGGATCTTGCCGACGTCATGGTACAGCGCCATGGCGCGCGCGAGCGCCTTGTCGGCGCGGATGGCGTGCGCCGCCTCGACGACGAGGTGCGCCACGCGCATGCTGTGGTGCCAGGTGCCGGGCGCGTGCACGATGAGTTCCTTCAAGAGCGGCTGGTTCAGGTCGCAGAGCGCGCGCAGCCGCAGCGGTGTCACGTAGCCGAAGGCTCCCTCGACGAGCGGCGTCGCCGCCGCCGCCACCACACCGGACAAGAGCCCGCCGCCGAGGGCCGCGGCGCCGAGCCAGAGCAGCTGCGTCCCGTCGAGCGCGCTGCGAAAGGCCTCGAGCGTGACCGCCGCGGCGCTGCCGGCAAGGCCCGCCGCCACGCCCGCGAGCAGCAGCGCCGTCGCGCGCTCGGCCCGCCCCGCCACCGACGCGCCCGCCATCGACGACACGAGCGCCACCACGGTCCACGTCGTCCCCGGCTCGGCCATGACGCCGCCGAGCAAGGCCAACAGGAGCGCGAACAAGAGCGCGATGTCCGCCGACAAGCAGAGCCGGGCCTGGATGGCGCCGAACGCGGTCGGCACCGCGCACAAGAGCGCCAACGCCGGCACCATGGGCCAGCGACCCGTCACGGGCGCGACCATGCGATCGGCCACGAACAGCGCGAGCAGCCCCATCAGCAGCAGCCCGCCGAGGAGCAGCAGGTCCTTGAGCGCCAGGTGCCGCTGAAACACGCCACGCACGCCGAAGCGGTAGACGACAAAGCAGAGGAAGAGCACGAACGCGCCGGTGCCGAGCGCCGCGCGCGTGCGCATGCGCTCCCCCTGCTGCGCCTCCATGGCGGAGAGCACGAGGAGGTGGCGCCGCTCGACCACCTCCCCCGGGCGCAGCACCATCTCGCCTCGACGAACCCGCACGAGCTCCGCCGGCACGTCGTCGGCGGCCTCCTGCCGGCGCAGCTCGCTCTCCGTCGCGTTGTAGGTCAGGGTGGTGCGCAGCAGCATCGACGAGAAGGCGGCGATCTGCGCGGCGTCCCCGGGCGAGAGCCCCGGCTCCGCGGCCAGGAGTCGCTGCCGGAGCTCCTCGCTGAGCCCGAGGCGCGCTTGCTCGAGGTCGCGCACCTCGTCGGTGGCCTCGATGACACGCTCGCCCCGGCGCAGCTCCGCCGGGACCGGACGCACGACGATGCCGCGCGGCTCGTCGAGCGCGAGCAGGGCGCGATCGCCGACGACCGGGGCGGACAGCGCGTCACGCACGGCGGCGGTGATCTCCGCGACGACCGCCGGCGAGCGCCACAGGGTGTGCACCAGCGCGCGCCAGGAGGGGTCTCGTGGCGCCTCCGCCCCGACGAGCGCGAGCTCGCCCGCGACCTGGCCGCGCACCGGCTCGAGGGAGGCCCACGCGTCGTCCGGCAGCGGCGCCGGCGCGGCGCTCTCGTCGTCATCGCGCGGCGCCCCCTTCGCGCCCTCGCGCGCCGGCGCCTTCTGCGCGTGCAGCTCCTCGAGCGCCTCCTCGATGCGCTCGAGGGCACCCCCGAGGACGCGCGCGTCGCGCTGCGCCCGCGCGATGTCGAGGTCCCAGACCGATCGGCTCGCGTGCCGCGCGTCGCGGCGCCGCGCCTCGGTCGCCGCTTGATCGACGAGGGCGTAGTCCCGATCCGCGCGCACATGGACGCGCGCCGGCTTGCCGAGCTCCTCGTCACCCGGGAGGTCGGCGCCGACGAGCCGCGGCCCTATCACGATGGCGGCGAGGGCCGAGACACCGACGAGGAGCACCAGGCGCGCCATGGCGTCGAGGCGCGCGCGCTGGTCCTCGGGCAAGAGCGGGCGACGGCGCCGATGACGCGGCGCGAGCTCGCCCAGATCGAGGTGTGGGTTTGACAGCGCCGGCCCGCTCTCGGCCCGGTCGTGCGGCTCTACCGAGAGCAGCCGCGGCCGCTCCGGCTTGCTCAACGGGGCGGCCCCGACGGCGGAGGCGGCTCTTTGCTGCCCGCGGGCGCGCCACCGCCCCGCTGGCTCTCGCGCGCCTGGCGGCGCTCCTCGTCGCGCTCGTAGGCGCGCACCACGCGACGAACGAGCGGATGACGCACGACGTCCTGCTCGCTGAGCCGGCAGGTAGCGATGCCCTCCACACCGTCGAGCACGTGCACCGCGTCGATGAGACCGGAGCGCTTCACGTCGGGCAGATCGACCTGCGTCACGTCGCCGGTGACGACCATCTTGCTGCCGAAGCCGAGGCGCGTCAGGAACATGCGCATCTGTTCGCGCGTGGTGTTCTGTGCCTCGTCGAGGATCACGAAGGAGTCGTTCAGCGT
>CAYLZW010000592.1:0-2506 GCA_964388085.1 uncultured Myxococcales bacterium | reverse complement strand
CCTGGATGAGCGCCATCTGCTCGCGGACCATCGGTATCGCATCCTTCTCCGCTAGAAGCCCGGCAATCTCCTTGACGCGGTCGCGCAGCCGGTCGAAGCCGGGACCGGCGTGCAGGCGCGCAAGCTGAAGCTGCAAGGCAAGCAGATCGAACCGTTTCGCTTCTTCGTTCTCGGGATCGAGTTCCGTCGGAAGCCCCGCGACGTCCCGGGAGAGCTCGACCAGCGCCTCGGTCGGAGGTGCCGCCCAAGCCTCGGGTTTCGCGTACTTCTCGACGAGACGCCGGTGCGGCCGCACGATGAAGTTGTCCAGGTTCATGGCCGCCACTTCGCGCTGCAGCATCCCGGCGACAACCTGTCGAACCTCTTGATCCGTGCTCGGGTCGCCGTAGGTTGCCGGTGGCTCCCTGAATGACGTGGCCCCTTCCTCCCGACGGCTGTCCAGCACCGTGATGAGCTCCAACCGGGTGTTGAAGAGCCGCCTGGCGAGCGAATCAGCGACATGGCCCTCGGTCGACGGGACGTCCTGGCTGAAATATTCGAGGTTGTGGCAGTAATCGAAGATGTAGAAGAGGTCCTTGTGCTGACCCGGCCCGAAGAGGTCCGGGCACAAGCGGGTGCCACGCCCAACCATCTGCCAGAACTTCGTCTTCGAGCGCACCAGCTTGAAGAAGACGAGGTTCACGACTTCCGGGATGTCGATGCCCGTGTCCAGCATGTCTACCGAGATCGCGATGTGCGGCGTATTCTCCTTTCTCGAGAAATCGTCGATCAGACTTTGCGCGTATTCGGTCTTGAAGGTGATCACGCGCGCGAAGGCGCCCTTCAAGTGCGGATAGTTCGCGTCGAAGCGCTCAGCGATGAACTCGGCGTGTTGCTGATTCTTGGCGAAGACGATCGTCTTCCCCAGCCGGTCACCGCCCGCGACCTTGAGGCCGCGCGTCATCAGGTGCTCCAGCACCTTGTCCACGGTGTCCTTGTTGAAGAGCCACTGGTTGACCGCCTCGGCCTCGACCCGATCCGGGACGGTGCCGTCGTCGTCCCACTCCAGCGCGTCCCACTGATCCTTGTCCTCGTCCGGGAGCTCGTCGTACCGGATGCCTTCACGCGGGAACTTGAGCGGCACCGACACGGCCCGCGGCGGCACGAGGAAGCCGTCCCGCACCGCTTCCTCCAGGGAATAGGAGTCGGTCGGCACGCCGTCCTCGAGATCGAAGAGGCTGTAGGTGTTGCGGTCCACTTCGTCCTTCGGCGTGGCCGTGAGGCCCACGAGCAGCGCGTCGAAGTAGTCGAAGATGGCGCGGTACTTCTGGAACACCGACCGGTGCGCCTCGTCGATGATCACCAGGTCGAAGTGCCCCACGCCGAACCGCCGCTGGCCGTCCGCCGCTTCATCGATCAGCCCCATCATCGTCGGATAGGTTGAGACGTAGACGCGTCCCTCGGCCTCCTTCTCCGTGACGAGGTTGACTGGCGAGGAATCGGGCAGGTGACGCTTGAAGGCGTTCACGGCCTGGTTGACCAGCGCCACGCGGTCGGCGAGAAAGAGCACGCGCTTGGCCCAGTTGCAGCGCATCAGCAGATCGCTGAGGGCGATCACCGTCCGTGTCTTCCCGGCGCCCGTGGCCATCACCAGCAGGGCCTTCCGGTCGTGATCCCGCTCGAAGGCCTCGGCGATGCGACGGATCGCGCGCGTCTGGTAATGGCGTTCGACGATGGTCGGGCTGATCGGCGCTGCGGCCAGCGAACGGCGTGTCTCGCGCCGTTGGATCAGGAGCTGCAGTTCCGCCTTCTTGCAGAACCCCTGGACCCCGCGAGGCGGGTAGCGCGTGTCGTCCCAGAGCCAGTGCTCGTAGCCGTTGGAGTAGAAGATCACCGGCCGCTGGCCGAACTGGCGCTCCAGACAGTCGGCGTAGAGCTTTGCCTGCTGCTGTCCCACGCGCGCGTCACGCCGCGTGCGCTTGGCCTCCACCAGCGCGAGCGGCTTGCCATCGTCGCCCCAGAGCACGTAGTCCACAAAGCCCTTGCCCTGGGAGTTGGGCATGCCGGCGACTTCGAACTCGCGGTCGCGGGTCTGGTCGAGCGGCCACCCCGCTTCCTTCAGCAGGAGGTCGATGAAGTAGTCGCGGGTCTCCGCCTCGGAGTAATCGTGCGTGTCGGGCTGCGCGGCTGCCGCCTTCTTCGCCTCGGCGACCTCAGCCCGCAGGCGCTTCAGTTCCTCGTCGAGCGCGGACTTGTCGGCCAGGAGCGCCTCGAGATTCTCGTCCTTCTCGCGCAGGCGTGCCTCGAGCGCCCGCAACTGCTCCGCCGTTTGGGACGCCACCAGCCCCGGTCGCGGCAGCGCGCTCGCATCGAAGGCGAGGCCCGGCGCAGGCCGCGCCGTGCGCCCGTAGGTGCGCGCAAACCAGTAGGCGACATGAAACAACTCGCGTACCGCCGCGACCGCGTCCGACTCGGGCACGGGACGATGGCTGTGAACGGCGCGGTTCCCGAGCGTGTTGATGACGCG
>CAYLZW010000591.1:0-2511 GCA_964388085.1 uncultured Myxococcales bacterium | reverse complement strand
AGGCGACGCACGCGCGCGACAGCAAGGCCAAGCGCGACAAGCGCGACGCCGCGCGCGCGGTGCTCGAGGAGATCGCCAAGAGCGACAGCGAGGACTTCGACCTGAAGAACGACGCCAAGCGCACCATCGCGCGGCTGCACTTCGAGGAAGGTCGCTACCAGGAGGCCCTCAAGGTCTACGAGTCCATCGAGGTGCCGTTCCTCTCGCAGGAGGAGGCGACGCTGTTCCTCGAGAAGGCGTGGGCGCGCTACTACGCGGAGGACTTCCGCGGCTCGCTCGGCATCCTTTTGACGCTCGACGCGCCGAGCTACCGCCGCTACTTCGGCCCCGAGCGCTTCGTCCTGAAGGCGCTCAACTACAAGGCCCTCTGTCACTACGCCGCGGCCAAGGGCGCCGCGCGCGAGTTCCTCCGTCGCTACGGGGACGCGCTCGTCGAGCTTCGTCGTCGTCGCGATCCGCTGGCGCACCCGGTGCTGCGGCGCGCGGCGGTGCAGGCGCGGGCGCCGCAGCGGGAGCTCGCGTTCCTCGAGAAGCTCCAGCAGGAGCGGCAGCTCGCCGAGGGCTTCTCGGATGAGCACGGCCTGCGCTCGCACCTCGCCAACATCTACGATCTCAAGATCGCCGAGGTGGTGCGCCGGCTCGACGAGGTCGTGCAGGAGGAGGCCATCGAGGTCGCCACCGAGCTGCTCGACTACGAGGAGCAGGCCCGGCTGGTCGACTACGAGGTCAGCCTCGAGGTCTTCAAGCGGCTGCGCGAGGGTACCGGCAAGCGGGTGGTCGATGCCGAGAAGCCGATCCCGCTCGGCAGCGACGACGTCTACTACGTCTTCGACCAGGAGTACTGGAACGACGAGCTGCACGACTACCGCTTCCGCATCGAGGACCGCTGCTTCAGCGAGGAGCTCTTCGAATGAGGCGCGCTCTCCCCACCCTGCTCGTCGCCCTTGTCTCTCTCGCCGCGCCCGCGTCGCTGCTGTCGTGCGCCTCCGCCCAGAAGATGCAGGACACCGGCAAGGCCGCGAGCCGCGCCGAGGAGATCGCGCGCCTCAAACGCGACATCGCCAAGATCGACAAGTCCATCGGTGTCACCAAGGAGCTCATCAACCGTTCGAAGGGTGAGCGCTACCTGCCGGACCTCTATTTCCGCCAGGCCGAGCTGCACATCGAGAAGAGCCGCCTCGTGTTCTTTCGCATTCTCGAGGAGAACGACGTCGACGATAAGAGCGCCGTGGTCGCCCCCGAGGCGCGGCTCCTGAAGGACCAGGCCATCGCCATCTACCGGCGCATCCTGCAGGAGTTCCCCGAGTACCCCGACAACGACAAGATCACGTTCTTCATCGCGCACGAGTACCGAGAGCTCGGCAACTTCGACGAGATGGTCAAGACCTATCGGGATCTCACGACCCAGTATCCGAAGAGCCAGTTTCGCTTCGAGGCCTGGCTCATCCTCGGCGACTACCACTTCGATCGTGGTGACGTCGATGAAGCGATGAAGAACTACCGGCTCATCCTCGAGAGCCCGGAGACCTACGCGCACAACATGGCCCGCTACAAGCTGGGCTGGTGTTTCGTGAACAAGGAGAGCGAGAAGAAGGCCGTCGACCTGTGGGAGCAGGCCGTGCGCACGCCGACGCCGCCGGAGCCGGGGCTCGAGCTCGGCGCGGACGCGGCCCCGCGCCTCGACGTGCGACGGGAGGCCCTGAAGGACCTCGCGTTCTACTATCCGGAGTCGCGCGACAACCGGAACGCCATCGCCTTCTTCGAGGAGATCTCGCACTCACGCGACGAGTACCAGATGGTCCTCGAGCGGCTGGCGCGCCGCTACCAGATCAAGACCATGTACGCGCAAGCGGCCGACGTGTATCGCGAGCTGCTCAGCGTCTCCGGCGATCTCGAGCGCAACATCGAGTGGGCGTTGGCGGTCTACGACGCGGCGATCAAGGGGCAGTCGCTCCAGCGCGCGGATGATGACGTCGTCATGCTCGCGGAGATCAGCGCCCGCTACAAGTACTGGTGGCGCGCCTCGGACGAGGACAAGCAGGTCTTGCTCGACTTCGAGCTGCTCGCGCGCGACCTCTCCACCAAGCTGCACACGCTCGCCAAGGACAAGGACGAGCAGGCGCTCTACCGCCGCGCCGCGCGCGCCTACAAGGCGTACCTCTCGGTCTTCGATGACGGGCCCGAGCGAATCAACATGGAGTGGAACTACGCCGAGGCGCTCTTCAGCGCCAAGGAGTACGTGCGCGCCGGCCGTCAGTACGAGAAGGTGCTCGCGCTCGTCGAGAAGGCCGCCGGCGGTGCGGCCGTGGAGACGGCGGCCGCGAAGGCGCCCGTGGCCGGCAAGGCGGACGCGAAGGCGAGCACCGCCGCGCCGGCCAAGGGCGCTCGCAAGGGGAAGGGCGAGGCCAAGCAGGCTCTCTACGCTTCGATCCTCAGCTACTTCGAGGCGCTCAAGCTCGAGGACAAGGGCACGCGCTTCGACTCCATGATGGCGCGCGAGGGCATCAAGGA
>CAYLZW010000590.1:0-2524 GCA_964388085.1 uncultured Myxococcales bacterium | reverse complement strand
CGCCGCCGCCGAGGGCGATCGCTCGGAGAACGCCGAGTACATCTACGGCAAGAAGAAGCTGCGCGAGCTCGACAAGCGCATCCAGTACCTCGCGCGCTTCTTGAAGGATCCCATCGTCGTCGATCGCGCGACCCTCTCGGGGGAGCGGGTCGTGTTCGGCGCCACCGTCGTCATCGAGGACGAGGACGGCAATGTGAAGGAGTACACCATCGTCGGCGAGGGCGAGTCGGACATGAAGACCGGCCGCATCACCGACACCGCGCCGGTGGCGAAGGCGCTGCTCGGCAGGAAGGTCGGGGACTCGGCCACCATCGAGCGCCCCGCCGGTGAGCTCGACGTGGAGATCATCGGCCTCAAGTTCAACGGCCGCGACTGGGACAAGTGATGCGCGCGGCCGCGCTCGCCGTCGTCGTGCTGCTGGGCGCGTTCTACAGCGCCGGGGTGCATGCGCGTCCGTGCGCGACGATGGCGCTGCGCGAGGCGGTGCGCGACGGCGCCCTGCCGCTCTCGTCGCTGGCGCTGCAGAGCCGCCCGGCCGCGGCCGGATACATCGACTCGACGACGCTGCCCGTGCGCGTGCACTACGAGACCGAGGCGGTCGCCGTGCGCGCCCCCGAGGTGCTCGCCCTGGTGGAGGAGGCGTGGACGACGCTCGTCACCGACATGGGCTTCCCGGCGCCGCTGCCCGACGACGGAGAGGGCGGTGACGAGCGCTTCGACGTGTACCTGGTGTTCGCCGGCAGCGCGGCGGCGCTGACCATCGCCGGCGCCGACGTCAGCGACGACGACGGCAGGGCGGCCGCGTACGCGCACATGCGGCTCAGCCCGACGCTCGACGCCTCCGCCATGCCCACCTTCGTGCACCACGAGATGGCGCACGCGGTCCAGTTCGCGCTCGACCTCGAAGAGAGCGTCATGTTCGCGGAGGCGAGCGCGGTGGCCTACGAGCGCCTCGCGCTGCCCGGCGTGAGCGCGTGGGCCGACAGCCTCGAAGACTTTCAGTCCTATCCGCAGGCGCCGCTGTTCACCAACGGCATCGACTGGGAGCCCATCGCCGGCGAGGAGAACCTGTACGACTACGGCGCGGCGCTGTTCTTCCTCTACCTCGAGCAGGAGCACGGGGACTTCGACGGCACGCTGATACGGCGCCTCTGGCAGGCGAGCGCGCAAGAGGCGCCGGCGCTCGACGGCGGCGTCCGCGACGTCAACGAGCCCGACTGGCTCGACGTCATCGAGGACGTCAGCGGCGCTTCGCTCGACGACCTCGTGCTCGACTTCGCCTCCTGGCGCGTGCTGCTCGGCGCCTGGTCGACGGGCGACGACGGCCTCGCGGGGGGCGCGTCCTTGCCCGGCACCGCGCTCGTGCGCAGCTTCCGCTTGATCCCGAGCAGCCTCGACGGGGAGCCCTTCGCGCTGCCCCGCACGCTCTCGCCACACCAGCTCGGCTGCGCGACGCTCGAGGTCGACGCCGTCTCCGAGAGCATCCCGCTGCACGTCGACGTCGCGTCCGTCCCCGCGGACGACGCCGCCGCGCGCCCGCTCGGCGTCGCGTGGGTCATCGGCAACCCCGACGAGAGCCGAGCGGAGCGAGGCCGGGCGGATGACGTCGCCCCCGCGCTGCGCGTGGACCTCGAGGTGCCCGCGGGCGACAGGCTCCTGCTCGCGATCTGCGATCTCGGCCCGGCGGACGCCGATGAGCTGCCGAGGGGGACGACGCTGTCCCTCTCGCTGCACGACGAGAACCTGCCGCGCTACGACGCCGGGACGCCCACGGGCGACGCAGGCCCGAGCGCGGACGCAGGCGCCCCCGACGACGACGCCGGCGTCGTCTGTGGCTGCCAGCAGGTGCCCTCGCGCTCGCCCTCCCGGAGCGCGAAGAGCGGCGGGCCTTTCGCGGCCATCCGCCCGTACGCCGCCGTCGCCATGAGCGTCCTCGGCCTGCTCATCCTGTTCGCCCGCGGGCGCAAGGTCATCGCGCGCAGGCGGCTCTACAAGGAGGGCGCGGGTCGCCGTCGCGAGCCGTAACGCGCTGAAATCAGTGGCGTTCTGCCCCGCTCCTGGCGAGCGCGAGCGCGTGCCCGAGGCCGCGTCCGACGCTACGCCCCCCGGTACGGGCCCGGTTTGACAGGACGGGCCAAAGCACAGAGAAACCCCTCGGGCGCCCGCGCTGGGCGCCGCTGCGAGAGGCCCGCGTGGTGCTGGCCCTCGTTTCACCGCGACTCCATGGAGCACAGCTCCGCTGAGCCGCACAGCCACCGCGAGCACGGCGCTCGGGTGTAAAGCATTCGTGTCGTCGTCGTCCGGCCGCGCGCCGCACGTCGAGATCCGCTGCATCGAAAGACGAGAAAGACCCTAATGGAGACCCAAACCAGTACCCGGCGCGATGAAGGTCTGAGCTTCGCCGAGCTCCTCGAGCAGACGTACGCCCGCGACGAAGTTCGCGAGGGCGAGATCGTCAACGGCACCGTGGTCAGCGTGAACAAGGACTTCGTCCTCGTCGACGTCGGCTACAAGTCCGAGGGCA
>CAYLZW010000589.1:0-2532 GCA_964388085.1 uncultured Myxococcales bacterium | reverse complement strand
CGAAGTAGTCGAGCAGCAGCCGGCAGTCGACGATGTCGGGCAGCACGCTCCAGATGTCCGGATAGCTGATGGACGGCAGCAGCCCGTCGAGGAGCCCGGGGTAGTTGTCGGCGATCAGGTGCTGCTGGATGGAGCCGCCGGAGCCGCCCCAGCCCATGGTGTACAGCGGCGCGCCGTAGCGCTCGATGAAGCGCTCCTTCACCATCATCATGGTCTCGGCGCTGAGCACGTCGTTGCAGTTGTTCCCGAGCGTGTTGAGCGATGCGTGCGCCACGGCGTGGCCGAGCGCGATCGTGCCCGCCGCGGCGTCGATGAGCCAGTAAGACGGATCGCCCTGCACGTAGCCGGTGCCGCAGCCGCCGCCGAAGAGGTAGACGAGCTTGTGGTTCCACGACGAGGGGGGCGCCCAGGGCTGGGGTGTGGGCGTGTCCGGATCGTGCAGCGCGGCGATCCAGTACACCGCGCGGTTGATGGTCCCCACCTCGATGGCGATGACGAAGTCGAGCGTGACGCCGTCGCTCGTCGTCGTCGTCGTCATGTCGGCCGGCCGCACGGCCGGATCGGGCAGGTTCTTGAAGGTGCCGTCGCTGGCGCGGTACCGATACACGGTGAGCGGCTGTGCGCTGCAGTCGTCGTCGAGCGCGGCGCCGAGGAAGGCCTGCTCGGTCATGCAGACGAAGGGCTGCTCGTGGGGGCCGGAGAACACCGGGCCGCTGATGGGGAGGTTCACGAGCCTGAGCTCCGCGCGCTCGCTCCCGCGCGTGGCGACCAGCCGGCTCTCGCCGAACGGGAGATCCTCGAGCCGCGCGATGCGGCGCCCGTCGTCGAGCGCATGGAAGCGATCGCCGACGTCTCGATCGTCGAGCGCGACGCTTACGTCATCGAGCCCCTCGCCGTCGTCGCTGGCGAGCTGCACGAGCGCGTCTCCGCCGGTGATGATGTCGGCCCGTCCGGACAGCACCGTGAGCGAGAACGACGCCGTGTCGCCCGCGTCCAGCTTGCCCGCGCCGCCGCCGTCCGCGCCGCCGTCCGCGCCGGGCGGCACGCCGCAGGTGTCCTCGCAGGCGAGCGCGAGCAGCGCAGCGAACACAAGGATCAGGCGCGAGGTGATGTGAAGCTGCCGTGGCGACGTCATTCGCGGAGCCTACCCCCCCGATCGCTTGCGTTGGTCCCATGATCGCGAAGCGGATTTCGTTCGCTGGCAAGGCGCAGCGGAGGCGCGACCCGACCGCGCCCGCGCGATCACTTCGCCTTCTTGCCCCAGAGCTCCTCGACGCGGCGGTCGCGGCCGCAGCCCGCGCGGTAGCGACGGTAATGGGCGGCGTTCGTCTTGTAGAAGTCCTGGTGGTAGCGCTCGGCGGGCCAGAAGGTGCTCGCGTCCGTGATGGGCACCTTGATGTCGCCCGCGAAGGGCTTGCGCTCGAGGAGCTTTCGCTTCGATGATTCTGCAACTTTCCGTTGTTCGGCGCCGGCGACGAAGATCTCCGGCCGGTACACGTTGCCGCGGTCGCAGAACTGACCCTTGTCGTCGGTGGGATCGATGCTGCGCCAGAACACGTCGAGCAGCTCGGCGTAGGTGATGCGCCGCGGATCGAACACCACCTGCACGGCCTCGGCGTGGCCCGTCGTCTTGGTGTTGCTCTGCTGGTACGTCGGGCGCTCGACGTGCCCGCCGGTGTAGCCGGAGGTCACGAGCAGCACCCCGCGGACCTTCTCGAGATCCGCCTCGAGGCACCAGAAGCAGCCCCCCGCGAGCGTGGCGACCTGGTAGCCCTCGGGCACCGTCGGCAGGTCGGCGAACACGCTCGGGTCGGCGGGCGGCGGCGCGCTGGCGCTCCTGCAGGCGGCCAGCGTCACGAGGGTGAACAGCAGCAGGGCGCGGCGCATGATGCCTCCATCGTCGGATGTCCGGTGCTCGAGAAGACGAAGCGGCGGAGCCGGCCGTTACGCGCGTGCCACCCGTCAGCCGTGTCCGCCGTCACGACGCCCGACCTCGCCGTACACCTCGGGGCGCCGGTGCTGCAGGACGGGGACGCGGCCGCGCACCCGCTCGATGTAGCCGAGATCGACGTCCGCGACCGCGACGCCCGTGCCGTCGCTGCAGCGCGCGATCACCGCCCCCCAGGGATCGACGATCATGGCGTTGCCGTGGCTCTCCCGGCGGGGGTTGTGCCTGCCGAACTGCGCCGCGGCGGCGACGTAGGCCTGGTTCTCGATGGCGCGCGCGCGCAGCAGCGTCTCCCAGTGCGCCTTCCCGGTCGTCGCCGTGAACGCCGCCGGCACGAGCAGCACCTCGGCGCCGAGCTTGGTCAGCGCGAGGTAGAGCTCGGCGAAGCGCAGGTCGTAGCAGATGCTGAGCCCGAGCTTGCCGACGGGCGAGTCCGCCACGACGACGTCATCGCCCGCCGCGATGCCGTTCGACTCGCGCAGCGAGGTGCCGTCGGCGAGGTCCACGTCGAACAGGTGCAGCTTGCGATAGACCGCGCGCAGGCCGCCCTCGTCGTCGACGAGCAGGTGCGCGTTGTAGGCGTG
>CAYLZW010000588.1:0-2538 GCA_964388085.1 uncultured Myxococcales bacterium | reverse complement strand
GGTGTGAAGGTGGACAAGCACTCGACGGGCGGCGTGGGCGACAAGATCAGCCTGCCGCTCGCGCCCGCCGTCGCCGCGTGCGGCGTGCCGGTGCCGATGGTGTCGGGGCGCGGGCTTGGCCACACGGGCGGCACCCTCGACAAGCTAGAGAGCATCCCCGGCTTCCGCGTGGACCTCTCGACCGACGACTACAAGCGCCTCGTCGCCGAGGTGGGCTGCTGCCTCATCGGGCAGACGGCGCAGGTGGCGCCCGCGGACAAGATGCTCTACGCGCTGCGCGACGTGACGGCGACGGTGGACTGCATCCCGCTCATCACCTCGTCGATCCTGTCGAAGAAGCTCGCGGAGGGCATCGACGGCCTCGTGCTCGACGTGAAGTTCGGCTCCGGCGCCTTCATGAAAGCGCTCGACGACGCCGAGGCGCTCGCCCGCGCCATGGTCGACATCGGTACGCGCATGGGCAAGCGCGTCGTCGCCCGCCTCACCAACATGGATCAGCCGCTCGGCGTCATGGTCGGCAACGCGCTCGAGGTGCAGGAGTCGCTCGATGTGCTCGAGGGCAAGGGGCCGGCCGACGTGCGCGCGCTCACCGTCGAGCTCGGCGCCGAGATGCTCGTGCTCGGCGGCGTGGCGACGGATCTCGACGATGGCCGCGAGCAGCTCGGCAGGTCCCTCGAGGACGGCAGCGCGCGCGAGAAGTTCCGCCAGATCATCGTGGCGCAGCAGGGTGACGGCGGTGTCGTCGACGACCGCACGCGGCTCCCCAGCACGGACAAGCGCGCCGTCGTGAAGGCTGACCGGGGCGGCTTCGTGCACGGCATTGACGCGGAGGCGGTCGGCATCGCGTCCATGTTGCTCGGCGGCGGACGCGCGCGCGCGGACGAGCGCGTCGATCCACGCGTCGGTGTCGAGGTGCACGCACGCATCGGCGACCGCGTGGAGCCGGGAGACACGCTCTTCGTGCTGCACGTCTGCGATCGTGGAGTAGAAGACGCGACGCGCAAGCTCAGGGAAGCGATCCTGCTCGGAGAGGGCGCCGTGGAGCCGGCGCCGCTGTTCGGGCAGCGCATCGTGGGCGGTGCCGCGTGATGCGCTCGCTCCTCGCCGGGCTGGTGCTGCTGTTTCTGCTGGCGCCCTCGCTGGCGAACGCGGCGGACGCGGGGGCGCTCGACGCAGCGGACGATGTCGTCGTGCCGGCGCAGGTTGACGCGTCGGCTGCGGCAGAGATGCCGGCGCAAAACGCTCCGGCTGAGGCCGTGCCCGCGGGCGCGACCTCGACGGCGAGCGAGCCGGCGGCGGCCCGCGCGCCCGCGCCGCAGAGCTTGCGAAAGCTGAAGGGCGGGCAGGTCGAGCAGTCCCTCGGCGGGCGCGTCATGGGCGCCTTCGGCTGCCTGCTGCTCATCGGGCTCGCGCTGCTGCTGTCGACCGATCGGCGCCGCATCAACTGGAAGCTCGTCGGCATCGGCGTCGGCCTGCAGCTCGTGTTCGCGTTGCTGGTGCTGAAGACCAGCGTCGGACGCGCGCTGTTCGACATGACCAACGACGTCGTGAAGCGCCTGCTCTCGTTCTCCACCGATGGCGCGCGCTTTTTGTTCGGCAACCTCGTCGAGAACGCCGTCCCGGTCACGGGCGCCGGCGGCTCCGCCACCTCGATGTTGGCGCAGACCGGCGCGCTGTTCGCGTTCGGCGTGCTGCCGACGATCCTGTTTTTCTCGATGATGTCCGCCGTCCTCTATCACCTCGGCGTGCTGCAGAAGGTCGTGCAGGCGCTCGCCTGGATCATGCGGCGCGCCATGGGCACGTCGGGCGCGGAGAGCCTCGCCGCCGCCGCCAACATCTTCGTCGGTCAGACCGAAGCGCCGCTGCTCGTGCGGCCCTTCCTCTCCAAGATGACGCGCTCGGAGCTGATGGCGCTCATGTCGGGAGGCTTCGCCACCGTCGCGGGCGGCGTCATGGCGGCCTACGTCGGTATGCTCGAGGGCCTGTTCCCGGACATCGCCGGGCACCTCGTCGCGGCCAGCGTCATGAGCGCGCCCGCCTCGCTGGTGATGGCCAAGATCATGGTGCCCGAGACGAGCGAGCCGGAGACGCGCGACGGCGCCGCCATCAGCGTCGAGCAGATGGACGTCAACGTCATCGACGCGGCCGCGCGCGGCACGAGCGAGGGCCTGCAGCTCGCGCTCAACGTCGGCGCCATGCTGATCACGTTCACGGCGCTCATCCCGCTCATCAACTGGTTGTTGCAGCTGCCGAGCCTCGGCTTCGACGTCGCCGGCATGGAGGGCGCCCGCGATCTCTTCCAGATGCTGTCCATGGAGCGCGTGCTCGGCTGGATCTTCGCGCCGCTGGCCTTCGTGCTGGGGGTGCCGTGGGACGACGCTGCCCTCGTCGGCAGCATGCTCGGCACCAAGACGGTCATCAACGAGTTCGTCGCCTACCTGCAGCTCTCGAGCGCGCTGGCCGACGGGCAGCTGCAGCACGGCAAGAGCGTCATCATCACGACGTACGCGCTGTGTGGGTTCTCGAACTTCGCGTCCA
>CAYLZW010000587.1:0-2559 GCA_964388085.1 uncultured Myxococcales bacterium | reverse complement strand
AGCAGCAGGTCGGTCCCCTGCTGGCGGAGCTCGAAGCGCTCGAGAATGTGTAGCGGCTTGGCTCACGCGCCTTGCGCCGGCACCGTTCGTTTCTGCATGCTCGGCCCCGCATGAGACGGCCTCTCCTCGCTGCGACCCTCCTAGCCTGCGCTGTCACCCACGCGGAGGCGCCGGCGAGCACAGCCTCCGTCGGTGCAGGCGCGAACGCGAAGCCGCCGACATCAGCGGCGCAGGCGCTCGAGCCCCGCTACCTGCTCTCGCCCTCGCCGTGGGCGGTGCATGGCGTCGACGTGGACGCGCTCATCGCCAAGATGACGCTCGAGGAGAAGGTCGGGCAGACGCTCTTCCTCGGCTTCGGCGGCACGGTCATGGACGACACCATCCGCGACTTCCTCGTCGAGAAGAAGCCGGGGGCCGTGGCGCTGTTCTCGCGCAACATCAAGACGCCGCGGCAGACCATGACGCTCATCCGCGAGGTGCGCGCGCTCGATCCCGCGGGGGTGCCGACCTTCATCTCGGTCGACCAGGAGGGCGGTAACGTCGTGCGGCTGACGAGCCTCGCCACGGTGCTGCCGAGCAATATGGCCATCGGCGCCGCCGGTGACACAGAGCTCGC
The DNA here is from genome assembly GCA_964388085.1 of uncultured Myxococcales bacterium. Lineage (GTDB taxonomy): Bacteria > Myxococcota > UBA727 > UBA727 > CAYLZW01 > CAYLZW01. The sequence goes on along the minus strand of CAYLZW010000587.1, from coordinate 1,943 downwards.
CACGCGCGCGGGCGCGGCGCTCGGCCGGGACCTGCGCATCATGGGCTTCAACATGAACTTGGCGCCCGTGCTCGACGTGAACTCGAACCCGAAGAACCCGGTCATCGGCATTCGCTCCTTTGGCGGCGATCCCGAGCGCGTCGGCCGCGTCGGCACCGCGTTCATGCACGGCATGCAGGGCGAGGGCATTATCGCCGTCGCCAAGCACTTCCCCGGACACGGCGACACGAGCGCCGACAGCCACTTCGCCATGCCCGAGCTCGCGCACGACAAGGCGCGCCTGCGCAAGGTGGAGCTCGTGCCCTTCGCGCGCGCGCTCGCCGAGGGGCTCGACGCCGTCATGACGGCGCACATCGCGCTACCGAGGATCGCCGAGGAGCCCTCGATGCCGGCGACGGTGTCGAAGAACGTGCTGACCGACATCCTGCGCGAAGACCTCGGCTTCGAGGGGCTCGTCATCACCGACGGCCTCGAGATGGAGGGCATCGTCTCGAAGTACGGCTCGGGGGAAGCGGCCGTGCGCGCCATCGAGGCGGGCGCCGACATGGTGATGGTGCTCTGGTTCACCGAGCGGAAGGACGAGGTGCACCACGCGCTCTTGAACGCCGTGAAGAAGGGGCGCATCTCCGAGCAGCGCCTCGAGCGCTCGGTGCGCCGCATCCTCGTCGCCAAAGCGCGGCGCGGGCTGTTCTCGCGCGAGCTCTTGCCGGTGGACGAGGCCATGAGAGAGCTCAAGGACGGCGCGCACCGCAAGGTCAGCGACGAGGTAGCGGAGCGCGCCATCACGGTCGTGAAGAACGAGGCCGGCGTGCTGCCGTTCGCGAAAGACGTGAACGTGCTGGTGGCGTCGACGGAGCCGCGCTTCGCGGCCGAGCTCGCGCGCGCGCATCCCCGCACCACGAGCGTGCGCCTCGGGCCGGCGCCCGTGCGCGGCAGCGTGACGAAGGAGGCGCACGACATCGCGCGGCGCGCGCGCGCCAAGGGCGCTGACGTCGTCGTGCTCGGCATGATGGCGCCCGAGTGGGGGCCGTTGGTGGCGGCGGTGAAGGCTGAGCTGCCCGGCGTCAAGGTGGTGGCCGTGAGCTTCGCGAGCCCGTACCTGCTGAGCGACTTCCCCGACGTCGAGGGCTACGTGTGCGCGTTCGGCTTTCGCAACGAGAGCGAGATCGCCGCCGCGCGCGTGCTCACGGGCCTCTTGCGTCCGTTGGGGGCGCTGCCCGTCGACCTCCCGACGGGACAGCGCATCGGTCACGGTCTGTCCTTCGACATCGCCCAGCGCTGAGCTCGCGCTGCGCCCGCGGCGAGCACGCCCTAGGGGATGTCGGGGCAGCTGAAGTTGAAGAAGTTGCCCTCGATGGTGACGACGTCACCGATGCTCACCTGATCGCGCAGCGCGTAGGCGTCGCACTGGTCGAGCAGGTTGTTGTCCGTGAGGGTGAAGTCGCCGCTCACGGCAGTGAGGGCCGTCATCGCCGTCACGCTGGCCAGCACGTTGTTGCTGTCGATGGTCAGATCGCCGCCGATTGTCGTTACGTTCGAGAGCGCGCTGATGCTGAACAGGCTGGTGTTGTCCTCGATGGTCAGGTCACCGCCCACCGCGCTCAGCCTGCCGAGGCCGTTCGTCCCCGCCGCGCCTAGGTTGCTGAGGTTGCTCGTGCCGGTGATGACGAGGTGATTCACCTCGGTCAGGCAGGTGATGCCGCCGAGGTTGTTCGTGTTGCCCTGGACCCGAAGCGTGCCGGTGATGGCGAGGCAGTCAGCCGAGGGATCGCTGAGCCCGCTGCACACCGCGCCGACGCCGCCGTTGTTGTTGATGGTGACGTCGGTCTTCGTGTTGGGGCAGACGAACGGGCCCGCGTCCGGCACGCCGGCGTCGGGCTCACCCTCACCTTCGCCTTCGCCTTCGCCTTCCCCTTCGCCTTCGCCTTCGCCTTCGCCTTCGC
>CAYLZW010000586.1:0-2580 GCA_964388085.1 uncultured Myxococcales bacterium | reverse complement strand
TCGTGCGCTCCCCCTTCAAGCCGCAGGATCCGAGCCCCGGCTGCCTGCGCGGCAATGACGACGTCGGCGTGCCGACGGCCAGCGGCCTCACCGACCTGCCCATGCCCGCGGGCGCCACCGTCGTCGTCGTCGCCTCCACCGCCGACGCCAGCGACTACATCGGCGCCTACACCATCGAGATCGCGACGCTGAACGAGGGCGGCGCCGACACCTGCGGCAACGACACCGTCGAGACGGGCGAGGTCTGTGACGGCGCGGACCTCGCCGGCGCCACCTGCGCGTCGCGCGGCTTCGACACCGGCACGCTCGCCTGCGCGGCCGACTGCAGCGCCTTCGTCGAGACCGGCTGCTCGAACACGCCCGTCGGCACGGCGACCCCCATCGCGGCGCCGGGCGGCACCATCTCGCTCGACGGCACCATCGACGTCGGCGATCCGCAGTGGGACCGCCCCTACGCCGACTGCTCGGTGCAGAACGCCACCGCCGACAAGCACTACGAGACGCGCGCCATCATCAACAACACCGGCAGCGCGCAGGTCGTGCGCGTGAGCGCCACCTGGGCCGACGACGGCTTCCTGCACGTGTTCTCGTCGCCGTTCAGCGCCGCGGCGCCGGGCACCGGCTGCCTCGCGGGCAACGACGACGCCGACGGTGAGCTGCTCGCGAGCCGCGTCGACGAGGTCGCCATCGCCGCCGGCGAGACGCTGGTCATCGTCGCCAGCGCGTTCCGCGGCGCCACCGCCATCGGCGCGTACGACATCGAGGTGCTGACGCAAGCGGGCGCCACCTGCGGCAACGACGACCGCGAGTTCGGTGAGGTGTGCGACGGCAGCGACCTCGACGGCGAAGCGTGCTTCTTCCGGGGCTATGACGGCGGCCTGCTCTCGTGCGACGCCACTTGCGGCGCGCTCGAGGAGGGGAATTGCTTCAGCTTCGCGCCGAGCGTCGACATCGCGAGCCCGGGCGCGAGCGTGACGCTGAACGGCTCGCTCGCCGCCACGGACCCGGCCTGGGCGCGCCCCACCGAGGGCTGTGCCGCCAACGGCAGCGATCCTTCGCGGCGCTTCGACGCGCACCTCATCCGCAACAACACCGGCGTGGCGCAGTCCATCGACGTGAGCGCGAGCTGGCCCACGGGCGACGGCTTTTTGTTCGCCTACGACTACTTCGTGTTCGACTCCGCCTCCCCCACCGCCGGCTGCCTGGCCGGTGACGACGACGAGGGCGGCGCGAGCGCGAGCAAGCTCAGCGATCTCGACATCCCGGCGGGCGCGACGCTCGTGCTGGTAGCGACGACGTTCGGCGCGAACGCCACCATCCCGGGCTATTCGCTGACGGTGACGACGAAGCAGGGCGCGGTCTGCGGCAACGGCGTCATCGAGACGGGCGAGGAGTGCGACGGCGCGGCGCTGGGCGGCGGCACCTGCGCGGCCGAAGGCTACCAAGGCGGTGTCATGGGCTGCTTCAGCGACTGCACGCTCAACACGCTCGAGTGCTTCGACTACCAGTCGACGACGCCCATCGCGGCGCCGGGCGGCAGCATCGAGCTCGACGGCTCGCTCAGCATCCTCGACCCGCGCTGGGATCGGCCGACCGCGGTGTGCGGCGGCACGGCCGGCGCCATCGACCACCCCTTCGACGCGTTCCAGGTCCGAAACGACACGGGCGCCGCGCAGGACCTCTCGGTGGTGGTCGACTGGACGGGCGGCGGCGACGGCTTCGTGCACGCCTACCTCGACAGCTTCGACTCGGCGACGCCGCGCGACGCGGCCTGCCTCGAGGGCAACGACGACCGCACGGGCGGTGACCGCAGCCAGAGCCTGGTCGACGATCTCACCATCTATGCGGGCGAGACCCTCGTGTTGGTGGCGTCGACGTTCGCGGGCGCGGCCTACATCGGCGACTACACCATCACCGTCGAGACCAAGCTGCCGGCCGTCGCCGCCGCGACGCCCATCGCGGCGCCCGGCGCGACCGTGCTGCTCTCGGGCACGCTCGAGGCCGGCGACCCGACGTGGAACCGCATGACGGCGGCGTGCGCGCTCGGCGGCTCGTCGAACAACAGCTACGACGTGCACTACATCGAGAACACGGGCAGCACGCGGCAAGACCTCACCATCACGGCCAACTGGAAGACCGAGGACGGCTACCTGCACCTCGCCACGTCGAGCTTCGACCCGCAGAACCCGCAGCCGGTGTCCTGCCTCGCGGGCGACGACGACTTCGCCTACCCGGGGGGCACCGCCTCGCGCGGCAGCCGCATCGTCTCCGCGGCGGCCGACGACACCGACGGCGTGTACATCCTGCCGGGCGAGACGCTCGTCATCATCGCCTCGAGCTACGACGCAGACCACGCCGGCGCCTATGACATCGAGGTCACGACGGCGTCGAGCGACGCCGACCCGCCCGTCGCCATCAGCGTGCCGGCGAGCGGCCAGACGGTAGAGAGCGCCGGCGTCCTGCACGTCATCGATCGCAAATGGAATCGACCCGACAGCTGCTCCGCAGCCGGCGCCGGCCCCTCGGACCACTACGTCGACATGCACTACATCAAGAACAACAGCGGCTCGACGAAGGACA
>CAYLZW010000585.1:0-2593 GCA_964388085.1 uncultured Myxococcales bacterium | reverse complement strand
GAGCGCATCCTCAAGGAGGACCTCTTCACGAGCGTCCACATCGAGGAGTACGAGGCCATCGCTCGGGACACGAAGCTCGGGCCGGAGGAGATCACCCGCGACATCCCGAACGCCGGCGAGGAGGCCCTGGCCGACCTCGACGAGTCGGGCATCATCCGCATCGGCGCGGACGTGAAGGCGGGCGACATCCTCGTGGGCAAGGTGACGCCGAAGGGCGAGACGCAGCTCTCCCCCGAGGAGAAGCTCCTGCGCGCCATCTTCGGGGAGAAGGCCGGCGACGTCCGTGACACCTCGCTGCGCATGCCCCCCGGCACCTACGGCACCGTCATCGACGCCAAGGTCTTCACCCGTAAGGGCGTCGACAAGGACACCCGCGCGCAGGCCAACGAGGACGAGGAGGAGGCCAAGCTCCTCAAGGACCAGAACGACGAGATCCGCATCATCCGGAACTCGGCGCTCGACCGCGTCAAGCAGCTCCTCGACGGGCACGTCACGACCAACAAGCTGGTCGACGACAAGGGCAAGGTGCTGCTGAAGAAGGGCGACACGCTCACCCGGCAGCTGCTCGAGGAGATCGACTGGAAGTACTACGGCGACATCCCGCTCAGCGCGGAGAACGTCACCGAGCGCGCGCAGCGCATCCTGAAGACGATGCAGGATCAGACGGACATCGTCCGCCTGGCCTTCTCGGAGAAGATCGAGCGCCTGAAGCGTGGCGACGAGCTCCCCCCGGGCGTCATCAAGATGGTGAAGGTCTACATCGCCGTGAAGCGGAAGCTTCAGCCCGGCGACAAGATGGCCGGCCGCCACGGCAACAAGGGCGTCGTCTCCCGCGTGCTCCCGCAGGAGGACATGCCCTACCTCGAGGACGGCACCCCGGTCGACCTCGTGCTGAACCCGCTCGGTGTGCCCTCGCGCATGAACGTGGGGCAGATCCTCGAGACCCACCTCGGCTGGGCCGCGAAGGGCCTCGGCGAGAAGCTCAACCGCATGTGGGACAAGTACAAGGACGGCGACGCCATCAAGGCCGAGCTCGAGCAGGCGCTGAAGAACGACAAGCACGTCGAGCTCTTCAAGAAGCTGGGCGACGACGATCTCGATCGGCTCGTCATCAAGCTCAGGAAGGGCATGCAGTTCGCGACGCCGGTCTTCGACGGCGCGAAAGAGGAAGAGATCCGCGAGCTCCTGGTACAGGGCGAGCGGAACTGGTCCGGGCAGAGCGTGCTCTTCGACGGCAGGACGGGCGAGCCCTTCGACCGCGATGTCACCGTCGGCGTCATGTACATGCTGAAGCTGCACCACCTCGTGGACGACAAGATCCACGCGCGCAGCATCGGCCCGTACTCGCTGGTCACGCAGCAGCCGCTCGGCGGCAAGGCGCAGTTCGGTGGCCAGCGTCTCGGCGAGATGGAGGTCTGGGCCATGGAGGCGTACGGCGCCGCCTACGCGCTCCAGGAGTTCCTCACCGTCAAGTCCGACGACGTGGTGGGTCGCACGCGCATGTACGAGGCCATCGTCAAGGGCGAGCACGTCCTCGAGTCGGGCATCCCCGAGTCGTTCAACGTGCTCATCAAGGAGCTGCAGTCGCTCGCGCTGGATGTCCAGCTGCTCGAGGACCACGACCCGCTTTATTACTGAGCCGCGGAGGCTCGCGTCCGTCGCTGGTCGACGAACGCGGGCCTTTGCCCCTCACGCCCTCTCTCGTTTCTGTCCCGCATTCCGTCTCTTTCTCTCTGCATCTGAGGTCCACGCGTGAAGGACATCTTCAATTTCTTCGAGAAGCCCAAGGACCCGCTCAGCTTCAACGCCATCCGCATCCAGCTCGCGTCGCCGGAGAAGGTCCGCGACTGGTCGCACGGTGAGGTGAAGAAGCCCGAGACCATCAACTACCGCACGTTCAAGCCCGAGCGTGACGGCCTGTTCTGCGCGAAGATCTTCGGACCCGTGAAGGACTACGAGTGCCTGTGCGGCAAGTACAAGCGCATGAAGCACCGCGGCGTCGTGTGCGAGAAGTGCGGCGTCGAGGTCATCCAGTCGAAGGTGCGTCGTGAGCGGCTCGGCCACATCATCCTGGCCACGCCCGTCGCGCACATCTGGTTCTTGAAGTCGCTGCCCTCGCGCATCGGCAACCTGCTCGACATGACCATGAAGGATCTCGAGCGCGTGCTCTACTGCGAGAGCTACGTCGTCGTCGATCCGGGCTCGACGCCGTTCACGCTCGGCGAGCTGCTGACCGAGGACAAGTACCAGAAGGCGCTCGACGACTACGGCGAGGACGCCTTCCTCGCCGGCATGGGCGCCGAGTCCGTGCGCGAGCTGCTTCGTCAGCTCGAGCGCGGCCCGAACAACGACGGCAAGGGCCTCGACTGGCTCGCCGTCACCCTGCGCCAGGAGCTCGCGGACGCCACCAGCGAGGCCAAGCGCAAGAAGATCGGCAAGCGCCTGAAGGTCGTCGAGGCGTTCCGCGGCAGCAACAACAAGCCCGAGTGGATGATGCTCGAGGTCATCCCGGTGATCCCGCCGGACCTGCGCCCGCTCGTCCCGCTCGACGGTGGCCGCTTCGCGACCAGCGATCTGAACGACCTCTATCGTC
>CAYLZW010000584.1:0-2598 GCA_964388085.1 uncultured Myxococcales bacterium | reverse complement strand
GCCAGGCGATGACGGGCGTGCCCGACGCGAGCGCCTCGATCATCACGAGGCCGAAGGGCTCGGGCCAATCGATGGGGAAGAGCAAGGCGTCCGCGCCCGCGAGCAGCCGCCGCTTGTCCTCTTCCCCCACCTCACCGATGAACTCGATGCCGGGGCGCTCCAGCATCGGTTGAACGCGCGCTTCGAAATAGTCCCGATCGGCGCCGTCGACCTTGGCGGCGATGACGAGCGGACGACCGGCGCGCGTGGCGATGTCGATGGCACGGTCACAGCGCTTCTCGGGCGAGACGCGGCCGAGGAACAAGAGGTAGCCGCGCCCGGAGGGAGAGAAGGTGTACTGGTCCCGCGGCATACCGTGCGGGATGGTGGAGCAGGAGGTCAGCCACGGCACCGGCGCGCGCTGCGCGTTCGAGAGCGTCACGAAGGGGAGGTGCGCGAAGCGCCGGAACGAAGGCCACAGGTTCGGCACGTCGAGGCGGCCGTGCAGCGTCGTCAGAGAGGGCGCCGCCAGGTGCGCGCTCACGAGCAGCGGCAGGTGGTCGATGTGCCAGTGCACGACGTCGTACTCGGCGGCGGCGGCCGCCACGCGCGCCACCATGGCGACGTGCAGCGCGAGAGACTCCGCCGCGCTCGTGCCCTGACGCCGCAGCGCCTCGCGCGCGCACGAGACGAGTCGCGCGCTCGTGGCCGAGTCTCCGCTCGCGTACAGCGTGACCTCGTGCCCCTCGGCGACCAGCTCCTCGCACAGCCAATGCACGACGCGTTCGGTGCCGCCATAGCGCCGCGGGGGGACGCTCTCCTCGAGCGGTGACACCTGAGCGATGCGCATGGGAGACCCCTGCCGTGGCCGCGCCTGCACGCGGTCACTCGCAGGATGTGCAGAAGGCGTGCCTCCGCGCGCGTCTTTCGAGCGCTATCAGGAGGCAGCCTCGACGTCGGCGCCGGCAGGCGCGCCCGGCCGCAGGTACACCCGCCGCCCGAATGACCAGGTCTCCTCCACCCGCAGGGAGCGCAACCGCTCGGCGGGCACCTCGAAGAGGTCGTCGTCGAGCACGGCGAAGCTCGCCTCCTTGCCAGGCTGGATGCTGCCGTGCCGCGCGTCGTTCTTCGCGGCGTAGGCGGCGTCGAGCGTCATCATGCGCAGCGCGCGCTCGACGTCGATGCGCTCGTCCGGGTTCGGGTGGTTGACGGCCCCGTGGATGCCGAGCAGCGGGTCCGGCGGCGTCACGTTCGCGTCCGAGCCGCCGGCGATGATGACGCCGTGCTCGAGAATGGTGCGCAGCCGGTTCGTGTGGCGCCAGCGCTCACCGAGGCGAGATGCGTACATGCCGCGGGGGCCCCCCCACAGATACTCGAAGGTCGGCTGCATGGCGACGACGACGCCGATCTCGGCGCAGCGACGGATCTGATCGTCGCTGGCGAGCTCGAAGTGCTCGATGCGGTGACGGTGATCGAAGCGCGGCGCCTTGTGAAAGGCGCGCTCGTACGCTTGCAGCACCTGCTCGATGGCGCGCGGCCCAATGGCGTGAAAAGCGAGCTGGGCGCCGGCCGCGTGCGCCTCCTCGATGAAGCCCGACAGGTCGCGTGACTTCTCGTACAAGACGCCGCGCGTGCCCGGCAGACCGAGGTAGTCGTCCTCGAGCGCGGCGGTGTAGCTGCCGATGGAGCCGTCGATGAGCACGCAGCCGCCGAGGTGCTCGAAGCCGAGCTTGGTGCAGAAGAAGGTGTTCATCTCCTGCAGGAAGAGCGTGAGGTCGAGCGGCAGGCCGAAGGCCTTCTTGAGCACCGTCTGCACGCCCTCGTCGCCGAAGAGCTTGCCGCCCTCGAGCGCGTGTACGGCGGTGATGCCCTTCGACACGCAGGCCTGTGCCGCGGCCTTGACCGCGCGATCCTTCACCTCGACGGGGTACTGCCGCGCCACGCGCTGCTTGGCGTACATATAGGCCTGCGCGCGCAGGATGCCGTTGGGCTCGCCCCCGTCGAACAGCAGCCCGGGCGTGCCGCGCGGGATCTCGAGGCGCCGCAGCGCCGCCGTGTTCACGACGGCGGAGTGATAGTCCACGCGGTTGATCCACACCGGGCGGTAGGGGAACACGCGATCGAGCTCGCTCTTCGTCAGACGCTCGATGTCCGTCAGCTTCTCCTCTTCGAACGAGTGCGCGAACACCCAGGAGCGCTTGCCGCGCGTGCCGGCGACGAGCATGTCGGCGAGCTCCGACAAGCTGGTCGCGCTCGAGAGATCGACGAACAAGAGGTCGAGGCCGGTCTGAAAGAAGTGGATGTGGCTGTCCACGAAGCCCGGCACCACGCAGCGCCCGCCGAGGTCAACGCGCGCCTTGACGTCGCTCGGCGGCGGCTCGCCGTGGCCGACGCGCTGAAAGCGCTCGCCCAGCACGGTGAACCAGGTGGCTTTTGGGCGCCGTTCGTCCAGCGTGTGCACGACGGCGTTCTCGAACAGCGTCAGCTTCTTCTCGGCCAAGCGCTCGCTCCGCGCCTCGTCGGGGCTCTCCGAGTGAGCCTCGCGAGACCCCTTCGTACCCTGCTATAGCCGCTTCACCCAGATGTTCATGTCCTCGAACTGCCCATAAATGTCGCAGT
>CAYLZW010000583.1:0-2604 GCA_964388085.1 uncultured Myxococcales bacterium | reverse complement strand
GCGTGATGACCTGCCAGGCGTGGATGACGATGGCGAACGCGAGCGCGGCGCCCTCGGCGACGCCCAGCAGCACGAGGCCGAGCTTCGCGAAGGCGTGGAAGTTCCCGACGTTCCCCGGAGGGGCCGGCATCATCACGCCGATGACGAGGAAGCAGAGGGTAAAGTAGGCGCCGAGCAGGCCGGCGTCGGTGCCCATGAGGTGCAGCACCATCCACATCGCGGCGCCGTTCAGCAGCCAGTAGACGCCCGTGTACACGAGGTAAGCGACGAACGCGCCCCAGCTGCGAAAGCACGCGAGCCCGTCCAGGAAGGCCGTGAGCAGGCCCACGAGCTTGTTGGCGAGGCCCTCGTGCACGAGGCCGATGAGCCGCCGCCAGAAGCGCTCGGAGGCCTGGCGGTATACGTAGCCGACGACGAGCACGACGCTGGCGCCGCCGAAGATGACCAGCGCGCCCCAGCCCCCGAGCGCGACCTCGTCCGGCAGGCCGCGCTCGCCGAGCAGCACCAGCACGATGGCGAAGCCCGCGGTCGTGATGAGGCCGTCCAGGATGCGCTCGACCGCGGTGTTCGCGAGGCCCGCGGTCGTGGACATGTAGCCGCGCTGCTTGGACAGATACGGGCGGACGAGCTCGCCGAGCCGGAACGGGATGAGGAACACGGACGCGAAGCCCATGGCGTTGATGGCGAGCGTCTCGACGAGCGGCGGGCGCCGGCCGCTCATGCCCTCCACCTGGATGCTCCAACGCAGCGAGCGGATCCACATCTGCAGGATCAGGCTGAGCGCGTACGCGAGGTGCCCCCACCAGGGGACGCGGCCAATCGCGGCGCGGGCCTCGGTGAGGTCCACGTTCGAGAACGCCAGCCACAGGCACGCGCCACCGACGACGAGGCTGATGAGGAGCTGGATGGTGCGGGAGCGGCTCATGCGGGTCTCGGCCAGAGCTTTCTCGGGAGGGCGGCGGATCGGTGCCGGTACGGTGCCAGGGTCACGGCCAGAGCGCTTCCGGCGCCTTGTTCGCCAGGATGCCGCGCGGGACGTCCTCCGTCATGCGCCGAACGCCCTCCTCGCCGACCAGCTTCCGCAGGGCCTTCTTGCCTTTGGTGATGAAGTCGGCGGCGTCCTTCGCGCGGTGACAGTCCCCGGCGGCGACCGCGGCCTGACCGCGGCTGACGAGGCGCTCCGCCGCCTTGCGATGGGCGCGCGTGTAGGCCCCCGCGAGGGAGCCGAGGTTCACCTGCAGCAGGTGGCCGGCGTTCAAGAGCTGCTCCACGACGTCATCGCGCTCGACCACATAGGGGTAACGCTCGACGTGCGCCAGCAGGACGCGCGCTCCCCGGCTGCGCAGGCGAAAGAGGGGCCCGAGCAGGTCCGGCGGCGGACCGTGATACGGCATCTCCAGGAGCAGCCAGCGGCTGTCGCCGTACGGGACGAGCCGCTCGGCGAAGCTGTCCGCGAGCACCTCGGCGTCGAAGTAGTGCTCGGCGCCGCGGTGATGCGGCAGGTCGATGTTCGCTTCGCGCAGGGCCTCGTCGAGGTCGCTGTGCAGCTGCGCCTGGCGCTCGTTGGGGTTCATCCAGCCTTTGTCCGGCCGGACGTGCGGCGTGCAGGCGACCTCGCGAACGCCGACGTCTTTGAGCGCGCGGGCGAGATCCTGGGCGTCGGCTTTCGTCTTGGGGCCGTCGTCGACGCCGAAGCAGAGGTGACAGTGCAGGTCGATCACCTCGTGGGATCCTCGCTGCCTGCCGCGGGAGCCGCTCCGTCGTCGTGCGTCCGCGTCTCGGGGGCGTGCATACGGGCCTTCAGCTCGGACAGGGCCTCCTCGATGCGGGCCGCGCGATCGCCGCCGGGCTCGCCCGGCTCGCGGGCGTCCACGACCGCGACCTCGCTCTCCTTGCGCTCCTGGGCGTGCGGACCGACCGGCTCCCACATGGCGCTGCCGGCGGGCTCCTGCGCGCGGGGGGACAGGCTGCCGAGCACCTCGAGGAACCCGCGCGCTTCTCCGACGAGCTGCGCGCGAAGCGACGTACCGCGAGCGCGAACGCCGCCGGGATCGGACAGCGCGGCGTCGAGCGAGGCCGCGAGCTGCAGCACGCCCGTCACCTCGCCGATGGCGCCGGCGGTGCGCAGCGCGCGCAACAGCGGCTTCGGCGCCGCATCGTCGTCACCGATCCACAGGAGCGCACACTCGTGCGCGGCGAGCAGGAGCAGCTCCACCCAGCTCGGACGTCCGGTGACGAGGTCCACGGCGGGGCACGCGGACGCGAACGCGTCGGGACCGGACGCGAGCCACGCGTCCACGGTGTGCCGCTCGCAGAGCTGGCGGACGCGAGCGCGCGCTCGCTCATGGTGCGGCACGAGCAGCACCACGGCGGCGGGCTGGCTCTTGAGCGCGAGCTGGAACACCACGCGCTCGATGGCCGCCTCGAAGTCCTCTCGCACGTCGACGAGCACCACCGGCCCGGCGCCCATGCGGCGGGCGACCTTGGCCGACTCGCGCTCGGGCGCGGCGGGGGCCGGCAAGCGCACGGCGACGACCTCGGGCGCGCGCCGGCCGGACTTCTCCGCGGCCTCGCGCATGGGCGCGACGAGCGTCTCGTGCGGCA
>CAYLZW010000582.1:0-2604 GCA_964388085.1 uncultured Myxococcales bacterium | reverse complement strand
CGCTCGAAGGAGAAGCCCTCGACGACGAAGCTGGCCATCACCGAGCCCATCACCATGGCCTGGCGCGCCACCTTCTCGTCGAGCTCGGCGCCGAAGCGGTCCACCCAGCCGAGGAAGCCGCCGGCGAAGGTGTCACCGGCGCCCGTCGGATCGAACACGTCCTCGAGCGGATACGCGGGCGTAAAGCCGATGTTCGTCGAGTTGCCGGTCGCGTCACCGAAGTAGAGCGCGCCGTACTCGCCGCGCTTGATGACGACGGTGAGGGGCTTCGCGCGCGCGGAGACGAGCTTCTGGATGGCGCGCGCCGCCTTGACGATGTTGTGCTCGCCCGAGAGCTGGCGCGCCTCGCCGTCGTTCAGAAACAGCATGTCGACGCGGTCGATGGTCTTCTTCAGCTCGTCGAGCTTGCCGCTGATCCAGAAATTCATCGTGTCCATGGCGACGAGCTTCGGGCTCTCCACCTGGTCGAGCACGCTGCGCTGTAGATCGGGATCGATGTTCGCGAGGAACACCGTGCTGGCCTTGCGATAGCTCTCGGGCAGCGTCGGGTTGAAGTCGGCGAACACGTTCAGATCGGTGCCGAGCGTCTGCGCCTCGTTGAGGTCGAAGCCGTAGCGGCCGGTCCAGTGGAAGGTCTTGCCCTTGGCGCGCGAGAGGCCCTCCGTGTCGATGCCGCGCTCCTTCAGCCAGGCGACGTGCTTCTCGGGGAAGTCCTCTCCGACGACGGCGACGAGCTTCACGTCGGTGAAGTTCGAGGCGCAGATCGAGAAGTAGTTCGCGGAGCCTCCGAGCGCCTTGTCGCGCTTGCCGAAGGGGGTCTCGAGGGTGTCGAAGGCCATGGACCCGACGACGACGACGGACATTGTGTTCTCCCATGCCCCGCGTGACGGAGCGGCTCCAAAAGGGCTGCGCTTTCGCGATGCTCAGCCGAGATATTCGCCGAACAGGCGGCGCGCGCTGCGACGACGGTCGACCGGGATGGCGTCGCGGCGGGTCATGAGCGCGAACGCCGCCACGTCGTGATAGGGGCTCTGCTTCGGGCCGTCGCTGTCCGCGAGGCGCCTGGCGGTGTTCTTCACGACGTCCTGCGCCACGGCGACGTTCTGCTTGAGGATGGCGAGCACGGCCTCGACCGAGACCGCGTCCTCCGTCTCGTGCCAGCAGTCGTAGTCGGTGGCGAGGGCGACGGTCGCGTAGGACATCCCCGCCTCACGGACGAGGCGCGCCTCCGGCAGGTTCGTCATGCCGATGACGGAGACGCCCCAGCTGCGGAACATGCGGGACTCCGCCTTCGTCGAGAAGGTCGGCCCCTCGATGCAGATGTACGTGCCGCCGTCATGCACGGCGGGCGCCTTGGTGCCTCGCGCCGCGTCCAGGACGATGCGGCGGAAGGTCTCGCAGACCGGGTCGGCGAAGGGCACGTGCCCGACGAGGCCGTCGCCGAAGAAGCTGCGATCGCGAGCGACCGTGCGATCGATGAGCTGGTCGATGATGACCAGGTGGCCGGGCGCGATGCTCTCCTTCATGGAGCCGGTGGCCGAGATGGAGAGCACGAATTCGCAGCCGAGGGACTTCAGCGCCCACACGTTGGCGCGGTACGGCACCTCGCTCGGCGTGTAGCGGTGCCCGCGACCGTGGCGCGGCAGGAAGACCGTGCGCGTGCCTTCGAGCGTGCCGATGACGAGGTCGTCCGAGGGCATGCCGTACGGGGTCTCCACCGCGAGCGGCTCCGGGTCGCGCAGCTCCTCCATGTCGTAGAGACCGGAGCCTCCGATGACGCCGAGGAGCGGCTTGTTCTCCGGGATGTGCGTCGTGCCAGCCATCACGGCCCTCCGAGGCTGCTTGCCTCAGCGCGCCACCTCGCCGGGAGGTCGCGCGAGGCGGTGGTAGCGCATGGGTTTCGTTGGGGAAAGCGGAACGCGTCAGGCGACGACCGGCAAGCGGCCGCGCGCCTCCTCGAGCTTCTTGGCGCCGAGCATCCCGCAGGCGGCGTCGATGTCGAGGCCTCGCGTCGTGCGCACGAAGCAGCTCACGTTGGCCCGCTGCAGGATGTCCTGGAACGCGGCCACCCGGTTGCCGCTCGGCCGCTCGAACGACGACAGCGGGTGCGCGTTGAACGGGATGAGGTTCACCTTGCAGCGGAAGCCGTCGAGCAGCTTGACGAGGCGCCGCGCGTCGTCGTCCGTGTCGTTTACGCCCGCGAGCAGCACGTACTCGAAGGTGATGCGCCGGCGCGCCTTGAGCGGAAACGCGCGGCAGGCGTCGAGCAGGCTCTCGATGTTCCAGCGCCGGTTCACCGGCATCACCCGATCGCGCACCTCGTCGGTGGTCGCGTTCAGGCTGATGGCGATGTGCACGTCGGTGTCGGCCCCGAGGCGCGTGATCGCGGGGACGAGGCCCGACGTCGACACCGTCAGCCGGCGCGGCGACATGTTGTGCCCGTCCTCGTGCGTCAAGAGCAGGATGGAGCCGACCACGCCCGCGTAGTTGTGCAGCGGCTCGCCCATGCCCATGTAGATGATGTTGGTGACGCCGCCGCGGTGGCCGAGCCCGTCCTCGTCCTCGATGAACACGCCCGCGCGCCGAAGGTCCGCGTGCACGGCG
>CAYLZW010000581.1:0-2639 GCA_964388085.1 uncultured Myxococcales bacterium | reverse complement strand
CAGTACTGACAGGTGAAGCCGTCGCGCAGGTAGACGTTCTGGCGGCTGAAGCGCACGCGCGTGCGAGGCATCTTGTCGTACGCCTGCAGGACCATCACGCGCGGCACCTTCAGCACCATGCGGGGCGTGCGGATGACGTCGTCACCGAGCTCCGCCGAGAGCTCGGACCAGGAGTCGAAGTCGAAGGTGCGATACTGCTCGTCCAGCACCTGCGCGGTGCCGGCGTAGAGCAGCCCGAACGCTCGTAGCGCGCGCGTCACGGCGACCGGCTGAAAGTGCCGGTTCAGAACCAGGACCCGTGCATCGAGCGTTGGAGACGTCATCTTCCCCGAGACCTTGAGGACCAAAGCGCGGTGCCACCTCTACCGAGCGCCGCACGCAACGTAAGTGTAACCGCTCCTGTGTGCGCCTGCCATGGGCCGGCCTACACTCCTGTTCCGGTATTCCAGCGCTCCCTTGACGCGGACGCATCACGGAGCGCCCGGCTACGACGTCAGCGGAGCCGCACGCCAGGGTGAACGAGGACTGACAGCGCGATGTGGACGCTCGAGACCCAGCTCGCCCTCGTGGCGATCATCGTCGCCAGCGCGACCACGGCCGCGTTGCTGCTGCGCTCTCGCCGCCCGCTCTACGCGCGCTTCGCCGCCTTCGCGATCAGCGTCGGCACCTACTACATCACGGCGCTGTTGACGGCGGTGGTGTCCGGCGCGGCCGTGCTCGCGTCGGCGCGCATCTTGGCGGGCAGCGCCGTGGTCATCACGGCGGCGCTGTTCTTCGACGCGATCCTCGGAGAGGCCGGCGTGCGCGCGAGAGAGCGACGCCGCAAGACCTACCTCGCCGCCATCGCCATGGCGCTGCTCGGTCTGACGCCGCTCGCGCAACAGCTCGCCGTGCAAGCCGCCGTGGCCGCGCTCGCCGTCCTCTTGCTCGGGGCACGCGCGCGCGCCGTGCTGCAACGCGCCAGCGAGGTCGAGAGCGCGGCCGAGCGCACGCGCCTTCGCTACCTCGCCTACGGCGGCTTCATCGCGCTGCTCGGCTTCTGCTCGGACCTCGGCGCGCAGATGGGGTGGCCCATCCCGCCGCTGGGCGGCGCCGTCGTCGCCGTGTATCTCTATTTCATCTCGCAGGCGCTGCTCCTTAGCCGCCTGCTCGACCTGCACGAGCTGCTCGGCAAGGCGCTCGTGTTCGCCACGCTCGCGCTCATCCTCGCGGTGGTCTACGGCCTGCTCGTCGTGTGGGTCGGCGAGCGGCGCGGGCTGTTCTTGTTCAACACGCTGGTGGCCTCGAGCCTCATCCTCATCCTCTTCGAGCCGCTCAAGACCTACCTCGAGGAGACCACCACGCGCGTGTTCTTCCGCGAGCACGTCACCTTCGCGCGCAGCATGCGGGCGCTCTCTCGTCGCATCGCCACCGTCATCGAGCTGCCGCGCTCGACCGCCGCCGTGCTCGACGAGATCTACGACAGCAAGCGCGCCACGCACTGCAGCGTGTATCTGCTCGAGAGCGACCGCATGGGCTTCGTGCTGCAGGGCTTCCGCGGGCCGCAGCCGGCGCCGCACGTCGACGCGCGCTCCCTGCCGGCCCTGTTCGCGCATGTGCTGAAGACGCGCACCCCGCTGCTGCGCGAGTCCGTCGAGCGGCGCATCGCCTCGTCGTCGTCGCGCGGCGAGAGCCTCGCGCCGACGAAGGAGAGCGAGGGCGAGCGGGACGGCGCCGGGGACGCGGAGCGCGCGCCCGAGAACGCCGGCGCCGCGCAGGACGAGGCGCTGTTCACGGGTCTCGACGCGCTGCGCGCCGATCTGGTGCTGCCGCTACGCTCCTCCGGTGACGTCGTCGGGCTGCTCTGTCTGCGCGACGAGCGGCTCAGCGAGGCCTACGCCTCGGACGAGATCGCCGCGCTCATGCAGGTCGGTGAACAGATCGCCATCAACGTCGAGAACAGCCGCCTGTTCGGCCTCCTGCGCGAGCGCGATCGCCTGGCCACGCTCGGCGAGATGAGCGCCGGCCTCGCGCACGAGATCCGAAACCCGCTCGCCGCCATCAAGGGCGCGGCCCAGGAGCTCGATCCGAAACACCCCTCGGAGCACGACGAGGAGCTCATGGAGGTGATCGTCGACGAGGTGAACCGCCTGAACACGGTGGTGACGCAGTTCCTCGACTACGCGCGCCCCTTCCGCGGCACCTTCAGCGCGCTCTCGGCCAACGACTGCGTGAAGCGCTGCGTCCAGCTCATGCGCCACTCGCTCGCGGACGAGGTCTCGGTGGAGCTCGACCTCGACGCCGAGCTGCCCGACGTGAGCGGCGACGCCGAGCAGCTGCAGCAGGTGCTCATCAACCTGATGCTGAACGCGGCGCAGGCCATGAAGCACGCCGGCACCATCGAGGTGTCGACGAGGACGGCCGAGGAGCGCCACGACGCCGCGCTGCTCGGGCTCTACGAGCACGGCGCCTTCGTCGAGATCCGCGTGCGCGACTATGGCCCGGGCATCCCCGCCGCCGTGCGCGACAGCCTGTTCATCCCCTTCTTCACGACGAAGGACCGCGGCACCGGCCTCGGCCTCGCGCTCTGCCAGCGCATCGTGCAGCACCACGGCGGCGCCATCGAGGTGCACAGCGTGGAGGGCCGCGGCGCCACCTTC
>CAYLZW010000580.1:0-2671 GCA_964388085.1 uncultured Myxococcales bacterium | reverse complement strand
CGAGTACCTCGACGACGTGTTCCTCGGACGCGCGCAGACGCTCTACTCGACGCCGCACACGCTGCACGAGCAGCTCGCCAGCGCGGATCTCGTGGTCGGCGCCGTGCTCATCCCGGGGGCGCGCGCGCCGAAGCTCATCACGCGCGAGCTGCTCTCCGAGATGGAGGACGGCACCGTCATCGTCGACGTCGCCGTGGACCAGGGCGGCATCACCGAGACCGGCCGCGTGACCACGCACGACAACCCGACCTTCATCGTCGACGGCGTCGTGCACTACGGCGTCGCCAACATGCCGGGCGCCGTGGCGCGCACGAGCACCTTCGCGCTCTCGCACGCGACGCTGCCCTACACGCTGAAGCTCGCGAACCTCGGCCTCGAGGAGGCGCTCAAGGCCGACGACATGAGGTCGGGCCTCAACACCTACGGCGGACACGTGACCTACAAGGCCGTCGCCGAGGCGATCGGGCTGCCCTACGTGCCGGTGAATGAGCTGATGAAGTGATCCCGGCCGGGATCCCGGCCCGGGTCATGGAGCGCTGGGGCGTGTTGTTCGGCCGCCCCGCCGCTCCGCTCGGCCAAGGCCTCATCAACGAGACCTTCGTCGTGCAGGGGCGCGAGCAGCGCTTCGTGCTGCAGCGCGTGAACCCGCTGTGGAGCCCGGCCGTGTGCGAGGACATCCGCGCGGTCACGATGCACCTCGCGAAGCGCGGCCTCGTCACGCCGCTGCTCGTCCCCTGCGACGACGGTGAGCTGTGCGCGCTCGACGACGACGGCCGCGTCTGGCGCGCGCTCACCTTCATCGACGGCACGCACACCCACGAGCGCATGGAGTCCGTGGCGCTCGCGCGCGAGGCCGGCGCCTTGAGCGGACGCCTGCACCGCGCGCTCTCGGACCTCGAGCACGACTACCGCTTCACGCGCGGCAACGTGCACGACACCGACAAGCACACAGGCGTCCTGCGCACGGCCCTCGAGGAGCATCGCGCGCATCGGCTGTACGACGACGTCGCGCGCCTGGCCGGGCCCGTGCTCGAGGAGGCCGCCCGGCTGCCGTCCTTCGCGGGCCTGCCGCTGCGCCATGTGCATGGTGACCTCAAGCTCTCGAACCTGCTGTTCGACGACGAGGGCAAGGGCGTCTGCGCGGTGGACTTCGACACCCTCGCGCGCATGGTCTGGCCCTTCGAGATGGGCGACGCCTTGCGCTCGTGGTGTAACCCCGGCGGCGAAGACCAGGGCGAGGTGCGCTTCGATCTCGCGCTCTTCGAGGCCGCGGTGTCGGGGTATGCGGCCGCGGTCGAGGGCCTCCTCGAGCCACGCGAGCACGCGCTGCTCGCGGCGGGGGTGATGACCATCAGCCTCGAGCTGGCGGCGCGCTTTCTCGGCGACGCGCTGAATGAGCGCTATTTCGGCTTCGATCAGGAACGATTTGCCACGAGGGGCGAGCACAACCTCGTGCGCGGCGCCGGGCAGTGGCGGCTGTATTTGAGCGTGAAGCAACAGCTCGATGCCGCGCGCGAGATCGTGGCGCGCGCGTTTGGCTGACGCTGACGTCGATGTCAGTGAATCGCGGCCCGCACCGGCTGCTCCCGCATCACCCTCGCCTCCACCTCCGCCAGCTCGTCGAGACGCGCCTTCACGCGCGCCTTCGCGTCCTCCTGCGCGAGCCCGCCGGCGAGCACCAAAGAGCGCTCGGCCAGCTCGCGAAAGAGCGTGAAGTGTCCCGCCTCGCAGCGCCACAGCTCGTCGTAGAAGGTGCGCAAGGCGGCGTCCTCGAGGTGCTCGGCGAGCAGCTTCAGGCGCTCGCAGGAGCGGGCCTCGATGAGCGCGCACACGAGCAGGCGATCGACGCGGTGGCCGAGCGCGTCCGGACGCGCGTGGGACAGGAGCGCCTTGGCGTAGGGGTCGCGTTCGGGGTGTCCGAGCGGCACGCCGCGCTCGTTGCAGAGGGCGGCCACCCGGCGCAGGTGATCCGCCTCCTCGGCCGCCAGCGCGGAGAGCCGCAGCACCAGCTCGGGATCGTCCGGGTAGCGGCTGACGAACGCGAGCGCGGTGACGGCCGCCTTGTGCTCACAGTGGGCGTGATCCCGCAGCACGCTGTCCATGTCGGCCAGGGCACAGGCGAGCCACGCGGGCGGTGAGGGCTCCTTCAGGGCGAGCATGGCGCCGATGTAGCACTTCGGCGCACGTACGAGACAGCGCGAGGATCTCGTGCGCTGGGCACGTCCAGAACCCCCGACGCACGGGCACGTTCTGGTACCCTCGAACGCGTTCCGGCCCCGCGGTGAAGCGCCTGGCCCGGTGTGAGGTTTCGTGCGAGCGAGCACGCAGGCGGGAGAAGCTCTGAACGCGCGCGGACGAAGCGGATGACGACACCGGCGACCCGCTCCAGGATGAACCCGCGCAGCGACGACGGCGAGGCCTTCCCGCGTCCGTTCGGCAACTACATCTTGTTGATGGCGTTCGCGCGCGGCGGCATGGGCGAGGTCTACCTGGCCAAGCGCGGCGCCATTTTGGGCGCCGAGAAATATTGCGTGCTGAAGAAGCTGCGCCCCGAGCTCACCGAGGACCGGGAGTACGTGGCGCGCTTCATCGACGAGGCCCGCGTCGTCGTGCAGTTGAACCACGCGAACATCTGCCAGGTGTTCGACGTCGGCCGCGTCGGCAGCGAGTA